>JAJPHU010000161.1 GCA_021325115.1 Planctomycetota bacterium | reverse complement strand
GAAAAGACCCCCAACCCTCCCCCATAAGGAGGGAGGAAGTGGAAAAAACTACCTGGAGGTTGACGCAACCCCGCTCGCCCGTATTATTCCAGCTTACCACAAACATCTTCCACTGCCATTAGCAAACTGCCCGAACAAATTAAGCGTTCGACGGCTTCGAGATCGCGGTGCAGGGTGCGATCACGTCCCAAGGGTCGGACATGTTCCCGAAGGTGGCGATAGGCCGCCTCGACGCCGCGGCCGGGACGCAAACCGTGATGAAACTCCAGCCCTTGAGCGGCGCATAGCAACTCGCAGGCCAGGATGCGCGTAGCGTTGGTGACCGCCTGACGGCACTTGCGGGCAGCACCAGTGGACATCGAGACGTGGTCCTCGCGGTTGGCCGAGGTCGGAATCGAATCGACGCTGGCCGGGAACGACAGCGTTTTGTTTTCCGAGACCAGGGCGGCGGCGAGGACTTGCACCAACATCATGCCGGAGTTGAGTCCAGGGTGTGGTGTCAGAAAACCGGGCAAGCCGCTCAGGTCGGGATTGACCAAATTTTCGACGCGGCGCTCGCTGATGCTGCCGAGATCGGTAACGGCGGCGCAGAGCAGGTCGGCAGCCAAGGCGATCGGCTGGGCATGGAAATTGCCTCCAGAAAGGACCTCGCCGCTATCGGGAAAAACCAGGGGATTATCGGTAGCCGAGTTCATCTCACGTTCCACAACAGCGGTGATGTATCCGAGGGCGTCGCGCAGAGTACCGTGGACTTGCGGCATACAACGCATGCTATAGGCGTCTTGCACCTTGGAACAATGCGCATGAGATTGCATGATGGCGCTATCGGCAAGCAGGCGGCGCAGGTTGGCGGCGCAGGCGGCTTGGCCGGGATGCGGGCGGATGGCCTGGAGACGCGGATCGAAAGGGCGCTGGGAACTTTTGGTCGCCTCCACGGTCATCGCCCCGGCAATGTCGGCGACGCGGACCAACTGCTCCGCACGCACCAGCGCCTCAGCCAGAAGGGCTGTGCTGATCTGCGTACCGTTGATGAGCGACAACCCTTCCTTGGCCTGCAGTCGATACGGTTTCAGATGCACACGCCGCAAGGCGGCCCGGCCGCTCATGGGGGTATCACCCGACAGCGGACGCCGCCCGATCGGCGTTCGGCTTGGCGAACCGGCAGCGTCCGCCGCCGGGTTATTGCGAACGACAAAAGCGTGGCCCTCGCCCAGGACGACAAGGGCCAGATGGGCCAGCGGCGCCAGGTCGCCGGAGGCGCCGACGCTGCCTTGCTCGGGGATGGCTGGCACCACGCCGCGGTTGTACATCGCGACAAGCTGATCGATCAATTCTACCGTCACGCCCGAATGCCCCTTGATGAGCGCTTGAATGCGCAGGGCCAGAGCGAGCCGGCTGATGCCGAGACTCAAAAACGGTCCCATGCCGACAGCATGGCTGCGCAGCAGGTTTTCCTGCAAGGCCAGCACTTCATGCGTTTCAATGCGTTGGCTGGCAAGTTTGCCGAAACCGGTGTTGACGCCGTAAAGTGTCTCGCCGCGGGCGAGCAGATCGTGCAAGCAGCGGCGGGCCTGTTCGACGCGGCGGCGAGCCGACGGCGCTACATGTAACTCGGCAATTTGGCCGTGCAAAATGCGGCCGGCATCGGCGAGCGTGAGATTGTCGCCGGTCAGTGTCAAAGAGGCGGCAGAAGAAAGTATGCGGTTCATGGATTTATTTTAGAGGCAGAGACAAGGATTTTCTGTTTGTACTGCTGGGAAGGACCGGATAAACTAGACGAGGACAAACGAGGGACTTGTAGCTTTTCGTTCCCATGCCCTGCGCGGGGACACCTGTGGAGGAGAAGGCCATGCCAGTGGTATCACGGCTCGTCGCGTTGGCCTTGATGAGTTTCTTACTGATCCTGCCGATTCTGGGTGCCGAGGACAAAGACAAGAAGGCCGATTCACCTAAAGATGAAGGCCAAAAGACCGACGTGAAAAAAGACGAGCCAGCCAAAAAGGCGGAAGCGGCCAAGAAAGACGCTAAAAACGACGAGCCGGCCAAAAAAGAAGAGCCGGACAAGAAAGACAGCACCCCAAAAATGCCGGCTGGTAAACTGCCCCCTCTGAAGGGCAAGTTCAAAGGCTTAGAGACCGACAAGGATGCCGCCGAGAGAAAGATGCTGCGCCAACCCAAGGTAATGGCAACTGTCGTGGCTGTCGTGGAGGACAAAAAATCCCTCCGTTTGAGGCTGACCATCCCTTATGTCAAGATCAATGAAGGGCAATTGCGGAATTACTACAACGCCCAAATCAACCTGATGCAGGCCAGGAATCCGCAGGGAGTTTACAATGCCCAGAATCAGATGGCTCAGGCGGCGGCCCAAATCTATGAACTTGCTTCGGTCCAAAAAGAAGTCGAGTGGACGGCAGCCGACGAAGTCAAAGTGCGCATGAAATATCCGCCACCGAAGTTCGACGACAAGGGCCGGCCTAAACGCTACACGACGAAGGAACTCCAGGAGCTACGAGGCAACGATAGGCTGCCAGGTTTCCCGGCCGAGTTCTCGGACATCAAAGCGGGGCAGATCGTGGAGGTGACGTTGCTGCAAAGCAAAAACGGGCCGCGGCCGATCCGACGCGGCAAGGACGCTGAGGGCGAGGTATCTGCCGATAATCTCCCGAAAATGTCGATGATTATCATTGTGGCCGAACCGAAGAATTGACAGATCGATAAGACATCTTTCATTCCTGGGAACAGCCCTCACTTCGGCGGGGACAGATGTTTTTCCGGGAGGCACCCCTCCCAGGGCAGGCGAACGGCCGGCGGACGTTGGCCAGCCGTCGAAGAACGGTTCATCTCATAAACACATGTAAATAACTTAGGGCGATCAGAAAGAAGGCGCCGAACAGGTCAAACGAGAGCAAGACGAAGCCGAGGGTCAACAGCCAGCTGCTCAGCAGGCCGGTGTCCGAGACGCTTTCAGCCAGACGGCGGCTCAGCTCGGTTTCCACGAGGCGGCGCAACGGCACATCGGCCGGCTCCCAATACAGCGTCACATGATGCATCAGCGGAAAGCTGTCCACTTCCAGGACCGCTGCCTGTTCCTGAAAAAGAAAGAAATGGTCGGAGCGCACCGGATTGGTCCCTAATTCCTTGCATATCTCGGTCACGATATGTTCGATCAGACCGGCATTGGTGTTGTAGATAGCGGTCAGATGGCGCTGGCGGCGAAGGTACAACGCGGCACCGCCAACAACCAGCAAGAAATAGAGGAACGCCAAGAAGCCCCAGGAGGGGATGTCGCCCCGGCCGAGCAGCCAGAACAGACGCCAGCGTTCGCTAAACGCGGTAAGGACAGCAGGTCCGGCGAAGAGAAGAAAGCCAGAGACGCCGAAGAGCAGGCCGATGCCATCCCAGACCCCGGAAACGAGCAGAGGATGGCGGCAGCGGTTGAGCAAGCCAAGAAGGAGCAGGTAGATGGCCAGGGGAAAGAAAAATATCAGAAGGATCAATCGCAGGCCCTTCGCTTGTAGGTGATTCGATGGTTCGATGGTTCGGTGGTTAGATGTTTAACTACCGGACCACCGAACCACTGAACCACCTCATTCTAAGCAGCTGCGATAGTCCGGGTCAATCGTCGGCGATTCCACCAATAGCCGGCGCCGAAGCAGGAAAAACCCAGGCTGCCGAGCAATAGGCTGGTTGGCTCCGGCGTGCCGTGAGAAGGCGGAGGAGGCGGAGGTGGAGGGGGCGTGCCGCTGCTGCCACTGCCGCCACCGCCGCTCGATGCATCCGTCACGGAAACCGAAGCCATAATGTTGGCCTGCGGCTGGGTGGGGGCAACCAGCGTCTGCGGCGCGATCGTCACCGTGTAGGTATGCCCATCGAAGGTCAGCGAGTTAGAACCGACCGGAGCGAACGAAGCCACGACGCTCGAGGAAGTCGCGGTCATCGTACCTGCCAGAGAGCCAGTGAAATTCAGCGTGCCGGAAGCGCCGTTGCTATCGGTAATTTTCAGGGCCAGGTTGAACGTCGTGGGCTGCTCGGTCGAAGGGCTGAAGACGATCGGCGAGGTATTACTGGTAGAGGTCACGTAGGCCTGGACGGGAATGGACGCGCCGCCGGGCTGCGGACTGCTGTAATCAACCAGGCTCACGTTGGCGCCGCCGTTAGGAGACGCGCCGTTGACCGAAATGCCGGGAACATTGGATTGAGCGGTGTAGGTCCAACTTAAATCTGCCCGAATTGGGCCAGCAGTGGTCATCAACCCGAGCAAAGTTGTTCCGAAGAAAGTCGACAGATGTTTCATAGGCCGGGATCCTTTCCGGAAATGGTCCTTGAATCACCGTTGGCCGGGGGAGGGCGGGCCAACGTCGTCAGGATATTACGGCAAGTCTACCACCATGTCAACCCGGCCCTAATTTGGGTGTGTCCCCGGGTTTTCCTCTTGATTTGGGCGTGGAGAAGGGCTTCCGTGCAAGCGGTCTTATCCCTCTCCGTGGGGGAGGGAGGGGAAAACCTCCTCGAGGGCTGGCGTAACCTCGCTCGCCAAAATCCAGAGGGGCCCCCGCCCTAATCTGGGGGGTGTTCCGGAAAGTTAAGCGAACGGCCGGCGTCTGCCGGCTGGTGGGGCTTTACCAGCCGACAGACGCCGGCCGTTCGCCAAAAATCGTTTAGGACTGGCGTATAAAACCGTAGGATATGCTGCCAACGTGTCGCTCGGATTAGGGTAATTCTTGTACTTAGGCACTGCTTTTGCGGGTAAATCTTAATAGACATGCCCAGGCTCGGCGGTTTTCGGGCCGGGCGATCTGTGGTACTCGGCTGGAGGATTGTTCACCATGACGACCAAGAAGCGGGGATTTGCCAGTATGGATCCGTCTCGGCAACGGGAAATCGCCAGCAAGGGCGGTCGAGCGGCGCATGAGAAAGGCACGGCCCATGAATTCACGCCGGAAGAAGCGCGCGAGGCCGGACGCAAAGGTGGGCAGGCGGCTCATTCCCGCGGCACGGCCCATCGCTTCACTTCCGAGGAAGCACGCGAGGCCGGACGCAAGGGTGGACGCAAGCCACGTGTCTAAATCGAGGCTCTCCCTTCAATCGGGAAACGCTTTTCCAAAAGGCGAGCACGTCCATTCACTTATTTGACGATCCCGTCCCCCGGCGTCGCTTCGCCAGCCGGAGCACCACAGACTCGTTGCTCCCCCCTGCGGCTTAACGATTTGAACCGGAAGCGTTCAAGCGTTGTGCCGTTAATTGTGCTGTTAGCGGGAGCGGTTAGCGGACAAACGGCCCGGCGTCGGCCGACTGGCGGAGACTGTACCAGTCGGTTGGCGCGGGCCGTTCGTTGCTACACCCGCTTGCAAAGTGTTCTAATGTTCACTTGGCCCTCGCATGGTCTGCCGATCTCCGCGGTAGATCACACCGTCTTTCATCACGAACTGCACTTTGCGCAATGCTTTGATGTCCTGCGTGGGATCGCCCTCAACGGCGATGAGATCGGCCCATAAGCCCGGCTTGATGGCGCCGAGACGGTCATCGAGATGCAGCACCTTGGCGACGACGGAAGTGGCCGATCGCAGTGCCTGCGCCGGTTTCATGCCCCATTCAACCAACAACTCGAGCTCGCGCGCCTCGTCGCCGTGGGCGAAGACGCCGACATCACTGCCATTGGCAATGGTGACGCCCGTATCCAGCGCTTCCTTAAAACTCGCACGCTTGCTCTTGAGTACAGTAGGCTCCGGCTCGTCGCCGCCGCGCCAGCCGCGATAACGGCTCATGGCCTCGCTTGCAGCCAGTGTTGGACAGAGCGCCACATGATGGTTGACCATCAGACGAAACACTTCCGTATCGCCGCCATCGCCATGTTCGATCGTCTCGACGCCAGCCAAGATCGCTCGTCTCATGCCTTCCTTCGAAGTGGCATGAGCGGCTACCGGACAACCTGCCGCCTTGGCTGTGGCCACGATCACTTTCAACTCGTCAATCGAAAAGGTCGGTTTCGCCTCCTTGCCGGGGCCCCAATAGTAATCGGCGTAGACTTTGATCCAGTCGGCCCCATGGCCAATCTGGTCGCGCACTACACGGCGCAGCCTATCGCCGTCCGCTTCCTCCGCTCCCTGTGGTACCCGAAAACTCGGTGCGAAACCTTTCGGCGCATAGCTACCCGTGGCCACAATCGCACGCGTCGCCACCAAGAGCCGCGGCCCTGGAATGATCCCTTCGTTGATAGCTTGTTTCAGTCCCACATCGGCGTAGCCGGCCCCTTCGGTGCCGAGATCGCGCAGTGTTGTGAAACCGGCCAGCAGCGTCTTGCGTGCATGATTGGCGGCCCGGCACACACGTAGGGCCAGCGGCTCCTTGAGCACCTGATCTTCCCACGATGCCTCGTTGTAGGGATGCAGGAACAGATGCGAGTGCGCCTCGATCAAGCCCGGCAGTAGCGTGGCGTTCGGCAGTGCGAGAATACGTGCCCCCTCTGCCTGTACCTCAGCAGCGGGGCCAACGCCGATGATGCGATTGCCGCGGACGAGAACCACCCAGCCTTCATGGGCACGCGGCGCGACACCATCGAAAACCCGCGCCGGTTTGAGTAGCACAGATGACGCTGCATCGGCCAGCGCCAACGATGGTAAATACGAGAGGACAATGACGGCGAAGAGCTGTCGAGACATGGTTTTCTTAGTTCCGAAAAAAGAATCCCTCGAGAGCTGCCAAAGCCCTACTGTCTGACATTTTTTCTCTTTTTTATCTTTTTATACCTTGACGCTCTTGACGTCTTGGCGATTCCGTCTGATAGAGCCTCTAATCCACATATGGATCGGCACCGAGATCTTTGAGGATTTCCTGGCGCTGCTTTTCGTGGACGAGAAGATCGACGCGGTTTTTGTAATGGCGGCGCTCGACGCGACGCTGGGCGCGGCGAAACAGATAGAGATACTGGTCCCAATCGCGCTGGCCGCCGCGGCGGCCGAACTCCTTCCACTTCTCTTGCTTCTTTGGTCCCAAGCCTTCAAGCAATTCATCCTCCAGGGAGAGAAAGAATTGCGCGCTGCCGGGATCACCTTGGCGTCCAGCGCGTCCGGCCAGCTGGCGGTCGATACGCAGCGCTTCGTGGCGTTCCGTGCCGAGCACGTGCAAACCGCCGGCTGCCAGCACTTCCGGAGCCGGCTTGATGTCGGTACCCCGGCCAGCCATGTTCGTGGCGATCGTCACGCGGCCATGCAGCCCCGCCTCGGCGACGATTTTCGCTTCTTGCTCGTGCTGACGCGCATTGAGCACCTGATGCGTAATGCCCGCTGCCGTCAACAACTCGCTCAATTTCTCCGATTTCTCCACCGAGCGCGTGCCAATCAACACCGAGCGGCCCAGCGACTTGAGGCGCATCACTTCCTCAACCACGGCGTTGAATTTGGCTTCTTCGTTCGGGAAGACCCGATCCGGCCACTGCTCGCGGATAACCGGACGATTGGTCGGCACGCACACTACCCAGATTTTGTAGACTCGGCGGATTTCCCAGCGATTTTGCAGGGCCGTGCCCGTCATGCCTGCCAGCTTCTTGTACAGGCGGAAGTAGCTCTGGTAGGTGATCTGGGCGGCATGATCAGCAGGGTGATTGATCTGCACGCCTTCCTTGGCCTCGACGGCCTGGTGTAGCCCTTCACGCCAGTGCCGATCCGGCATGCGTCGGCCGGTGAACTCATCGATGATGATGACCTTGCCCTTGTCGATCATATAATGCTGGTCGCGGCGGAAGCGATAATGGGCATGCAAAGCTTGTTCGATGGCTTCCTCGAGTTTGTCCATCGCCTTGCCATGCGGGCCGGAAGGCGGATTGGAATAGCGGGCCAGCTGCATGCCAGCCATGTTGAGCACCAATTTCTGTTTCTCGACATCAAAGAAGAAATGCTCGTTGGGTTTCATGCGCCGCACCAGTTGGTCGGCCCACAGAAAAACGATCTGTTCCTCTTCGGTAGCTGGCCGCGTCGGCGAGCTGATAATGAGCGGCGTCCGCGCTTCATCGATGAAAATATTGTCGGCCTCATCGACGATGGCGTAATGATGCCCTCGCTGCGTGAAGGCATCCTCCTTGGCAGGGGGGGCACCCGCGCGCAGCCACGGATCCCAGAACGGCGCATCTTGGCCCTTGGTGCCGGCCGCTTTGAGGCGATCACGCAGAAAATCAAAGCCGAACTCCGAAGCGGTGCCGTAGGTGATATCGCAGCGATAAATCGGATGACGCTCCTGGTCCGGCATGTTCATTTGAATGACGCCGACCGAAAGCCCCAAAGCGCGGTAGATCGGCCCCATCAATTCGGCATCCCGGCGGGCCAGATAATCATTGACGGTAGTGACGTGAACGCCTTTGCCTTCCAGGGCGTTCAGGTAAGCCGGCAGCGTGGCGCAGAGGGTCTTGCCTTCGCCGGTGGCCAGCTCGGCGAGTCCGCCCTGATGCATGACGACACCCGCTGCCAGCTGCACATCGAACGGCCGCAGGCCCAAATGCCGCTTCGCCGCCACGCATACCAGACCAAACGCTTCCGGAATGAGCTTATTCAGCGCTTCGCCGCCGCGCGCCCGGCCACGTAGCCGCAAACTATAGCTCTTCAACTCTTCGTCCGAAAAATTATCGAATTTGTTCTCCCACCAGCGGATGCGCGGAACGTACAACGCTGCCCGCGCCAGCCGCCGCTGCCAGGGCAGACCGACCAGCGCCAGCAGGGCGTTCTTCCAGCGCGGACCCAGACGATTGCGCGGCTGAGGAGGAGGAGTATAGACGGCCTTCGCTGTGGATTCGCTGGGAACGCTGAGTGTGCTCAAGACAACAAACCTCCGCAAAAAAGAAATAGCATCGAATGCTCTCCAGCATAGCACAAAGGGTCGTGCGCGTCGATGAGACAAGGCGGTTCATAGCAGCCCAGTGCAGTTTGTCTTGGCCAGCCTGTAATCTGAGGGCCAGAGCGCATTGCAAGTAGGTGTAGCGGCTATAGGTCTTCCTCCCTCCTTGTGGGGGAGGCTGGGTTAGGAGGTGTAAAGACAATGGAGCCAGGGAGTTGTGTCCTCCCACCCCCAGCCTCCCCCACAAGGAGGGAGGGGAAAAGTCCGCTCGCCCTCAGGCCGCTCAAACATCAAACTGCACCACAACCTGCGAGCTTATCGCCTTGTCATCTGCTGGCCCGGCCGGATATGCTGCTACGGGATGCTCACAAATCACAGGATGTGGCGATCTTGATTCGTTGCGGAAGCGATCATGCCGGACGGCGAGAATTCGCAAGCACGCCTCCTCGGGTCGGCAGCTACTGCTGCGCCCGAAGTTCTCCTCGTCTGTCCGGAGTGCCGCACTTCGTTCCTACCGAGCGTTTTCGAGACGCACCTTCGCCAGGTACATCGCATCTATCAGTTCCGCGGCGTTCGCCGTTCCTTCAATGATACGTTCGCCGCCTTGCTCGATGCCCTCCTTGCCGATCCGCCCGATGCAGAAGCATGGCGCATGCTGTCGGCCATCGCCGTTGAAGAGCATGGTTCGCGCGCCGATGTCTTTCTGGCATTGACGCTCGGCCAACTGGTGAAGCGCGTGGGCCGCAATCGTCAGAAGACTGCGATCAATGCACTCGGCGCGATGATCGGCCGCGAAGGAGCCGCCAGCTTGGCCGTGACGTTGGCGTCCGGTCCCGAAATCCTCCCCCGTCAGCTGGCTCTCATGATCTTCGCCAATCTGCCCCAGCCGATCGATTCCGCGCTGCTTACGCCGCTTCGTGATCTACTGCTCGATCGCCGTCTGCACTTCGAGTCGCAATTCGCTGCTCTTGCCGCTGCGCTGCAGACATTCGGCGGCGATGGGCCGCTGGCCGAGGATCTGCTGCGAACACTCGTCCGTGGCCGGGGCAAGGCCAAAGCGATCGACCGGTTGCGCCGCTTCGAGAAATTTGCCGGTAAATATCCTGCTATCGATGCCCTATGCGAGAAATTGGAGAATCGGCTGCGCATGAGTTGCCCGCGCTGCGCCATTCAGCTGCGGCGGCGGAAGATGATCGAGCATTTGTGGAATGAACATCGCCTGGTTCTGGAGGGCCGCCGCGTTCGTGAACCGTGGTCGCTGATTGAGGAATGGGTCGACCTGTACTGCGAACGGCGCGAGATGGAATTGCTCCAGCGCTGTCGAGAGTTGGTACAACAGCTGGAAACGGAAGAAGATCTGCGGCGTTTTCGGCGTTTGCTACTGGTACACGGCATCGCCGATGAGGAGGCCCGCCGCGCCTTGACCGAAGAAGCTGCCGAGCAGCACGCGGCCTGCTGTCCGTGGTGTTACGGATTAGTGCCGGTGCCGCGCGAGGTGCCGCCTTTGCGTTTGAATCTGTACCGCGGCCGTCTCTCGGCCGGAGGGTATTGCGTCGAAGTATCGGAGCGCGGGCTGCGGACATCACTAGACATTGTAACTCCCGAAAGGCGTATTTATCGAGGCCGCGAACCCGGACGGCTCTTGACCCAGCGCGGGGCCATGATTGTTTTCGTCGGCCCGCTCGTGTTCCTGGCCCTTTTATGGTCTTTTGGCATCTTCAATGTTGGTACACAGCCGATTGGGCCTGTGTTCGCCATTCTGGTGCTGGCGTTGTTGGTCCATCTGCTGACATACTGGCTGTGGCGTCCGCGTGTGCCTGCCGCCCTTCGGGCGCGCAATTATGCCTGGACGATGTTGGCCCCGCACCTGCACGCGCATGGCTATTCCCTTGAGGATTCGGCATTTTTAGCTGGACTGGCGAACCTCAGCGGTGCGGATGGTTATGGACCGTTACGAGCAGCTTTGCTGCCCGACTTGGTGAAGCGTACCGAGAACGCCGTGGCAATGAATCTTGCTCCTTCCGGCCATCTCGCCGCCTTGCGGCGGCTCTGGGTCGAGGATGCTGTTGCGCGCGGTGCCGATCCGGTGCCCCTAGTTTTTGACTTGCTGGCGCGCTGCTTCGCAGGCCGCTTGTCGCTGCGCTTCGCCGATCAGCTGCTGGCCGGCTGGGAATCGAGTTGGTGGACGCCCGGCCATCTCATTCGACTGCGTATTCTGCTCTGCGATCGTGCCTTTGAGACCGGCTTTGAAGTGCGCAATCTTCTCGACGCTGGCCAGAACGCCCCGGCCTTGGGCCGTGTCCTGGGCATAGACAATGTGTCTAACCTCGCCGCCCTGCGTCTGTTGTGGTCGTTGCGGCCGACTCGACCGTGGGACCGTTTGGGTGATCCACTGACCGTCTTCGATCTTGCCGCTGACCCGCAGCACGCCGATCTGCTGGGCCGTTTCCCCGACCTGCTTTTGTGGCAGACAGAGCCGGCATGGCGCGTGGCCGCACCCGGCGATACCGAGCCTAAGCCGGCGCAGATCCTCTTTTGCCTCCGCGGGGTTTTCTTGCAAAACGTGCTTTTCTCCTCGGCGCCGCGCGTTGTTGAGGTCAATGCGCGCTGGCGCTACAACGATCTGATTATTGGCGAACAGCGCTTCCGTTCTTCCGGCCCTCTGGACATGCTGGCCCTGCGCATGGAGCGCTGGTTCCGCTATGCTTTCAGTGATTTCCTGCCGACCCTGCCGCGCGTGGAGAAGTGGCAAGCGCCGGACCGCCTGGCCATCCTCCGCGCCTGGGGGGCCGTGTCCTGCCCGGAGTGCCATCGCCAATTGCTGCCGCGCGTCGGTCAAATCGGCATCGCCCTTGAAGAAGAGAAGAGTTAGTTTTTTTCCGGTAGTTCGTGGGCCACGATGGGCAGCTTGACAGTGAAAGTGGAGCCTTTGCCAACCAGGCTCTCGACGCGGATGCGGCCCTGATGTTGTTCGATGATTTGCCGGCACACGCTCAGGCCCAGGCCGGTGCCGCCGCGGCCGGTGGCGTCCGGCTCCTTGGTCGTGTAGAACGGTTCGAAAATCAGACGCAGACGATCCGGCGGAATACCGACGCCGCTATCGGCGATACTTAATTCGACCATCTGCGTGCGGGGATTCTCGCGGACCTCGATACGCAGCTGTCCACCGCGCGGCATGGCCTGCCGGGCATTGATGAGCAGGTTGAGCAACACCTGTTCGATTTGTGCCGGCACTACCTCGGCCCGCGGCCGACCATGATATTTCTTCTCGACCTGGATACGGTGCTTGCTGAGATCCTTATCCGTTAGCACCAGCACTTCCTCGACCAGAGCGATAAGGTCGGTCATCTCGCGCTGGGTGGACGTGTTGCGCGCGAAGCCGAGCATACTGTTGATGATGGTGGCAGCGCGCTGGCTCCCCTTGAGGATCTTCTCCAGGGCTTGGGTCCGCGCCGCTTCATCCTGTTGGCGCAGGGCCAGGCGGGCGTAGTTGATGATGGTGGTCAGGATGTTGTTGAACTCGTGGGCCACGCTGCTGGCCAACGCCCCGACGCTGCTGAGCTTCTGGGCCTGAAGCAATTGTTGGCGGAGCTGTTCTGCTTCGCTAAGGGGAACCATTACGTCCTCGCCGATCATTTTGGGTCGCCTCCCACGGGATCGCCAGATCACTCACGAATCGCGCCTAAGCCCCACAATGAGTATCGGCTGCCTGTCAGCGCCACTTCATCGGAAGTCCTTGTATGGCTTGCGATTCGGTCAAGAAGCTGGGACACCGCCGCAGGCTGCGCGAGCATGGCGACGTCTGAATGATGGCCAGAAAAAGGAGGATGGAGGAGATGGGAAAAGTGCTGTTGCACCACATCCAATGTGCTTGGGGAAAACTATCCGACAGGATTCGAACCTTTCGGCTGCGGCGGGTGCTGGCGGGGCGGCCCGACGGGCAGGAGCGGCCTCGGCCATGGCGAGGCTGAACCGGGTCAGGGCCTTGAGCAGAGCGGCGGACAGGCCGCTCAAGAGTTCGTGCTGGAGGTAGTGGGGCCATCGAGATACGCTAAAGCTAGCCCCCATGGGAATCCTCCGTGACGTTGCTTGGTCGTAATGTCAGGAGTACCCATACGTTGCTTTTTTGTCCGTCCCCTTCGAAAACTGTCGGGCGGTCAAACCACAAGGGAGGAGGGAAAAGTCCACTGACCCTTACGTTTCCGGCGTACTCTTCATCATGTCCTCGATGCCTTCCGGCCACCGATCGCGCGGCTCGAAACCGAGCCGTTTTTTGGCTGGCTCCAGATCGTACAGGGCTGTCCGCAGTGGGCGGCTGGTAGCGTAGACGATGGTGAAATGCGGTTCGGCAGGCGCCTCCACGGCACAGGCGAAGAAGCGACCGGCATCGCCGGGGCTGAGATACACATCTTTGGCCCAATCGAGAGCGGTTAACTCCTCAATGTGTTCGCGCGAACGCGGCACCCAGCCGAGCCGCACCGCCAGGACGCTCATACCATGGGCCTCGGCGCACATGCGGCCGGCCGCTTCCAAAAAGACCTTGGCCGCCGCGTACCAGCCGCGCGGCGTCGGCGGATCATCGGCCCGGATCGGCCACGGCCCGCGCTGCCGCTGCCACCACACCACCTGACCGCTGCTGGCCAAAATCAAACGGCGCACCCCGGCCAGCCGTGCCGACTCCAGCACATGATAAACGCCGAGCAAATTATTGGGCATGAGTTGCGTCCGAAAATCATCATCATCCGGCGTGGCGGCGAGGTGAATAAGAATGCCGGCCCCCTCGACAGCCTGCCGCACCGCCTCCGCATCGGTGAGATCGCCGATGACAGCATCCGCCAGCTCTGGCGTCGGTACGCGATCGAAGCCGCGCACCGGCCAGCCGCGCGCCTGCAATTCCCCGATTACCGCGCGGCCGATCCGACCCGCAGAACCCGTTACCAGGACTATCCGCGACTTACTCATTTGTTGCCGTCTCCACCCATACCTTTTTCACACCACCGGTGTCTGTGGATCAATGTATCGGCTGAAGACGAGTTAGGAAGGGGATAGCCCGTCCACGACGCCGCAAAGAAAGGGCGTCGTGGACGGTGAGGAAAAAGGTCATGTGTGAAGCTTACGCACGAATTCGTCTGCTTCCTGTTCGGCCTTCTCCTTGGCATAGCCATACTTCTGTTGCAAGACGCCGATGAGTTGATCCCGCTGGCCGCCGATGGTAGTCAAATCATCATCGGTCAGTTTGCCCCATTGCTCTTTGATTTTGCCTTTGAATTGTGTCCAGTTGCCTTTGATCTGGTCCCAGTTCATAATGCACCTCCTCATAGAGTGTGATTCATTCAGACATCACCTTCGGACATCTGTTGTCCGCTTAAATAGAATGCAATTGATATGCCAAGGAATGTGAAAGGAGTCCCTCATGACGGCGGATCAGAAGCAGTTGCTCGCAGATGTCGAGGCGTTTTGCCAAGAAATTCGGCCCATCGAGGAGCTGTGCTACGTCGAGCATCGTTATAACGACCAGGTCATCCCGCTGGCGCGCAAGTACAACATCTTGGGCATGCCGGTGCCCAAAGAGTACGGCGGCCGCGGTGCCGATACCGTGACTTACGCCCGCGCTTTGGCTCGCATCGGTCGAGAAGGCACAGGTGTACGCACTTTTTTCTCCGGCCATACCTCTATTGGCGAATACCCGATTATGACCTGGGGCAACGAGGAGCAGAAACGCCGTTATCTCCCCGCTGCCTGCCGCGGTGAAAAAGTGCTGGCCTTCGGCCTGACCGAGCCGGAAGCCGGCAGCAATCCGCTGGAAATGCAAACGACCTACGAGCGGCGTGGCGATTATTTCATCTTAAACGGTGTTAAATATCTTATATCTAATGGCGGCATTGCCAATGCCGTGGTCGGCTTCGCCTATCCCAAGGGTGGCGGACGTATCAGTGCCTTTATCATCGACCGCAACGAGGGTTTCCTCAGCGAGGATCTGACAGCCAAGCTGGGAATGCCAACGGCGAACACCGGCATGTTCGAGCTGCGCGACTGCAAGGTGCCGCTGAGCAATTTGCTGGGCGAAGAGGGGGCTGGCTTCCGCATTGCGATGGGCACCCTGGTGAGCGGCCGCCTCAGCGTGGCGGCCGGCTGTCTCGGCGTCATCGAAGATTGCTTGACCGAAGTGGTCAGCTATGCCAAAGAGCGGCAACAACACGGCAAGGCTATCGGTAAGCATCAGCTGGTGCAGGAACATATCGCTGCCATCGAAATGGCGCGTCTGGCTTCCGAGGCATTGATCGAACGTGCCGCTGCTACCAAGGACGCCAGCAACGCCGCTCCCAATGATGCCGAGTTGCGGGCGAAAGCGGAACTGTTGGCGGCCCAGGCGAAGCTGTTTGCGGCCAACGCCGCCTGGGAAACGGCCGATCGCGCCGTGCAGGTGTATGGCGGCCGCGGCTGGTCCACCCTCTACCGCGTCGGTCGGCATCTGATGGACGTGCGCGTGTGCCGCATCTATGAAGGAACGGATGAGATTTTGAAGCTGAAAATCGCCGCTGCCGTACTGGGCAAGGAGTATGAGGCGTATAAGTGAACTAATTTGAAAAAGCCCTCTTTCTGTCGAACCAAACAAAACAATCAAAGAAGCGGTCCGTCGGCTGACACTGGACTGCTGAGGAACTCATCCGCTGCGTTAGCAAGGGGTACCCTTGCTAACGCAGCGGACGGGCAATGATGCGTGAAATCACGACTGCGTTTGCCGCGCATAGCGCTTGCGCTCGTTTTCCTTCAAGTACATCTTCCGCAATCGAATGGCTTTCGGCGTCACCTCCACGAGTTCATCGTCTTCGATGTACTCCAATGCCAATTCCAGCGTCAGCTGCCGCGGCGGCTTGAGGATGATGGACTTATCCGACGTAGCAGCGCGAATGTTGGTTAGCTTCTTCTCGCGGCAGACGTTAACCGGCAGATCGTTGTCGCGACAATGTTCGCCCACAATCTGCCCTTCGTAAACTTGTTCACCGGGTCCGACGAACAACACGCCGCGCTCTTGTAAATTATCTAGCGCGTAGGCGGTGGTGCGGCCGGTCTCCGTCGAGACCATAACGCCGTTGACGCGTGAGGGAATGCCGCCACGCACGGGCTGATAGTCGTAGAAATTGTGATGCACGATGGCTTCGCCACTGGTCGCCGTCATCAGCCGTGTGCCCAGGCCGATCAGGCCGCGCGCCGGAATGGTGAACTCCATGTGCGTCATCTCGCCGTGGCTCTCCATCTTGACGCACTCGGCCCGGCGGTTGCCGACCAACTCCATCACCGCCCCCACCGAGGACGGCGGCGCTTCGATCACCAGATATTCAATTGGTTCCATCAGCTGACCGTTGATTTCCTTGGTGATGACGCGTGGTTTGCCAACCGATAATTCATATCCCTCACGTCGCATATTCTCCAGCAGGATGCCCAGATGCAACAGACCGCGACCGGCGACGTGGAACTCATCGCGCTTCTCCTCATCCGGCGTGACACGTAGAGCGACGTTCGATTCCAACTCTTTCAAGAGCCGTTCGCGCAGCTGCCGGCTTGTCACGTAGGTCCCCTCCTGGCCGGCAAATGGCGAATCGTTGACACGAAAGATCATTTCCAAAGTCGGCTCATCCACTTTAATCGGCGGAAGAGGCACAGCTTGCTCAAAGTCGGCAATGGTATCGCCGATATGCACGTCTTCCAGGCCAACCACAGCGCACAGATCACCAGCCCCGACTTCATCGGTCTCCATGCGCCCCAGACGGTCGAAGACGTAGAGTTGGGCAACGGTGTCCTCGATGCGGCGGCCATCCGGCTTGAGCAGGGCGATGCGCTGCCCCTTCTTGATCTTGCCGGCAAACACTCGGCCAATGGCGATGCGGCCCACGTAATCGCTGTAATCAAGCGTGACCACAAGCATTTGCAACGGCGCGTCCAGGTTCACCTCTGGAGCCGGGACGTGCTGCAAAATGGCGTTGAACAACGGACGGATATCTCGGCCCGCTCCCCCTTTGCCCTCCCCATCAGGGGGGGGGTAAGGGGGGGGATCGGTCGAGGCGATGCCATCGCGGCCGGATGCGTAAATGGTCGGAAAATCCAAGGTGGCATCATCCGCGTCCAACTCGACGAACAGATCGAAAACGCCGTTGAGTACGTCGATGGGGCGGGCATCGGGGCGGTCGATCTTGTTGATGACGACGATGGGTCGCAAGCCGCAATCGAACGCTTTGCGCAGCACAAAGCGCGTTTGCGGCATGACGCCTTCGGCGGCATCGACGAGCAGCAAAGCGCCATCGGCCATTTTCAGGACACGCTCGACTTCACCACCGAAGTCGGCATGACCGGGCGTGTCGATGATGTTGATTTTGGTATCACCGAGCTTGAGGGCGATGTTCTTGGCCAGGATGGTGATGCCACGCTCGCGTTCCAGGTCATTGGAATCAAGGATGCAACTGCCGCGCAGTTCGCTCTCGCGGAACAGGCCGGATTGGCGAAGCATTTGATCGACAAGCGTGGTCTTGCCGTGATCGACATGAGCGATAATGGCGACATTACGGAGGTCCGTTCGTTTCATTTCCTGATTAACTCGAAAAAAGCGAATTTCGCTTGCTCTTTTCCTTCATGCCAATTGAAAAGAGACTTCTTATTATAGAAGATGCGGGCTTGAGACGCATAGGGCAAGGGGATGTTTTCATGGACTTGTATATCATACGCCATGCGGAGGCGCAGCCGCTGGGCGAAGGCGGCATCGAAAACGACGCGGATCGGCCGTTGACAACGGCGGGCCATGCTCAATGTGGGCCGTTGGCAGCGGCACTCCAGCGACAGGGCGTGCGCCTGGACCGTATCCTCACCAGTCCGTTGTTGCGGGCGCGGCAGACGGCGGAAGGCTTGCTGCAACACCTTGCAGCGCCCAAGCCAGAATTGCATATCTGTGATCACCTGGCGCCGGGCGGCAAACGCCGGAAGCTGACACGCTTCCTGTGCGGCCTCGGCGCTCAATCGGTCGCCATCGTCGGCCATATGCCGGACCTGGCCGAATACGCTGGCTGGCTGATTGGCTCACGCAAGGCACAGATCGATCTCGCCAAGGCTGGCATCGCCTACATCCATTTTGAGGACGAGCCGGGCAAGGGCGCCGGCACGCTTGTCTGGATGGTCACGCCGCAATGGTGCCGGTGAACTCTGAGCCGCGCTCCAAAGAGCGGAACGGCATTCCCACCGCTCTCTGGAGCGCGGCTCGGAAAATTATCCGCCCTTTGGGTTGCTCATGCGGCCCAGGAACAGAATGCTGCCCGAGCGCCTGTCGCGGATCAGGAACAGAAACGGATGATCGGCCTGGAAGATGATTGGCTGCGCTACCGGTGCGGCAGCCGCTCTCACACCTACCGCTGTCGCCGCTGCGGCTTCCGTACCTTTCTCATTTACGTCCACCCATGCCTCATGGATCACCGTGCTCAGGTACAGCGGCGGTGTATCATGGGTCATGCCGGTGAAGTCCGCCTCCCCCGCGCGAAATGCCGTCGTCATTCCCATGACCTGGAGCTTATCGGCAAGTGGCAAGCGGCAGCGCATCGTAAACTTCGGTAGCGTCAGCGCTACCTTCTTGGATTCCATCTTTTGCAGCCACTTTGTCAGCGACTCGGCATCCAGGTTCTTCTCGAGCTGCGCCAGACCGTCCACTTGTGCCGGGAGCAACACAACCATCGATAGTTCCGAGTCCTTATAAGGCATTTCTAAGATCTGAAAAGACTTCTTGTCGTCGGTGAAATAGCGAAACATGCTGGTCTGGTGCATCATGGGCACAGACACGTCTTTCGTCGGCGTGATATGGAAGGGCTGTTCGTGTGTCGCTTCTGCTTTGAAAACATGCACCCACTCACCTTTGAAATAAATGGCATTGGTCAGCACCAATCGCGTCTCGGGAGAAACGTCACCAGGGTGAAGCAGATCTTTGATTTTGTCGGCGGTTTGCTGAGCTACCCAGGTGTTAATGTCGCGGCGGGCTTCATCAGGCTTGGCAAAATCGACTTTCTGCAAGCTGGCGCCGTAGTTATCCTTTGTTTGTTGCAGGAACTCCGGCAGAAAGTGCGTGTCCTTATGGCCCCACAGAGCATTGGCAATGTGGAGCCGGCAGCCGTGTTCTTTGCCTTCGCCCTGCATCTCCCACAAGAGAGCAGCGAACGCCGGATGCAGACGCTTGGCCTCAAGCTGGAAGTGCAAGACCTTCGCCATTTGCTCGGCGGTTTGACCGCGTGCACCGGCATAGGTCATGGCCAGGGCCGTTGAGATGCTGGCCGGCGAAAAGAAAAGATTGTCCTTCTTGTCGAGCTTACCATACAGATCGAGAGCGAATTGGTTGCTGTCGTGGGACACAGCGGCCTTGTCTTCTGGCGTTGCCTGGTCGGCGTTGACTGGCTTGACCGGAGGAGGCAGCGTACCCGGGAAAGTCGGTTTGTCAGCGCAGCTGAGGCCTCCCAGCGTCAGAAGAGAAAGCGCCAACGCTAGCAGAAGTAAGCGTTCCATGATCGGTACTCCAGGACTAGGATGGAGAGGAGCAAACATTTTATTCCTGTACGGCCAGGCTTCGCATGCGTTTGGGTTACAATACTAACGGGTTCGCCCATCACCGTCTGGAGGATGCATTGGCCATCCTCGCCGAATTGGGTTATCAGAGCGTCGCCCTGACGCTCGATTATCATACGCTCAATCCCTACGATCCCGACACGTCTCGACAGTTGCCGCTTGTCCGCGCTAATCTACAGAATCGCGGCCTGGCTGTCGTTATCGAAACCGGCGCGCGGTTCCTGCTCGATCCCTGGCGCAAGCATCAGCCGACCTTGCTCAGTACAGACGCCGAAGCCCGGCAGCGCCGTCTCGACTTCCTGCGCCGTGCGGTGGACGTGGCCGCCGCTCTCCATGCCGAGGCCGTCAGCTTCTGGTCGGGCACGGCGATGGAGCCAGCGAGCGAAGAGACGCTGATGGATCGTCTGGTGCAAGGCTGCCGGCAATTGTGCGCCTATGCGGAAGAGCGACAGGTTCGCCTGGCCTTTGAGCCGGAGCCGGGCATGTTTATTGATACGATGGCACGCTTTGCGCCGCTGCATCAACGGGTTGCCCATCCTCTCTTCGGTCTGACCATCGATATCGGCCATCTACATTGTATGGGGGAGACCCCTATTGCTGCGCATTTGCGGCGCTGGCGCGATTGGCTGTGGAACATCCACATCGAAGACATGCGGCGTGGCGTTCACGATCATCTGATGTTCGGCGAAGGCGAGATTGATTTCACCGAGGTGATGACAACACTGGCGGAGATCGGCTACAGTGGAGGCGTCCACGTCGAATTGAGCCGTCACAGTCACGATGCCGTTGAGACGGCCCGGCGCGCGCGGGCGTTTTTATCAAGACTTGCCAGTCCGCAACGCTAGCAAGAAAGGCCATTGGCGAGTGGCCGATATAAACCGGCTGGTTGACGCCGGCCGCTCGCTGATGAATATAATCCCCCTTTGGATGCTCCATTCTTTCTGGCGAGGATAATCATCATGGGCTTCAAACTAGATCGCGTTCATGTCTGGTCGGGCGAAGTAATGGATCAAGCCGGCGGCGTGGCGGCGAAGTTGGCCCTGCTGGCCCAGGCGGGCGCCAACCTCGAATATATTTACACGCGGCGGCTGGAGAATCGACCAGGCATAGGAATGCTCTACGTGGCGCCGATTACCGGAGCGCTGCAAGTGCGGGCGGCGCGGGCGGCCGGCCTGAGCGAGAGCGACCATCCGGTAGTGCTGCGCGTCGAAGGCGACAACCAAGCCGGCCTGGCGCATCGCCTGACGCAGAAATGGGCGACGGAAGGATTGAGCTTGCATGGCTTGATGATGTCCGTGCTCGGCGACAAGTTCGTCGGCTATGCTTCCTTTGACAGCGTGGCTGATTCCAACCGCGCCGCCGCTATCCTCGGCGACCTTGGCGCTGTGAGCTAAAAAAAGCTAACCACAGATTCACAGACAATGCAGAGAAAAATACAAAAAGAAGACAAAAAGAAAAAAACAGAAGCAGAGACCTGCATTCTGATTTCTTTTTATCCTCATTTGTAGATGTTTTTCTTTGCATTCTCTGTGACTCTGTGGTTAGCTCTTCTGATCGGACAGGGCGGCGTGGGCGGCGTTGAAACCGCAGGCGCCGTGGACGCCCGGACCTGGATGCGTGGACGCCGACGCCAGGTATAGCCCTTGCACCGGCGTGCGATAACGGAAATACGGAAAAGCGGGACGAAAGATCAACTGTTGATGAAATTGAGCACTGCCGCCGCCGATGTCGCCGCCCACGAGGTTCTCATCCATCGCTTCCAGATCGTCCGGCGCAGCAATGAAGCGGCCGCGGATCAATTGGCGGAAGCCCGGCGCCAAGCCTTCCAGGCGGCGCTCGATGCGATCGGCGAAGGCTTCCCGGTGCCGCTGCCAGCCGCCCTCGATAGTAGAGGGAACGTGGGTGTACGCCCACAGGGTATGACCCCCGGGCGGAGCACGACCGGGATCGATCAGCGATTGTTGGCCAATAACGAGATAGGGATTGTCTGGTAATTGTCCAGCGCGTACCTGGCGCGTGAAGGCAGCGAGGTCGGCGAGGCTGTCACCCGCGTGGATTACGGCCGCTTCGCGCGCCTCTTGGGACAGCCACGGCACCGGCCCAGATAAAGCCCAGTCCATCTTGAAAGTGCCCCAGGCATAGCGAAAACGTCGTATCTGCGTCCGCAGCCACCACGTCGTAGCGCGTTCCTCCAGCATCTGTAAGAACAAAGTTGGGGGACCAACATCGGCCAGAACGGCGCGACGGACAGCAATCTCCTCCCCTTGTTCGGTGCGTACGGCGACGACGCGGCGCTGGCGGACCAGGATGCGGGAAACGCGGGCATTGAGGCGGAGTTTCCCGCCGGCCTCTTCGAGCCGGCGAAGCAAAGCCTGCGTGATGGCTCGCGCGCCGCCGAGCGGTACACGGTAGCCGCTGCCCGCCGCCAACAAGGCCAACACGAGACCGATGCCTGCACCGGCAAAATCGTCGGGGCCAAGGTCGGCATGCAAGGCCACGCCGGGAATTACGCGCCGCGCTGCTTCCGTCTGAAAAAGCCGTCGCGCCAACCCACCCGAACTCAGCAAACTCAAAGGCCCCAAGCGCAAGAGGTGCCGAAGGCCCAGACGCCAGGCGGGACCAATTGCGGGCAAAGGGGCAAGCAGGAATTCGACAAAGCGCGAGCCCATGGCCTGGCGCCACTCGGCCAGGTGTCGCCAGGCTGGACCATCGACACCGAACGAATGCACGCTCTCTTCGATGTCACGCGCAATGGACGCCGAGCTGCCATCGGGAGCAGGATGGCAGCTTTCCCAGTGAGCATTGGCCAGTTGCAGACCGGCGCCCGACAGATCAAGAAAACGAAAAGCAGGGCTATCGTCGGCGAAAGGAAAGAAAGCGGCCCCAACATCGTGCAGATAACCCGGCAGTGTCAGCGGCTCGGAGTAGACAGCCCCGCCGGGCCGTTGCTTCGCTTCCAGGACAAGCACTTCCCAGCCGTGCCGCGCCAAGGTCGCCGCCGCCGTCAAACCGTTCGGCCCCGCACCGATCACGATTGCATCCATTCGAGACCTTCCAATTGAGTTTTGGATGAGCGGGGTGTGTGAACGCCCCGATTGCTCACACCGGGACGCTCACACGCCCCGCTCGCCGTTCCAGCCAGCGCAGCAAATCGGCGAGGAAGATTTCCGGATTGTCCTCGAATTCGAGCGTGTGATGGGCGCCGGCATATTCATGCACTTCCTTATCCGCAGCCGGAAAACGATTTACGAATGCCCGAGTACGGGCATTGTCGATGATGCGATCGTGTTCGGCAAGCAAAAGCAGGACCGGCAAACGCACGTGGGATGTAGCGAAGCGCAAATACAGATCGAGACGCACGCTTTCAACGAAAAAGCGTGCCGTGGCCTGGCGAAGAGATAACGGATCCTCACGGATAAATGCTTGCCAGCGCGGCGTGGCCGTGAACAGCTGCGGATCACTCAACGGCACAGCAAACAGGCGGCGCGGTGAGACCAGGCGCGACCAGATGATGCCGAGTCGTTCTTTGCGGCTTGGACGAACTTGCGGGCAAAATCCCGGACACAACAAGGCGAGGCCATCGCACAGACCAGGATGACGGCGTTGGAGAGCGGTGACGGGTTTGCCGCCCCACGAGATGCCGCCGAGAAAGATCGGCAGCGTCGGCTCCTGTTGCCGCAGCGGCCGCAAAAACTCGGCGATGTCGTCGAGCAAGCGACGAAAGCTCGGCGTGTCGCCGCGTGCTTCACTGTTCTGCCCGGAGCCGCGGCGATCGAGAAACGATACGGTGAACCCTGCCTCGCTGAGCCGACGGCATGAATACTCGTACCAGCCGGCATGGCTCTGGATGCCATGCACGAAAACGACGCGGCCCCGCGGGGAGCCAGCGGCAGGATAGTCGCGGTAATGACAACGATAGCCATCGCTGACGGTATATGTTTTCACAGTGAAGATGGGAAACCTCCGTGATGTTATTGGTCGTCTAATAACAGGTTTGGAGGCGTTGCGGTTGTCTCATGGGAGGCCAGTCCCGGACACTGGGGTATTGCTTCCGTGGGATGGTATCCCTGCTCCAGAAAATAACATTTGACGGCACGCCAGCGAAAGCCTATTTTCTCAACAAGCATAATTCCATGCTGCCAAAGCCCGAACGATTGGGGGAATCCGCGCCTGAGCGACGAAAGTTCCGTTATAATAACCTCGTTAACTCTCCGTGCCAACAAGCGATGTCCTTGTTGGCATTGAGAGGGGGAGCATGGGAGAATTCGGTCATCTACGGAGCATCATGACCAGCGCGGAAATCTTGGCCAATCTGTTATCCGACGTGGAACGGGAAGCAACCATCCGGCGCTGTGCACCGGAAGCGACCTATCGCCTGCAATTCCATGCCGGCTTCACCTTCCAGGATGCCGCCCACCTTGCTCCCTATCTGCATGATCTCGGCATCAGCCACGTCTACGCTTCGCCCTACTTGAAGGCCCGACCCGGCAGCAAACACGGCTACGATGTGCTCGATCATCAGCGCCTCAATCCCGAAATCGGCAGCGACGCCGACTACGCCGCCTACATCGACGCCTTGCACAGCCACAATCTCGGTCAAATCCTCGATGTTGTGCCCAATCACATGGGCATCGTCGGCAACGAAAACATCTGGTGGAACGATGTGCTGGAGAACGGCCCGTCGTCGCCTTACGCCAACTATTTTGATATCGCCTGGCAGGCGTCGCCGCGTCCCGCTCTGCGTGACCGTGTATTGTTGCCGCTCTTGGGCGAGCCTTATGGCCAGGTCCTGGAGGCAGGCCAGATCCGTCTGCGCTACGAATCAGGGATATTTACTATTCACTATTATGAGCATCGTCTGCCTGTCGCCCCCTGTACCTGGTACAAGATCCTCAGCTACGATCTTGACAAACTCGAAACAACGCTTGGCAAGGATTCGCCGCATTTTCTCGAATATCAGAGCATCTTGACGGCCGTGCGCAATCTGCCCGGACGTACTGAGACCAGTGCGGAGCGCATTGCTGAACGTCAGCGCGAAAAGGAAGTCATCAAACGCCGCCTCGCCGTCCTGACTGACAGCTGCGCCGAGGTCCGCGAACACCTCCATGCCGTCGTCGCTCTTTTCAACGGCACGCCTGGTGATCCACACAGCTTCGATTTGCTCGATGACCTGCTCGACGATCAGCCGTATCGCCTCTCATCGTGGCGCGTGGCTTCCGATGAAATCAACTATCGCCGCTTCTTCGACATCAACGAACTGGCCGCCCTGCGCATGGAGCGCCTCGAGGTTTTCCTCGCTACTCATGTATTGATTTTCCAGCTCCTGCGCGAGCGTAAGGTCAACGGTCTGCGTATTGACCACCCCGACGGCCTGTTCGATCCCCGGCAATACTTGCGGCGTTTGCAGTGTTATTATCTCCTGGAGCTGGCTCGTCAGATCTATCAAGCGCGTCCTGAATACCAGGTGATCGAATGGAACGAGTTGGAAGGATTGCTATTGGCGCGCCTCCATTCCGGCGCCTTGCCCGAACGCTCCCTGTACGTTGTCGTGGAAAAGATCCTGGGCAGCAGTGAGACGCTGCCGGCCGATTGGCCTGTTCATGGCACGACTGGCTATGACTTTTTGAATGTCCTGGGCGGTTTGTTTGTCGATTCCGCCGCCGTCCGCGCCTTCACAACCCTGTACCGCGACTGGATCGAGGATTACACACCTTTTTCCGAAGTGCTTTATCAAAAGAAGCTTTTGATACTCCAAATGTCTCTTTCCAGCGAATTACAGATGTTGTCGCTGGCCTTGGACCGGCTGGCACAGCGGCGGCGCTGGTCGCGTGATTTCACGCTGCACAGTTTGCGTCGTGTCCTCCGCGAAGTCATCGCCTGTTTCCCTGTCTACCGTTCTTACATTGCGGAAGGCACTGTTCACGACGACGACCGTAAGTACATCGACGCTGCTATCCGCGACGCTCGTCGGCGCAATCCCACGCTCAATCGATCCCATTTCCAATTTTTGCGTAACATTCTGCTATTGCGCCACGACGAGCGAGCTACGGATGAAGAGATCACCGAACAACAGCGCTTCGCTGGCCAGTTCCAGCAGGTGACGGCACCGGTGATGGCCAAGGGGCTGGAAGACACGGCCTTTTACGTCTACAATCGTCTGACCTCGCTCAACGAAGTAGGCGGCGACCCCAGCCGTTTCGGCATCCCGCCCACTGCGGTTCATCAGAATTTCGCCGCCCGTCAGCAGCACTGGCCGCGCGCTCTCTCAACGACCTCCACGCACGACAGCAAGCGCAGCGAAGATGTCCGTGCCCGCATTAGTGTCTTGTCTGAAATGCCCGAGGCCTGGCGCGAGTGCTTGCAGCGCTGGAGTGCCCTCAATGAGCCGCACCGTGTTCAGGTCGAGGATGAAAAGGCGCCCGATCGCAACGTGGAATATCTGCTCTATCAAACGCTGCTGGGCGCCTGGCCAGTCGAACCGTACAGTGACGACGAATATGCGACGTTCGTCGGCCGCATTCAGGCGTACATGGAAAAGGCCACTCACGAAGCCAAAGTCCACACCAGCTGGATCAACCCCAACGCCGACTACGATCAAGCCCTGCGTCAGTTCGTCGGCCGCATTCTCGATCCGGCTGTCAGCCTGGAATTTCTCGATGATATTCGCGCTTTTCAGAGGAAGATTAGCCGTTATGGTTTTTTCAATTCACTCTCCCAGTGCCTCTTGAAGATCGCCGCGCCGGGTACGCCGGACATCTATCAGGGCACAGAGCTATGGGATTTCAGCTTGGTCGATCCCGACAATCGCCGGCCGGTCGATTACGACAAACGCCGCCAGCTGCTCGCAGAATTACTCAAACGCTCATGCTCGCCGAAAGGGCGCCAGGAGTTAGCTGCTGAGTTGGTGAACACAATGGCTGACGGACGCATCAAATTGTACGTCACTGCCTTGGCCCTGCGTTGCCGACGGACATATCCCGGACTGTTTTCGGTCGGCTCCTACTCCGCCATTGAACCGGTGGGATCAAAAGCGGAGCATATTTTTAGCTTCGTGCGCCGTCATCACGATTACACGGCTTTGGCAGCAGCGCCGCGGCTGGTGGCAAAGTTACTGCCCGATTCCACGGGATTACCTCACGGCTGCAAAATCTGGGGCGATACGATGCTCCCCTTGCCGGAAGAATTGGGCGATCGCTTGTGGCGTTCCCTATTCACTGGCGAAACGCTGACGGCGGTAGCGCATCAGGGCCGGCCCGCCTTGCCGGCAGCGCAGGTGTTTGCTCATTTTCCCGTGGCGCTGCTACTCGATCGTGCCGAAGAATCTTGACGGTGTGGTAGCTGGAGCGTTTGCCGCCCGCGACACCCTCTGCTGAGGTATTCACGCGGTTGGCGGAAGTCTTTGCTGCCTGGAAAAGCTCCATAATCTGCCGCAGGCACGGGGGAGCGGGAGGATCGAGAAATAAGCCGAGGGAGAGTCGGGGCCGCCAGG
>JAJPHU010000366.1 GCA_021325115.1 Planctomycetota bacterium | reverse complement strand
GGGCTGGCGCAACCCCGCTCGCCAAAATCCAGAGGCATACTCTGTGCGCGCCGGCAAGACGTGGGACCGTGTTTTTCTCAGTCTGTTCATCGAAGTCCTTGTTAATTGCGCCCAAACCGCTCCAGCGCCTCGCGGTTCAGTTCGACACCCAGCCCCGGTTTGTCGGGGATGCTCAGATAACCCTCTGTGTCAGGCCGGAACGGCTCGGTGATGATTTCATCGAGATATACGCATGGCGTCAGATACTCGACATAGCGGGCCACCGGCAGCGCCGCCGAGAGATGCAGGTCGGCGGCCAGGCCGATGGCCGTGTTCCAGCCGTGCGGTACCCACTGGATGTTGTGCTCATACGCCATCCAGGCGATGCGCCACGCCTCGGTTAAGCCGCCGCATTTGGTACAATCGGGCTGGATAATATCCACAGCTTGACGTTCGAGAAATGGTCGAAAACTCTGTCGGCGCGTCAGTACTTCGCCGGTAGCGATAGGCACCGGCGAATGCCGCCGCAATTCGATAAAGCCTTCCAGATCGTCCGGCGGCAGTGCCTCCTCGAACCAGACAATATCGTAATCGGCGAGCATCTTCGCGGTTTCTAGCGCCCATTTGTAGCCGTGCGGCCAAAACTGCTCGCTGCCGCCGGCATCGACCATCAGCTCGACTTCCGGCCCAACCGTCTCGCGCGCCGTCCGCACCAGCAGTTCATCGAAGCGGCGATCGCGGCGGCCGAACGGACGCCATCCCAGCTTGATGGCCCGGAAACCGCGTGCCACGGTTTGTTGCAGTGTCTCGCGCAGGCGCTCTGGTTCCTCGAAAAGGATCGAGCCATACGGCTTGATGCGCGTGCGATAGCAGCCGCCGAGTAGTCGGCTGACCGGCTGGCGGCAGATCTTGCCCATGAGGTCCCACAGGGCAATGTCGATTCCGCTGATGGCATGTTCGACGGCGCCGCCGCGGCCCTGCCAGAACATCGATTGGCGCAGCTTCTCGCTGACGCGCGCCGGCTCATCGGCACGTTCGCCGATCAGGTGCGGCCGCAGCAGAGCGACGGCGGCAGCAACCAGGTTTTTGCTTGTCATGGCACTGCCGAGACCGCAAAGCCCCTCATCGCTGTAGACTTCGAGGAGGGTGTTCAGGTCTTCTTCCGGCTTGTTGCCCTGCGGCCAGCCGCCGTCCACCGTGCCGCCCGCCAAACCGATTACACGGATATCGACGATCTTCATTGCCTTTGCTCCCGGCGCCTTCCTGGTCCTGCAACTTCCTCGGCATCGGCGTCACGGATACGATTGTCAGGACCAACAAGGACGATGCGCGGCCGATGGCTGCGTGCGGCGGCCTCATCGAGCTGCGTGAAAGTGGCCACGATCACCAGATCGCCGGGCTGAGCGAGATGAGCGGCGGCACCGTTGACGCAGGCCACCCCCGAATTGGCTTCGCCGGCCATCGCGTAGGTGCGCAGCCGAGTGCCGCGCGTCACGTTCCAGACGTGGACCTCCTCGAACGGCAGAATGTCCGCCGCTTCCAACAAACGAGCGTCCAGCGTCAGGCTGCCTTCGTAATTCACATCGGCGTGCGTGACTCTGACGCGATGAAGTTTCGATTTCAACATCGAACGACGCCCCGCCGGGACGCCGTTGGAACTTACATCCATGAAGGAATCTCCTGGCCAATAAGGAACAAGGAACCTTCTTTATTTTACAAATTCTTGGCGAGCGGCCGGCGTCAGCTGGCTGGCACAGCTTCCACCCCCTGGCTAACGCCGGCCGTTCGTCTCCCGAGGTATAACCGGGGCCCTGTATTTACCTTGACCGCTCTCTCGCCTCCGCCACAATGATTGTAGCTCTTGGCATCCCGCGAGGACCGTATCATGGCCCTGTCGCTGACCTGCCCGCGCGGCCATCAATGGAACTACGACGAACAACCGGCTCCGACAGCGCCGGTATGTCCGGTCTGCGGACTGGCTCCGGTCCCGGCAACCCTGCCCTTCCCGCAGACACTCGACTATCCGTCCCAGACAACATCCGCTCGGGCAACTATCCCGCGTCCGCCGGAGGAGAACGAAGAGCGCGGCGCGCCGATTGTATCGCAACACATTCCCGGCTACGAGATCTACGGCGAATTGGGCCGCGGCGGCATGGGCGTTGTCTACAAGGCGCGGCAGCTCAAGCTCAATCGCCTCGTCGCCCTCAAGATGATCCTGGCCGGCGCCAATGCCGATCCCCAACAGCGGGAACGCTTTCGCGCCGAAGCCGAGGCGGTGGCACGCCTGCAACATCCCTACATTGTGCAGATCTACGAGATCAGCGAATATAACGGTTGCCCGTTCTTCTCGCTGGAATACGTGGACGGCGGCACGCTGGCGCAGAAGCTCACCGGGGCGCCGCAACCGCCGCGCTTGGCCGCCCATTTTGTCCGCCTCCTCGCCCTGGCCATACACAGTGCTCATCAGAAAGGGATCATTCACCGCGATCTCAAGCCCGGCAACATCCTGCTGGCATCCCCGAACGAACATATCTCCGGTGTGGATAGCCTGCATGCCGAGATGCAGGCAGCATTTCGTCTTTATGGTATCCCTAAAATCACCGATTTCGGCCTGGCCAAGCACCTCGACGTGCAATCGCAGACGCGCACTGGCGCCATCCTGGGCACGCCCAGCTACATGGCTCCCGAACAGGCCGAGTCCCGCGCTCACGCTATCGGTCCCGCTACCGATGTCTATGGCCTGGGAGCCATCCTCTATGAGATGCTGACCGGTCGGCCGCCTTTTGAAAGCGATAGCTCGCTGACCACCTTGCGTAAACTGCTGGCGCAAGATCCTCTGCCACCGTCCCACTTACATTTGAAAGTGCCACGCGACCTGGAGACCATCTGTCTGAAGTGCCTGGAGAAAGATCCGGCCCGCCGCTACCATAGCGCCGAAGACTTGGCCGAAGACCTGCACCGCTTTCTCAGTGATCAGCCGATCGAGGCACGGCCGACCGGCTGGTGGGGCCGAAGTATCAAATGGATGCGCCGCCATCCGACGAGGGCCATTGTGGCCAGCATCCTCCTGGCTGCGGCGCTGGCTCTGCTGGCGGTGGGGGGGAGTTATCATATTCGCCTGGAACATGCCGCCGAGGTGAGCCGGCAAAACCTGATTCGCCTGCATGTCCTCGAGGGCACCAGTGCCATGAATGCCGGCGATGGCTTCACAGCCTTGCTGTGGTTCACCGAAGCGCTGCGACTGGATGCCGGTACGCCGGAACAGGAGCAAACCCATCGCCAACGCATCGCCGCTCTGGAGCAAGGGCTGCCCCGGCCGCAGCAATTGTGGATCCACGAAGATGCCGTCCATGACATTCGCTTCAGTCCCGACGGCCGCCGCGTGCTTACGGCCGGCGACGATGGCAAAATTCACTTATGGGATAGCGAAACGGGACAAGAAGTGCTGGCGCCGCTGAACATGGACAGCCCGGTGATACACGCTGTTTTCAGCCCCGATGGCCGGCGGATCGCCGCCATCAGCCGCGACGGCATGGCATATCTTTGGGACATCGTGCCGCTTACCAGCTCGCAGCAGCGCCCGCAAGGGATACTCTTGCGAGCGCTGCGGGCTGGGGAGAACGAGGAGCTGCGCTGGATCGATTTCAGTCCCGATGGCCGGCAGGTAGTGACGGCGAGCGGCAAGGCGGCCCGCGTTTGGGATGTGGCCAGCGGCCAGGCGCTGCCTGGTGAACTCGATCATCATGGTGCGGTGAACGTGGCCCTCTTCAGTCCTGATGGCCGTTGGCTGGCGACCGCTGGCGATGATGGGTTGGTTCACCTATGGGACGCGGCCACGCGGAAAGCAGCGTCCATCGTCCTCGCACACGATCGCGCCGTACTGTGCCTCGCCTTCAGCCCCGACAGCAAACACATCGTCAGCGGCGCCGCCGATTCTACCGCTCAGGTCTGGAATGTCGCCGACGGCATACCCATCGGCCGGCGCTTACGCCATCACCAGCGCATCACGTTCGTGGCCTTCGATCCCTATGGGCAACGAGTGTTGACTGGCAGCGACGACGGCACGGCCCGGATTTGGCGCGTTGACGATGGTGAACCTCTGGCGGAGCCGATGCGGCACAAGAGCGTCATCCGCTGGGCCGCCTTCAGCCCGGACGGTTGCCGCGTGGCTACGGCCGGAGACGATAATAGCGCCCGCGTCTGGAGCGCCACTACGGGGGCCGCTCTGACGCCGCCTTTGCGGGCTAACGGCAGCACCAACCATGTGGCCTTCAGTCCCGACGGCCGGCTCCTGGCCACAGCCAGCGACGACGGCACGGCACGCCTGTGGGACGTGGCCTGCCGGCATCAGGCTCAGGTCGTCGATGAAGAGGCGGTTTTCCGCCGTCGCGTGGACCGCGATTTGCGCGTGGGCTTCCTGGATCCTCGGAACCCAGACGACACCGCGCTCACCGGACGCACTAGCCCCGATGGCCGCCTCGTTCTCAAAATCGGCAAGGACAACACGGCGCGCATTTGTGCTGCATCCAGCGGTGAGTCGGTCGCGCCGCCATTGGTGCATCGTAGTGCAATCACCTACGCGGCCTTCAGCCCCGATGGCCGCCGTGTGGTAACGACCAGCCTGGACCAGACGGCGCGCGTCTGGAGCGTCACAAACGGCGCAGCGATCAGTCCGCCCTTGAGGCAGTCCAGCCCCATCTGGTTTGCCGATTTTAACCCGGACGGCCGGCGTCTGGTGACAGCCGGTGACGATAACACGGCCTGCATTTGGGACATCACCAGTGGAACAATACTGGTGCCGCCCCTCAAGCACAACGGCACTGTGGTGCAGGCCCGCTTCAGTCCCGATGGCCGGCGTGTGGCCACCGGCAGTCTCGATCAAACCGCCCGTGTCTGGGACGCCGACAGCGGCCAAACACTGACGCCGTCTCTGCAACATCCCTGGTCCGTCCGGCAAGTACGTTTTAGTCCCGATGGCCGAAGCCTGCTCACCACGGGACCTTCCGGCACCGTCTGGTCTTGGGACCTGCCTTCAACCGATTCATCCATTGCGGACCTCCTTCATCTGGCACAACTGCTCTCTGGCAGTCGTATCGACGAGCAGCGCGGCCTCATGCCGCTGGCGCTGGATGAGCTGAAAGACTTGTGGGCCATGCTACGGCAGGCGCGAAGCGACTTCTTCCATTTCTCGGACGATCATGTAACGGCCTGGCATTGCCAGACTGCCGAGGAGTGTATGCGCGGCAGGCACTGGAGCGCCGCCCTCTGGCATCTGGATAAGCTGGTTCAGCAATGGCCGGACAATTGGCTGCATCGCGCCTGGCGCGGCCAGGTGCAGGCTGAGCTGGGACACTGGAAGGAAGCCGGCGCCGACTTCGCCGAAGTAGTACGCCGCGCTCCGGAGGAAGCCGAGGCATGGTGTCTCTATGCTGCGCTGCTTCTGCGCCAGGGTGATCGCGCCGGCTATCGCCAGGCTTGCGCCAAACTGTTGCAGCATTACCAACCTGCAGCGCCAACAAGGAACCGTATTGCCTACCTGAGCGCCTGGACGTGTGTGCTATCGGCGGATTGCGGCGTTAAGGGCGAGCAGCTGGTGGAGCTGGCGAAACAAGCTGTCGAGCGCGAGCCGGATGATGCGGATTATCTCTGTACGCTGGGAGCGGCTCTGTTCCGGGCTGGCGATTTGCCGTCCGCCGTCCGCCGCCTGAATGAAGCGCAGAACATACACGGACGCCGGCCTTGTGTGCGCGAATGGCTGTGGCTGGCGCTGGTCCACCAGCGCATGGGAGCAGCGAAGGAGGCACGGCAATGGTTAGAAAAAGCGAAAACAGCTCTGGCCGCGCCCGACGCCGCCACTTTGCCGTGGATCCAGCGCCTCCAGCTGGATTTGCTGCGCCGCGAAGCCGGACAAATGTTAGAATAAGCCGCACTCCCTTTTCGTTCCCAAGCTCTGCTTGGGAATGAGAAACGATAAAATAAGAGCTACCGGACAAAACCTCTTTTCTCCTCGTAGGGGAGGGCTGGGGTGGGGATGTCAAGGCAAGGGAGCCCAGGAGGGGTGTCCCCCCACCCCAACCCTCCCCCACAAGGAGGGAGGGAAAAGTCCGCTCGCCTTAAGTCGAACCCTGTCGTTCGACCGGAGAGTCGCCTCCTATGTCCGCGCCGCTGTCCGACAACATGCATCGAATCCTGGACCGTTTCAATGCAGCCTGGAACGGCCCAACGCCGCCGCGCCTTGAAGACTTTGCACCGCCGGCTGACTCGCCCGATTATCGGCCCGGGATGATCGAGCTATTCAAGATCGACATGGAGCGTCGCTTGAGGCGCGGCGAACAGCCGGTGCTGGACGATTATTGCCAACGGTTTCCCGCCTGCGCCGATGTCGCGGCCGCTTGCCTGGAGGCGGCGCGAGCATCGGTCCCACGCGCCGCCATGGGTAAAGAAACCGATGATCCACAAACTCCCTCCACTCTGGAGAGCCCTCCGTTGCCGCTGCCGTTTGGCCTGCCGTCGTGGACCATCGGCGAATATGAGGTGCTGGGACGCCTGCGTTCCGGCGGCATGGGCGATGTCTACAAGGCCCGCCATCGCCGCCTGGATAAGCTCGTGGCTTTAAAGCTGCTGCCTGCGAGCGTGCAAGGTTCGGGCGAGGCCGTGGCGCGCTTCCAGCGCGAGATGAAGGCGATCGGCGCCCTCGATCATCCCAATGTCGTCGAGGCTCATGATGCCGGCGAGCAAGCAGGCGTCGTCTACCTGGCCATGAAGCTGATCGACGGTGTCGATCTGGAGCGGCTAATCAACCAGCGTGGCCCGCTGCCGATCGCCGAAGCCTGTGAATTGGTCCGGCAAGCGGCTCGGGGGCTGCATTACCTGCACGAGCGCGGCCTGGTCCACCGCGATGTCAAACCGTCGAACCTGATGCGCACGCCGGACGGCACGGTCAAAGTGCTGGATCTGGGGCTGGCGCGCTGGCGTGTCGAAACGGAAGCGGGGCACGGTCTGACCGGGATAGGCCGGGTGATGGGCACGCCCGATTTCCTGGCTCCGGAGCAAATTGACAACCCGATGGATGCCGACGCGCGGGCCGACCTGTACGGCCTGGGCGGCACGTTATTCTATCTGCTGACCGGCCGCGCGCCGTTCGCCGATCACAAGTCGCTGATCGCGAAGCTGGACGCGCATCGCTTCCAACCGCCGCCTGAGGTACGGACATTGCGGCCCGAGGTTCCAGAGGAATTGGCTGCGCTGATACAGCGCCTCCTGGCCAAGACGCCGGAGGCACGGCCGCAAACGGCCGCCGAAGCCGCCGCAGCCCTGGCGGTTTTCGCGGCCGGCGCCCAGCGGGAACAAACGCCGACAGGGAATCGAGAGACGCCAGCGCCACCAGGCTCCGCAGAAGACCAAACGAAACGGCGGCCAGCACTCCCGCTGGTGTTCCAAGTGGCAGCAAGGAAAAGATCGTACCTGTTGGTGGCAGCTCTTGGCTTGACTATCGCTCTCCTGGCCGGATTGCTCGCTTACTGGCGGTTTAGGAGGGAGGGACGAGACGATGAGATCACCATCCGAGGCAAACCGCTTGAAGAGTTTGTCCGTGACTTCGTTATAGCCAATCAGGAGATCCTGCCAGGCGACGCCTTTCTTGAGCAATACCAACTCCCCCCCGACGATCTCGAAAAACTCGAACAGCTGCTCGCTAAAAAGCGGTCCCGATCCGATCTCACGGAGAGAGAGCAGTGGTTGTGCGCGGTGGCCGCCAATCTCTTGGCCCTGAACGGCCGCCCCCTCGATGACCTGACCCGGTGGACTGGCGACGCTTACTTGGAGAAGATTGCTGCACAGATCGACGGTGAGGCGAAGTCGATCGGGAAAAAACTGCTCGATCTGAAGCGTGAGTCGATGGTTTTGCTGCTCGCGGCCGATACGGCTTACGCCCGCCGCGACTGGAGAACAGCAATCAAGGGCTACGAGCGGTTTCGGACGCTTGCCGAACAAAACACCTCGCTGAAGTATGCCATGGGAGAAAGCACGCTCATTATCGCTATGAAAAAGGAAGCGAACGCTTATCTCCAACGTGCGGATCGCCTGGTTGACGAGGGAAAAATCAAAGAGGCGGAGGCCGATCATACCGCAGTTCACCGACTTTGGGATCGACTCAGCCAGATTGAGATTGCCGGCACCGACTTGGATATTCGCTCCGACGAGAACAAGAAGCCGAAGGAATGGATGGAGAAGGTCAAAACAGGGAAAGCTCAAAGTGAGGTTCGTGGGGATGGCGAATTATGGATCCATAACGAAAATGCATCCTTTATGTATTATCGGCGTGTCACCGTGGATAAGCCAAACGAAATCTGTTTCCGTTGGCGGTGGAAGTTAGTTGCTTCTTCATCGCTTGGATTCCGTGACCAGAACGGATTTAGTGCCAATCATCCGCTGACTGTAATCCTTGCTTTTTTCGATGGACAGAAACTCATCGCTCTGCACTACGTCTGGGACCAACTCGAGCCAAAAGAGAAATGGTGGATCCTGCGGCAACCTGAGGACAAATTCAAGATCGGCGACATTGTGCATGAAACCGAGTATCCCCACCTGGTCGTGGCGTCGAAGAGCGACCCGCAGGGAACCTGGCAGACGCACACACGGGACGTGGCTGCCGATTACCGGAAGATTTACAAGCATGATCCCCCGCCTATCCGCGCCGTCGCTATCCAGACGAGCTATGCGGATGGTCCCCCTGATCTGAAGCGCGTGGCGGAGGGAGCGGTCGCCGGGCTACAATTCCTCAAGAAAGTAGACGGCCGCTGTCGGGATCCTTTGCCGCCCTGACGGATTCAGACGCGCGTAGAAGATACAAATTTACTTGATTAAAGTGATTTGCACACCGTTTTGCAAAATATTCGTGAACGTGTTGGTCATCTTTGTCAACATCTGAGCGTCCGTCCCCGTGATGATTTGATCCGGCGACAGAGGCGTGGAAGGACTGCTCTGAGTGCCGGCGTAATATTGCATGTATTGCAAGGTCTGCAGCGCTGCGGCAGCGTCCGGTCCCTGGAAAACGGGGCCGAAGCCGATGGCATACAAGCGGAAGGGGTTCCGCGGGGAGCCGTAATCGTTGGCCAATTGCTGGACCAGAGAATAAATCTGGTTCAAGACTGTGGAGTTGTTAATGCTATACGTGTTCACAGAAGGATATTCGCTCGAGTTCGGCTTATTCATATCATAGCGGATCTTGTAATACTTGTAAGATCCGGCATTCACCAGGCTGGCGGTTGCTGTGCAGTTTGCCAGACCGTCTGTTTCAAAAATGACGACTTTCTGAGCACCTTTGCGCCCCATTCCCCCAGCCATGCCTGTTGGGAAGTGAATGGGGGAAGAGGAGACGAACGACCTCAGCGTAGTGTCGGAAGGATCCGTCATGGCGAATTGATTGTAGGCGAGCATGAGGCCCATAGCGAAGCAGGTATCGCCGTCTCCGCGCGGTGTATCAATCAAATCGGCCGAAGGAACCGAACCCGTAGCAGGATCAGCATCATAGGGAGTGATCTCTGTATTATTGGGAGAGCCATCGGCATTGATGGTGGAGAAAGGAAACAGAAGAGCAGACCGGGCGTAGTCGTAATTTGGTCCCAGTGGAGAGCGCACGCAATTGAAGCGGCCATATCCCTGCCCAGATACGGTCCCATTAGCAGAGCTGCGCGGCCAGCTATAACAAATGATCGAGAACCAGTCGTTGGGGTGGTTTGTTTGCATCGTATTGATGGCCGCCAGGAAGGCTTGCTTGCCCGAATAGAGCGGCGCCTCATAAGCATCCCCAGGTTCCATGAGAAAATAGTTTTGAACCTGGGAAATCCCTGAGGTGGCCAGTTCCGACATGTTCATATTGTGCAAATAATCGACCATGTTCAAGGGACCGAACCAATAGCGCAGCCTGGGACGAGCTGGAATATCAGTATAACTCATATATTGCGGCGCCGACGGCGGAGCAGTGATACGGATAGTCCCCCAGGCGAAATCGTTTCCGTAACCGGTGATTTGGAAATTGGCGTTGGCGGTGATGTCATAGTAGGTGTTCGGACCGGTCTGCCGGAAACCGAGTACATAATCGATGAACTCTTTCCAGAAGCGCTGGTCTGTGTTGCCGTAATTGGGCCAACTGCCGGTGATCTGTGTTGGGATTGATCCATAGTATTTAATACGGCCGGCACGCAGCTGTTGTGGAAACGGATTGACCGGCTGTCCGGAAGGACTGATCGACTGGCTGATCCAGCCAAGAATCGCGCTGTAATTGATCGTGAATGTTGAACCGATTCCGGACACGTTCAAACTGCCGGATTTATTGAACAGTACTGTATTGTTGTTCGTGTTGTTGTTGCCGATGGGGCTGAAGAAACGCAAGCGCCAATCCGCATGAAACGGAGTGCTGCTCCAGGCGGCGCCTCCTGGATACGCGCGGTTGAAGAGCCGGCACACAGCGTGGTAAGTCCGCGGTTTAGTACTGTTCGTAAGAGTCGAGCCATTCCAGGTAGTAATGTTAGGGACAAACACGGAAGAGTTAGGTCCGTAGGGACCGGCAACCGGTAGTCTGGCTGCCTCCCATTGGTTTGTCCCTTTCAGCCAATCTTGTAAGTGTGCTAAACCTGTGGCGCCCATGCCTTGCCATGTGCCCCAAACATTGGCGAGAGTGGTTTGGTCTGTCGTATTGGTAATCCCCAATGAATTGAGGAAACTTGTCAGAGTAGATCCGGAAAGAGCATTAGCGTTGCGCGGATCAGGCGGCCAAATGAAAAAAGTCATTCCGTAATAACCGGGACCTTGTGTATAACCATTGAAAGGCAGAGATCCATTGGCCGGGAGAGTGGTCGGCATGCTATAGTCTACCTGACTCCAAACTTGCGGGACGCCATTATTCGAAGTATCTGGTTGGCCTGCGGCATAGGCCGAGTAACCATCTAGCTCCCAGAGAATGTTCGTGCTCGTGGAACCCACGATATCTTGGACGTTAGTGGCATAGACAGATGTGCTTCCCCCTCGGAAAAGGGGCATGTCTCCGCCCGGCGTCGCGGCATAAGTAGCGGGAGGTAGTTGAGGCGTTGCTCCTGCAGCGGGAGGCGACCAGGTATTCCCTCCATCCGTGCTGGTATACGAATCAAAAGCACGGACCAAGACAGCTGCATAGGCATCGTTTTGATAGAAGTTATTCACATATGTCAAAGAATACGAAGCGTTGGGAACGGTTGTATTGCTCGGTGAGATCGTGTAATTATCATAACTTGAAGTCCGGTTCGTACTGGGACCTTGCATGTTCGCATTGTTCGAAGAATAGTGGCCGAACTTTGGATAGAGTGGATCCGGATTGTTGGTAGTGCGCGTATTGGTATAAAAGTCAAAACCGAGGCAGGTACCCATGCGCATCGAACCAGAGAGGTCCAACACCAGGGCAATGTCGCGCGGACGGTGGACTGCCATGGCCGTGGCCGTGACGATCGGCAGGAATCGGATTCCAAAAATGGTGCCGAATGCTGTCGAAGAGCTGTTTGAGGTGACAGTAGCGGTAACAGCAGTCACCGGCTTGCCGGCCATCGGAGGGAAATGAGCACTGAAAGTCTGCGTATTCTGGTCATAATCGTAGCTGCCATAGGTGAGTTGGAGCTGCGACGCTTGAATAGGTTGGCCTAAGATAGTGTTGTAACTCAAAATATTCTGTGCGTTGGTGGTGGCGGCGCTCTGGTTATAATTGTTCGTCGCATCACCATTCAGAGTACGCGCGGCGGTGAGAGCAGCCAAATCGGCAGCATTCTGTACCTCCGCTTTGGCAATAAGCATCATACCCACATCAATACCCAACGCCAGAAAACCCATTAAAGCTACCAGCGTGACGGCCAGAAAGGGCAGCGATGCCCCGCGGCGCATGGTCCGGTCCGTCGAGGATTGTCTGCAAAACATGATGGTTGATTCCTCTGTAACATTTTGTTGGCGAACAGTCAGCATTAGCCGACTATATTGTCAAGGATCGGAGACGTACCCTGGGAATCAAGGTCCGCCCTCGCAAATCATCGTCGCCGAACTGCTCAAAGTCAGCGTCCTTGGTAATGGGACCAATGGAACCATGTTCGGGAATTGATAATTTCCTGAAACCGTAACCGTGATCGGATCGCCGGGAGAAAGACTATTGACCGGAGTAGCGGCGCCTTGGTGTGTCCCACTCACTGTTACGGTAAGATTGCTTAAACTGTTGCTCTTTGAAGCCATGTAATTGTTTACGATTGCCTGAACTTCTGCATTGATCGAGGGATCTGTATTGTTAGCCAGGGCAAACCGGCAACCTTCTTGGGCCGCATGGATGAGCAGATCCCAGTCCATCAAGAGTTGTCCATATATGAAGATGCCGAAGAAGAGCATAGTCAATGGAATCATAACCAGGGCCATTTCAACCAATGTGGCGCCCTGGCGCCGGTCTCTGTGAACCTTGGTGAGGATCATAATTCCTTCCCCTCCCCTCGTTAAAAAACTCACTGAGCCGGTAGAGCTGGCGTAATTTGGAACGGTGCATCGCGCATACTGGCCCAATCTAAGGTAATAGAAATCCGGTTGATGCCAGTGATTTGGGGAAAGATAGTCCATCCAATGGTAGAATAGGGAACTTGTATGCCAATCTGATAGTGATCGAGTTTCTGCATCGCTGTCGGGTCCGTGATATTCGGATTGGTAATGTCTGTGAAGGTGATGGTGAATAGTTCCCGATTGGCTGTGTTGTCCCAGCACGTATAGCCGATGGTGTTGGCAGGTAAAGCTATAGAGGGAGTTTGCAAAGTCGTTGCATGGCCCTGGCCGAAAGCTGTTGGCAACGCCCCTTGGAGATAGGCGGCCAGATTGGAGGCAACGGTCTGAAGATTGTCTTGCCCCAAAGATGCGTCGCGTGCAGCTTCACGGGCGCCATTCTGCAAGATGTTCGAGACCTGGGCGATGCGGCCCACTTCCCACAATCCAAGCAAGAGCAACACGATAAGTGGTGAACACAAGGCGAATTCGACAGCCGCTACTCCCCGGCGGTGAAATTTCACCCACGCGCAATTTATTCTCTCTTTGTACGGATTGGAGAGACGCTTCTTCATTCTTCGCTCCCCAGGGGACCGTCCTTCTTTCTTCGCGAGTCTAGATTATTTTTTCCCCCTATGCAAATTGCCAAGACTTGGTTTCGACAGCTACATTGGACGTTGGGTCCTGGTGAGGTTTTGCTTGTCGGCTCATAAGGGCATCAATTCCAACGTGTGAGTTGTCGCCTGCCGTACTTCTTCCTCGGTCCAGGCGATGGGCACGCCGTCGCCGCGCAGCCAGAGCGGCAGCAGATCGTCGTAATGCGGCGACAGCGGATTGCCGGACTGGCCGCCGGGCAGTGAAAAGCGACTGTTGCTCCAGGCGCCGACATCGATAACCATGCGCAGCGAGGCGATGTTGTCCGCGGAAGCTAGCGGATCAAGGGGCAACACCGCCCCTTGATTGATAGTGTCGGCATCGCCGCCGAATGGAAAGGGCCCGATGTTAAAGAAGGGGGCCAGCCAGCGCTTGCGGCTAATCGGATGGTGGAGTGTAAGAGTACGTAAATGGCCAAAGGCCCAGCCGGATGGCTTGTCGCCATATTCTCTGCGCAGTCGGCGGACCACGGCAGACAATGTGTCGGCGATTTCGTCAGGCCAGGGACGGGCGAACCAATCACGCGGCTGCTCGCGCAGCAGCCGCGCCAGGTGGCCGGTGCGGCGATAACAGAGAAAATTGTACGGTACAATCGGTCCCAGCGCTTCGCCAAGGACGACGGCGAAACTGCGCGGCGCCTTGGCCCGCGCGATGCGGCTCGCCATCTCGGCAACAAATAGCTCATACACCGTCGCCCCGGGCGAATCGATCGAAACGTGACCATTCCATCCGCGCAACAGATCGAGCGCTTGCCGAGTATCGGGGTCAACAGCAGGGGCGGACAAAACCGTGTCGCGCAAGTCCTCCCAGGCGATGGCACGTTGATTCATCTGCAAGGCCATCGTATTCGGCACGTCCCAATCGGCACGGGCGCTCAGCTCGCGGATAATGGAGGCAGCGCGGTAGCCGTCCAGCCAATCGGAACCAAGATAAGGGCCGGCGTCGTCGGGCAGCGGTTTATTGTTAGCGGTGGCAAGAAAGCCTTGGGGCGGATCTTGGGCATGCGGCAACTGTTCGGCGGGCACCAGGTCCGGCTCCCAGCCAGCGTCAGCATCCCAGCCCGGAGCGGGAATCAATCCCCAGCCCTTGCGCCGCTTGGGCGCCAGACCGAACATCTGCCAGCCGATCGTTCCGGTTTGATCGGCATAGACCATGTTCTGTGATGCAGCCGGCCAATGCTCGGCAGCCTTACGAAAGTTTGCGAAGCTGCGAACGCGGTGCAAACGCATCAGCCCATCGATTGGCCGTGGATCGAGCCACACGGCCCGCAACGACAACGCTTCCGCGGTGGTAGGGCGGGCATCGCGCCGATCCGGGCGCAGGGCTGGACTGATGATCGGGCCGCGCGGTGTGATGAGAACATGCTCGGTGACGCTGGCGCCGCCGCGGATGTGGATGACCTCTTCGCGTACCTCACAGGGCACAAATTGATCGCCCTGGCGCACGCTGCGGCCGTCGGGACCGATCTGTTCGCGGAACAAGTCGGTGTTATCGATAAGTCCGGCAGTGACCCCCCAGGCGGCGAAACCGTTGTGACCGGCCTGCACGGCAGGCCCGCCGAGAAACGAAGCCCCGGCCAAAGACCAGTGCGGCGTCCGCACGTGGATCAGATACCAATGCGGAGGCAGGCGGGCATCCAGGTGCGGATCGTTGGCCAAAATCGGCCGGCCCGTGGCAGTGCGGCTGGCAGAGATCACCCAGTTGTTTGATCCGCCGCCTGTAGGAAAAAAGATCGAAAAAGTCTTCAATTCTTCACTTAACCGATCGAGCATGGGACCGGCTTGCTGTCCGGGCGGCGCCGTCACCGGATGCCACGACGGATAGGCCGGATCGAGGGCGGCCAGCGCTTCGGCCCCATCTTCGAGCAGTATTTTGAGACGCGCCAACTCGATGTCCCAATTGGCGGCCAG
>JAJPHU010000078.1 GCA_021325115.1 Planctomycetota bacterium | reverse complement strand
GTCACCAAAAGGAGCTTGCGAAAGCCGGGTAGCCACGACAGCGTTCGCTCCGCTACCCAGCGAAACGCTCCCAAACCACTGCCGTGTTCGCTGTTACGCTGGGCCAACTTCGGTTCGATGTGCCGTTGCCGTAACTGCTCGCGGTGCGGTTCCGAGTCGCAGGTGCAGTCGCCGTATAATTTCTGGAGAAGGTGTTGGGGCTGGTCAGCCTCATCCAACGGGCCACACTATCGATCAATGGCAGCAACATTGCACGGAAAACGGCGAGCAACCCAACGACAAAGGCGACCTTCCGGTCGCCCTAACTCCCGACAAAACTAGACCAGGACGTTTCGCACTGAGCGGTCACGGTCTGCATCGCCTCGCACCGACTCAAGGTTCAGTGCGAGGCAAGTATCCCCGACAGGATTCGAACCTGTAACCTTCGGCTCCGGAGGCCGACGCTCTATCCAATTGAGCTACGGGGACACTACTTACCAAATCGTAATCGGCGGCCAGGAGGCAGCCTTTCTTTTGATTATTCCGGCTTGACTCCGGCCGGATTTAGAGCTACCGGGCAAAACCTCCTCTCCTCTCGTGGGGGAGGGCTAGGGGGGAGGCGTCAAGGCAATTAAGCCAAGGCGTTGTGCCCCTACCCGAACCCTCCCCCCAAGGGGGGAGGGAAAAGGCCGCTAGCTCTTAAAGAATCTTCCGGCCATCAAGTATCTTGGATACCCAGCTAAACTATCTTATCGATTTTCCGAATGTATACCAATAGAACGTCGATTCCAAACACTCTGTAACAAAGTGTAACAGATCGACCACCGTTACGCCACTTTCGTGATCCAAGGGAACAACTCCCCGGCACTGCTTCGGTCTGAAGACCATGACTCCTTTCTCGATCGCTCGCCGAACTATGTTGGCAAGGGCATATCTCCCAGCCGATTTGTGGCCCGAGGAGCTTCGTAGCGCATCATGAAAGATTCATCCATGACGAGGGCGCTCGATCCAGTTGAGCCACAGGACAGTTCCCTTTCATGGATGATTATACGCAGCCAGAGGAGGGAAACAAACATCCCTCTTTGTCCCGGGTTTGAAACATCCAATATAGGAGCGTTTTTATCTCGAATGGCTTCAGGCTTGGCCTTAGCGACAGGATGCGGGCGGCGATGGCGGCGAGGTGCGGGGCAGCCCAGCTGGTGGCCGGCTCGGCGGCGAAGGGGCCGAGGTAGCCGCGGCCATGCGCCTGAAACTCGATCGGTGCGCTGAGATGATAAGCGAAATCGAGCGGATCGGTAAACGTTCCCTTGTCCACTGACAACAACGGCGGCGCGAAGGCGGCAGGATAGCTGCGCATCAGCGGATGTTCGTTGTGAGCGGCGGCGACGACGAGCACGTCCTTGTAGTAGGCTTCCTCGATGGTGCGCAAAAGCTGTTGGCGGCGCTGTACCTGTTGCAAGCGTTGCTCCGGTACGCCCAGCGAGAGATTGATGATCTTACAGTGCCATACATCCATCGCCCAGCGCAAGGCGCGGATAACAACCTCGACTTCGCACGTTCCCTGCGGACCGAACACGTCGGCAGAATACAGACGGATGCGCGGGGCCAGGGTCAAGAGAATGTCGGCCACTGTCGTACCGTGCGGCGTGCTTTGATGGCCGTCGTAAGGCAGCGGTTCGGGCTGGGCAGCAGTGAAAATGCCCCCCTCGATGGGGTGCAAAATTTGGCCCCGCTGGCGGAATTTCTCTTCGAGCAATGCGCGTTCGACGCCGCTGTCGAGAATGCATACGGAGACGCCCTCGCCGGTGGCGCGCGGATGGTGCAACAAACGCTGTGGCGTTACCAGCGTGAACAGATCGGCGAAAACATCGTCGGCTGGCGGCTCGCTCACGAGCGCATCTCCCCGATCATCTCGTCGAGCAGCTGGCGCAGACTTTCCACCAGCCGGATGCAGTGATGGACAGCGGACGATCCGTGGCGGACAGCGAGAACGCGGATGGATTCGGCCAGGCGCAGTGTGACATCGCCATCCACCGCATTGCTGCTTTCATCGGGGACATGACTGCCCCCGCGCGCCAAGCCTTGGCGCAGCCGCTGTAAGACTGCAGCTGGCGGCGGATCTTCCGGCCGAGGCATGCTGCCATCCAACGCCTGAGCCATCGAATCGCTGGCACCCAGAGCTGCCTCGATAGCGTCGAAGAGTACCCGATGCATCTGGCGTTCGGCCAATGCTTGGCGGAGCATCTCGGTGCCGAAATCGGCGGCAGCGGCCGCAAGCTGGCGGTCGGATTCGGTAAAGCCCCTTTCACCAGAGGCATGACTGCCCTCGCTCGCCTGTTTGTCGAACAATTCCAGCACCGCTTGCCAACCGGGAGCGATGTTCAGAGGAGCGGCCAAAAGCGAGCGTCGGCCGCGCTCGAACGGTTGCAACTCCAGATTGCCTACATCAGTCGCTTCCTCCAGGTGCTCCATCCGTTCCGGTTTTTGCATACTGACGACGCTACCGGCCAACGAACGCGCAAAGGGAACCAGCGGCTCATTGAGGGGCTGCCCGTTGGTATCGTAGGCACGGTAAATCTCGGCCGGCTGGCGCTCGGCATCGTAGCTGCGAATCAACAGAACGCCATCACGGGCGCCGGTAGTGCGGAGCAAGAAGCGGAACAGGTTACTGATAGCGGCCGGCAGCGGCACCGGATCGTGCAGGGCCGCCGCTGCTTGCACCAGCGGCAGCACTTTCTCCACTGTCGAACGAAACGTGATCAACTCCTGATGCAGCTGCCGAACGCGGCGGGCCGGACGAATGCGGTCGAGCTGCCGACGTACCGCCGTCAGAAACGTCGTGCGGTTGAGGTCCTGGTTCTTGTCGAGATAATCACGGACGCCCATGCGCATGGCTTGCAGCGGCGTCGCCTGATGGGCGAAGCCCGTAATCATGATGGCCGTCACATCCGGATGGAACAGCGTCAGGTCTTCAAGCAGGCGCAGGCCGTCGTTTCCAGCCCCCAGGTTCCAGTCGAGGATGGCGAGGTCGATGGTGTGCTGATTGGCCTGCACGAGGGCCGACTCGGCGTCCGAAGCCGTCAGGATTTGGCAGTCCAGTCTGGCACTTTCGAGCCATTCGCGGAAGGTCCGGCGCACCGGCTCTTCGTCTTCGACAATCAAGATGGTTTCGGCCAATTCACTGCCGGTCGGCATGGCGGAATGCTCTCCTGGATTTTCTCCCCAAATGATGTTATAACACGGCAGCGGCAACCTCACCAGCGCGGAACTTGTTGAGGGACGGAAGGAGTTTTCGTGTAGATTGCATGAAAAAGATCAAACTCTGCTTGACAGTGGAATGCAATTTGAAACATGGTTACATAGTGACGTGGATTTTCGGTTCGTGCAGGGTCTCTTCATGCCAAACTCTCCAAGCGTGATTCGCCAGGCAGGCGTCGTGGCCATCAGCGGGGAACGCGTTTGTGTGGTGTCTTCTCGCGGTGGGAAGCGCTGGGTAGTGCCCAAGGGCTGCCTGGAGCCGGGCAAAACTGCAGCAGAGATCGCCTTGCAGGAAGCATGGGAAGAGGCCGGACTGGTCGGTGTGCTTCAGCCGGAGCCGATCGGCACCTATCTCTACGAAAAAGCTGGTTTCACCTGCCATGTCACCGTGTTCTTGATGAGTGTGACCGAGACGGCCGATCGTTGGCCGGAACAGGATCGCCGCGAACGCTGCTGGCTCACCATGTCGCAGGCGCTGCTGCGCATCGAGGATACCGGGCTGCGCGAATTGATCCGCGAAGCGATGATGGTCAAGGCGGGATGAAGCCGTTTAGCCGGGAGCCGCAGGCGAGCGCGACCATGCTCGCCTGCGGCTCCCGGCTAAACAGACAAACACGTTTTCTCACGCAGCATCGGCCGGCAATTCCTTGCTGCCGACAATAACCAAACTGGCATTGATGAGTACCGGCACGTGCTGGCCATCGATCTCGATGGTGGTCCGGCCGTTGAGATACCAGCCGAGTGAGCCGGTCGAGAATTCCTTGACTTCGGCCATCTGCGCTATGTTGCCGATGGTGATGTTGACGGGCTTGGCCTTGGCGCGGAAATCGGCGCGGCTGATAGGGCAAACAGTCTTCTTGGCCATATAACGCTTTCCTCCCAGGGTCGGGGACGTTCCTGCTCCACTCCATGTGAGCGGAGCAATCATACCATCCGGAACGCCGCGGGGGGAGATCATTCACCCCAAACGAACGCGCCACTCCTTTTTACGGTTTCTCGAACACGTTATCGTCGATCTTCTCGGCGATTTTCGCCTCGGTCACTTCTGCGTCCACATAAGGCTTGCCGTCGCGCTCGATCGTGACCTTGTACGGGACCATCATCCCCTCGACCTTCTTATAATCGTCGTACAGGGTCGTGGACGTGTACTCTTGGCCGCCCTGCATGAGGTCTTTACTGCGGGTCTCCATCTTGAGCAGCAAGCCTTTGTCCTTGTCGAAGAACAGGTTCACGTCTCGATAGCCCTTGCGTTCAACGCGGACACCGATGGCCGGCCGGCCGCCGACTTTCGCTTCGCCCAAGGGCGACAGCTTGTAGTCCTTGTCTTGCAGATAAATCAGATGGGTAATTTTGGCGACGTTTATCTGCTCTCTCGCTTCGTCGAGCATCTCTTTGTTCATCTCCTCGGTCTTGTCTCCGACCTTGAACCATCCTTTTTTGCCATCGATGACCTGGATGACCGTGAACTCCTGGCCGCCCGCCTTAAAATGGGCGTCGGAGCGAATGCGGTCGGGCAGCTGGTACGATGTTTCGCCGGTGAAATCAATGGCTTGGCCGGGGAGGTGGATTTTGCCCTTTTCCTTGGAAGCGCCAGCTTTGTACTTTGCCAATACATCAGGGCCGCCGTGGGCCTTAATGGCCCGCTCAACAAGCTCGCGGAGCCTGGCGTCTTCGCTGGCGCGGACGAAGACAAGGAGCGTCAATAGGCCAACAGTGCCTAAAGTTCCTGCGATTTTCCACATAGTCAACCTCCTGAGTGAAAGGTAGATCCCTGCTCTCGACGCGGAAGAGCTTGTTCTTTTTATATTTCGCCCGGCAACGGGGGGACATTACTTCTCCTCTCTCGATGGTTCACGCCACGCGAACGCGCACCACCTTGCGATTGCCAACGCGGACGATCAGGCCAGATGTTACCATCACTGTAGCGTTGACATCGGCGACTTTTTCGCGATCGGGACCGATGGTCACGCCGCCGCCTTGAATGAGCCGCCGCGCTTCGTTGTTGCTCGACGCCAATTTCAGGGCGGCCAGGAGCTTCGCCACCAGCATTTTGCCATCTGTCAAATTCTCTGCGGATATAGCTACTTCGGGTATCTCCGAAGGGTCTTCTCGTTTGGTGTTACGTTTGATCCATTCTGCCGTCGCCTCTTGCGCAGATGCTTCGCCGTGATAGAAACGAACGATGTCGGCGGCCAGAGTCAATTTCGCATCGCGCGGATGCGTCGTCTTGGGATCGGTGAGCCGGATGATCTCTTCCGGCGAGCGATCCGTCAGCAACGTGAACCACTGGTGCATCAAGCCATCGGGGATACTCATGGTCTTGGCGAATTGGTCATAGGGCGGCTCGCGGACACCGATGTAATTGCCCAGGCTCTTGCCCATCTTCTGTTCGCCGTCGAGGCCGATCAGGATTGGCAGGGTCAGACAAACCTGCGGTTCCTGGCCGGCGTCCTCTTGCAAGCGGCGGCCAACCATCAGATTAAAGAGCTGCTCACTGCCGCCGAGTTCCACATCGGCATGGATTTCTACGCTGTCCTGACCCTGCATTAAGGGATATAAGCACTCGTGTAAGTAGATGGGCACCGACGGCTCGGCGCGCAAACGCCTGGTGAAATCGTCGCGCTCCAACATGCGTTGCACGGTGATTTTGCTGGTCAGCGCCATCACGTCAAGGAACGTCATACGGCTGAACCAATCGCCGTTGTAGTGCTTCTCTGCCTTGTCGATGTCGATGATGGCGCTGATCTGCCGGAGGTAATCGGAGGCATTCGCGGCAACTTGCTCCGGCGTGAGGCGCGGGCGCGTCTCGATGCGGCCGCTCGGATCGCCGACCAGGGCCGTGTAATTGCCGATGATGAGCACGGCCTGATGGCCCAGTTCTTGAAACAGGCGCATCTTGCGCAGCGGCACGGTATGGCCCAGGTGTACATCACTGCCGGTCGGATCGATGCCGTACTTGATACGCAGCGGTTTGCCGGTCTGGACGCTACGCTCGAGCTTTTTGACCAACTCCGCTTCGGGCACAAGATGCTCCACGCCCCGGCGAATTCGTTCCAACTGTTCAGCGACGCTCTTCACGTCAGGTCTCCCAGAACAGCAAACCACAGAGTCCCAGAGAACATAGAGAAAAAGCAAAAAGAAAAAATAGCACGAAGAATACTGCTATATTCTGATATTTTATTTCGTATTTCTCTGTGTTCTCTGTGATTCGGTGTTTTGCTCTTTTCAGTGGTACATCTGGAAACGGCCGACTGCCTCGAAGGCTTGACGGTAATGGACGATGCATGGTTGGCGTTGTCCTTTCGGCCAACTGAGGGCTAGCACGTCGAAACGTGCGGCGTAATCAAGCAAGTGGTGCTCTTGCAAATAATACAGGGCCAGGCGCGTCAGACGGCGTTGCTTGGCTTCATCCACCGAAGCCGCAGGACGCTCGGTATCGTCGCTACCGGTCGAGCGTACTTCGACAAAAACGAGGCAGCGACCGTCCACAGCGATGAGATCCAACTCGCCGTGAGGACAGACATAGTTGCGGGCCAGGATGCGATAGCCCAGGCGGCGCAGAAAGCGAGCGGCGGCGCGCTCGGAACGTGTGCCGAACCAACGCCGCCACCACGGTTTCATAACGCCCTCCTTGGAGAAGAGCTAACCACAGAGTCATAGAGAACACAGAGAAAAACACCGAAAAAGAGGAAAGAAAAACCGATACAAGGGTCATTTATACGTGCTTGTTTCTTTCTTCGATGTTTACTTTTCTGTGTTTGGCTCCGTGTTCTCGGGTGACTGTGGGGTTAAGTTTTTGGGAACGATCACGATGCCTGCTGCTCTGCAGACTTCGCAGCTTTTTTGCCCACCGCGCCGTTGCCGCCGGATTTGCTCTTGCGCTCGCGCAGGCGCGTGGCTTTGCCGACGCGCTCGCGCAGATAGTACAGCTTGGCCCGGCGGACTCGGCCAGTACGCTTCACCTCGATCTTGGCAATCTTCGGCGAGTGCAGCGGGAACTGTCGTTCCACGCCCTCGCCCTGCACAATGCGGCGAACCGTGAACATCTCGCGCATGCCTTCGCCGCGCCGCGCGATGACCACGCCGTTGAAAATTTGAATGCGCTCCTTCTGCCCTTCGAGAATGCGTTGGTGTACGTCTACCGTATCGCCAACTTCGAAGTGCGGTATTTCTTTTTTAAGAGCGCTCTCCTCTACCAGAGCGATCAAGCGATTCTTCATGACTTTTCCCTTCTTTCAATCTCGGAAGTTTGTTTGCTTTCTTCCAGGGGGCGGCTGCGGAGCAGCGATTGCTCCTGGCGCCACCGAGCCACAGCGCCATGATCGCCGCTGAGTAGTACGTCCGGCACAGCCATGCCGCGAAAGACGCGCGGCCGCGTGTACTGCGGATATTCCAGCCGGCCCGGAGCGTTGTGCGACTCCTCGGCCAAGCTCTGTGGATCGCCCAGCACACCGGGCACGTAACGCACCACGGTATCAATCACCACCATGGCCGGCACTTCGCCGCCATTACAAACGTAGTCACCGATCGATATTTCGCGCGGCCGCAGTCCCAGGCGGATACGCTCATCAAAGCCCTCATAGCGGCCACACAATAACAAGAGCCGCCGTTGTTGCGCTAGCTCTTTTACCAACGCTTGCCGCAGCCGTTCGCCGCTCGGCGTCAACAGGACCAGTAAGCCTGGTTCCTCAGTTTGTGCGCGAACTGCTTCGACAGCATCGAACACCGGCCCCGGCATCAGTACCATGCCAGGACCGCCGCCGAAAGGACGATCATCAACGCTTCTGTGCTTGCCCTTGGCCCAATCGCGGATGTTCCACAGGTGAATCTGGACCAGCCCTTTCTGAATCGCCAGCTTCAGGATGCTCTGCGTCAGATAGCCCTGGAAAATCTCCGGAAACAGGGTCAACACATCGAAGCGCATGGCAATCAGGCAGTCGGCGCCGGCGGCGTCTGGGCAGCGGCCGTCGCCTGCGTTTGTATCTTCTTGCGGTATTTCTTGACCAGCACCGCCACGTTTTCCGACGGCTGTGCGCCCACACGAGTCCAGTAATCAACGCGCTCGAGATTCAGCTTCACACGTTCCTCGGTGTTTTTGACCATCGGATCGTAGGAGCCAAGCTCCTCGATGACGCGGCCATCGCGCGGCTGGCGTGCGTCGATGGCCACGATGCGATAATAAGGACGATGCTTGCGTCCCATCAGCTTCATGCGAATACGAACTGCCACGGTTCTCCCTTTCAATCAGTGAATTTTGGCGAGGGGGTGGGTGAACACTCTGGCGGAAGTCACCAGGGCGTTCACACACTCCCTCGCCAAAAATACGCTACCTTCTCTTGCGTTTATTCTTGCGCTCCTTGGCGCGTTCTTTGGGACTCTTGCGATGTCCCGTGTCCCCTTTTTTAGCAAATAGCTTCGCTCCTGGCTGGAACGCGCCCATTTTGCTCATGCCCGTCACCATCTTGATGCGCTCCCAGATGCTCATGGTAGCCATCTTACGCATGATCGTCCGCACCGCCTCGAACTGAGCGAGGAACTGCTTGATTTCGTGCGGTTCAGTGCCACTGCCGGCGGCGATGCGACGGCGACGGCTGATATCAATAATGTCCGGATTGCGCCGTTCCGCCTTGGTCATTGAATCGATCATGCCCTGGATGCGCTTGAAGGCGGCTTCCGGCTCCTCGCCTTCGGGAATCATTTCACTCATGCCGGGCATGCTGCCGAGCAGTTCCTTCAGCGGCCCCATCTTCTTGAGTTGCTCGAATTGTTTGCGAAAATCGTCGAGCGTAAAATCTCCCTTCTCCAGCTTGCGCTGCTGCTCCAGTCGCTCCTCTTCCGTCAGCTTGGCCTGCACGTCGGCGACCCGGCGCACCAGGTCCATGATGTCGCCTTGGCCGAGAATGCGCTGGGCCATGCCTTCGGGTCGAAACTCTTCCAGCCGATCGAGTTTTTCGCCGACGCCGATGAACTTGATCGGCACCTGGGCTACAGACTTGATCGACAACGCGGCGCCGCCGCGGGCATCGCCGTCCATCTTGGTGAGGATGACGCCATTCAGATCGAGCGCTTCGTTGAACGCTTTGGCGCTGTTGACGGCGTCCTGGCCGGTCATGGCATCACAGACGAAATAGACCTGATCGGGCCGGCATTGTCGATCGATCTGCCGCAGCTCATCCATCGGCATTTCGTCGACATGCAGCCGGCCGGCGGTGTCGAGAATGATGGTATCGAGGAGGTTTTTCTTGGCATAGTCGAGAGAGCGGCGGCAGACTTCGACAGGGTTGGCAGGCGGCGCTTCGCTGTAGACCGGCACGCCAATCTGTTCGCCCAAGACTTTGAGTTGATCGACGGCGGCAGGGCGCTGCAAGTCGGCAGCGACCATCAACGGCTTGCGGCCACGCTCGCGCAGCATCAGAGCCAGCTTGCCAGCTGTGGTTGTTTTGCCTTGGCCCTGCAGACCGCAGAGCATCAGGACCGTGGGCCGGTCCTTGGCGAAGTGGATGCTGGTATCGACTGGCCCCATGAGAGCGACCAACTCATCGTAGACGATCTTGAAAATCTGCTCGCTGGGGTCGAGGGTGCGCAGCACTTGCTGGCCGATGGCGCGCTCTTTGACGCGCGTGACAAAATCGTTGGCGACCGTATAGTTGACGTCGGCGTCGAGCAAAGCCCTACGGACTTCCTGCATGGCATCATGGATGTTGGCTTCCGTGATGCGTCCGCGGCCGCGCAGCCGTTTCAGGGCCTCGCCGAGATTGCGTTGAATGCCTTCAAACATAATTTCACCTCTCCTCTTCGGGGGGTGAAGAGGAGAAAATTTGGAGCGGGGGGCGCAAACCCCCGAGACAGGCGCGTCTCAAGGGGCTTACGCCCCCCGCTCCGAGTTTGGGAACCGCGTCACCATCTTAAATTATAAGAAGAGATGGACGGGTTGCAACGGCGTCTGGTTAGCTGCGGCGGGGAGCGGAGCGCGATGGCACTCCGCTCCCCGCCGCAGCTAAGCTACGAAGGCGACAGGACCAACTGCGCGGCCCGAGCGCGGGCGGCCTGGACTATCAATTCCGCGCACACGTCCTCGCCCAGCAGACTCGAATTGAGGACCAGATCGTAATTATGTACTTCGTTGGGATCGCAGTGGAAGTTGTTGGCCACGAATTCGCGGCGGCGCTCGTCGCGCAGACGGACGCGCTCTGTCGCTTCTTCGATAGGCAGACGCAGCCATTGACTCATGTAGGCGATGCGTTCGTGCAGAGGAGCAATGATGCGAACCGCCAACGTGGTTTCGCGCGGCAAGATACAGCCGGCACCGCGGCCGATCAGCACTACCTGCCCTTGCGCTGCTAGCGCTAGCACCACACGGGCCAGGTTCACGATGGTCGGATGTTCGCTCAGCGCCTTATCGCGAAGCAACTGTTGCAGGCGTGCCTCGATCCAATTGGCGGGAGTGGTCGGTGGCGTATCCAACACGCCTTGGCTGACGACGGCTTCCTGAGCCATATATTCGAGTAATTCTTGATCGTAGACTTGCCAGCCGAGCTTGCGTCCGACACGACGGGCGATGGTGCCGCCACGCGCACCGGCTTCGCGGCTGACGGCGATGGTCAATGCCGACGGCCCAGAGCGTGGCGGCGGCGGTGCGCCGCGGTCGCCCTGGAAGCCGTGAAGCGGCGATTTCCGCAGTTCATCCGTGAGAGATGGTTGGTGCATGATTTGGCTCCTGCATCACACAATTTCTTGATACTGCGTGCGCGAAAAAATCACAGTACCGATCCCTAAAAGAGCAATTGTCAGGCCAAGCAGCACGGCCAAGGCGGTCGTTCCCTCTACGGGCAGAAAAATGTCCGGCCGCTCCGGCTGAATGCCGAAAGCGCTGGCGGCATCGAACATCATACAGCGCGTATAGAAACCGATGCTGATGCGCTTCATATAACCGGGCATGTTGCCCAAGATTACTTCCAGAAAGAATGCGTAAACGATGGCGGCCACGGCCGGCCGGCGGAACCATGCGCCCATGAGATAAAACAGCGACGAGAACGCCAACGTCGCCGCCAACACCGCTGGCCAATACAACCGAAAAGCCAGCCATCCCGGTTGGCCACCCGCCAAACACAATAAGCCGAAGCCCCCCAGGTTCAATCCCAGCGTCCACGGTAACAGGGCGACGAATTTGCCCAGATAGATCGCCGGACGCGGCAGAGGCCGGCTCAAAAGCCAGATCAAACTATTGCTCTCACGCTCGCCGCCCAGCGCCTCGGTAGCAAAACTCAAATTGAACAAGGGCAATAAAAAGCTCAAAAACAACAAAAACACTCCCCAATGTGAGAATATAGCGAAGCCGGAATGCTCGACGATGCCGCGCACTGCTGCCGCCAGCGCCGCCTGCACTCCTTGTCCACTAGCTGAGCTGTCGCGCACGCTCATGACGATTTGAATTTCATCGGCCCATTGCAAGAAGGTCGGCCCCTGGCGGTACGGCCAGCGCCAATAGTGCATGCTCCAGGCGCCCATCGCCGTGAAGATGGCCACCAGCGCCACGGCAAACGCCAGCAAACCGACAGCGATCCACACCATCTGCGACGCCCGCGCCTGCCGCTGCCAACTAAGCCATACCAGATAGCACCAGGCCCGCGTTTGGGACAAACCGGCACGACGAACCGCCAAGACGCCAAGAACGCCGAGGAAAGACAGAGAAAAGAGGAAACAGAAGAAGAAAATCGATTGATACATGGATGATTGCTCTCTTGTCCAATCTTGGCGTTCTTGGTGCTTCCTTGTTATGCGGAGCAGCCACGCAGCAGATAGCCGAGCACAGCCTGTGTTGAATCGTCGAGCGTCTCCAGGCGGGCGATTTCGTACCATTCTTCGAGTACCAGGTGCGTCAATTCCTGGAAGAAACGTTGCGGGTTCCGCGCCCGCACCAATACCGGATCGACGGACTCATCGGGCGGACTATCCAGCAACTCGACGCCGACCACATCGCGCAGTTTCAACAGCGCCGCTGCCAACCGGCGTGCTTCTCTCTCATTCCCATGTTCTGCGTGGGAATGCCCTCGGACATCGATGCGAATCAACAGCGGGTGATTGTCAAGGCGGTCACGGATCTGGGCCACGGTGCCAACAGCGGCAATGCGGCCGTGCGCCATGATGGCGATGTGATCGGTCAGCTTTTCCAGTTCTTCCAATTCATGACTGGAAATGAGCAAGCATTTGCCCAGAGCGGCCAAATCGCGGAATAGCCGAATAAACTCCCAACGGCCCACTGGATCAATGCCGCTGAGCGGTTCGTCAAGGACAAGCAGCTCGGGATCGTGCAAGAGCGCCTGGGCCAGTTTGATGCGTTGCCGCATTCCTTTGGAATAGCCGCGCAGGCGGCGTTCGGCCCGGCCGGCCATGCCGACGCGCTCCAGGACGGCTTCGGTGCGCTTGCGGGCTTCGCGGCGTGAATAGCCGCATAGCCGCGCCATCGACTCGACAAACTGCCGTCCCGACATCTCCTCGTAGAAAGCATCCGTTTCCGGACAATAGCCGACGTGCTGCCGCGCCTCGGTGCTCCAAGCGTCCCAGCCGCGCACCTGGATGCAGCCGAGATCCGGCCGCAGGTGTCCTGTGATCAAACGCAGGAGCGTGCTTTTGCCGGCCCCATTGGCGCCGACCAGCCCTGTGATGCCCGAACGCAATTCCAGGGTCACCTGGTTGACCCCGATGACTGGACCATACCATTTGGAGACGCGCTGGCATAACAAGAGCGGCGCCGCCGTCGGAGCCGCGACGGTTAGAGAGTGGTTTGGATTTATCGTTTCATGAAACGATAAATCCAAACCGGCGGTCAGCGGACGATCTCCACGGCCTGAATCCGGCGAATCAAGTAGATCAGGCATAGCAGGCTCACTCCTCCCAGAATCAGGGCGGCTTCATGCCACGGGGGTTGATTTGCAAAAGCCATCGGCCGTGGCGGGACGCCCAGACAGGTGCGGCCAATCAGCGAGGTACTGTTCCACAAGTCAATCAACCGCCAACGCGGGCTGAAGCGTAGACCATCGACCAGCGCCGACGCCAACAGACGAAAGAAGAAAAACAGTGTCGTCCAGGTCATAATGAGCGGCACCGTCCGCCGCAGCCATGTCGCCGTTGCCAACAATAGTAGCGTCAAGGTCACCGTCAGTACCGCACCGTAGCCAAGAATACCCAATAAAAGATCGAATCGCTCGTAGAAATAATCCCATGACTCCAGCAAGCCCCACTGCGCGTACAGAAGAAGGGCCGGAACCGTCGTCATCAAATTGATGAACACGGCCACGGCCAATCCCTTGCCGAGTAAGTAATGCCAACGTGACAGCGGTTTAGACAGGTAAAAGGGCAGACTGCCAAAGCGCAGATCATTGCCAATGAGGATGGAGCCGGCCAGGGCCAAGACGATCATAACGATGTAGCCCTGATAGGAAAAGAAATTGTGATACGTTTGGGGGCCGCCGTCCAACTTGAGCAGGCCGCGGAATAGCTGAATCAGCTGGCGCGGATTCGTGCGTCCCCAGCCGCCCAGCTGCACCTCGGTCTCCCCCGCCTGTGTCTGCGCCCAGGACAGCAGATATTGGCCAAAGAAAAACAGCAGGAAAATGAGCAAGCCAAGGACATAAATGACCCAAAACATCCATTTTCGGAACAGGCTCATCAGCGCCACGCGCGCAATCGGCCAAACGCTGGCGATGGGAGGACGAAAAGCGCCGCGCCACGGTCGATAGTGTAAAAGCTCAGGCGTCGCGGCCTGGTTCCGACTCTCGCCCATGACGCCCCTCCTCGTTCAAGACGCGATGAAACAACTCTTCCAGGTCCTCATCGTCCGGCTGTATTCCGCGCAGCAGGAGGCGATGGTTGTCGGCCAGTGCGAAGAAGGTACGAGTCGCCCAACCTGGCGGCACGACCACGCGCAGCTCGCCCCGTCCATTGTCGTGAAGGATGCGCACGCCTTCAAGACGTAACTCCTCACGGAAGGTAGTTGCATCGCCCTGAATTTGCAAACGGTAACGGTCGTGACGGCGGCGGCACAATTCGGCAACGCTGCCTTGCAACAGCAGCCGGCCCTGATGCAAGATCAGCACCGTATCGCAAACACACTCGACATCGCCGAGCAGATGCGTGGACAAGAGCATGGCTTTGCCGTGTTCGCGGCCCAAGGTCAAGAGCAGACGCAGCATGGCCTCGCGGCCGGCCGGGTCGAGACCGCTGGTCGGCTCATCGAGCAGCAACATTGGCGGATCGTGGACCAGCGCCTGTGCCAGTTTGAGACGCTGTTTCATGCCGGTGGAATATTCCTCAAGCCGGCGATAGCGGGCCTCTTCCAACTCCAGATAGGTGAGGACTTCGTGAGCGCGGCGCTGGGCCTCGCGGCGCGGCATGCCGTACAATTCGCCGGCCAAGGCGACATACTCGGCTCCGCGCAGGCCAGGAACAAGAGCGTCAGACTCCGGCATATAGCCGATGGTACGGCGCAGGGCGGCGCTGTCTTCGCCGAGGACATGTCCCAGGACGCGCCCGCTGCCCGATGAGGGCGGCAGCAGTCCGAGCAAGATTTTGAGCAATGTCGATTTGCCGGCGCCGTTGGGACCAAGCAGACCGACCCGGCCGGGCGCCAGCTGAAAGCTTACCTCGCGCAGCGCCTGGAAGCGGCCATACCAACGGGACAGGTTGCGCAGGTCGATCATCGCCGGATTGTCGTTCGCGGTGATCGGCCCCATGATTGCATACTCCTCGTCCCCAGGCAGAGCATGGGAACGAAGACATTGTAGCAAAGCGGGCAAGTCAGCGCAATTCGTCTTCTACCAGCTGGCGGGCGAAAGAGGCGCCGAGGATGGTGCCCATTTTTCGCCCGCCCGTGGCCAGCCAAGTGCGCGAAGCGATTCGTTGAAAGAAAGGACCACGCGGCACGTAGGGACGTTGGCCCCACAAACGCCCAATCGGTTCGGTCAGTCCCATCTCGGCAGCCCGGCGCAACGAGAGACGATCGTGTTCCTCGGTATAGACGCGCTCGGCGGTGCCGTCGCTGAAATAAGTAGTGCCGCGGTCGCGGACGAAAGCGAGACACTGCCGGTTCGCATCGGCTTGGTGAATTCGCCCTTCGCGCTCCCCGGCAAAAAGGAAAGCAGCGCCGGCCTTACCGTAGACTTCGAGTCCAGGGAGGAACTGTCCGGACCAGATACCGGCAGCGATATACACCCATCCCTCGTAGTGTTGGCCTCCCGCTTCCAGCCAGCCATCGCCGACGGATGTGACCAGTTGACGTATCGGCTGCGGTTCGAGGATGGCCGAGGGCGGGATGAAGAGCAGCGTTTCGGTGCTGCCGTCGTCGCCTGTCAGCGAGATGTGCTGGATAGGGAAGAGACGTTCCAACAGGGGAAGGGCATGATGGTAATACGGTTGCAGCCTCCGAGCGGCCCATTTTTCCTGAAACAGCCCTGCTGCCGCAGGCGAAGCAGCCCCTGCACAACTGCAGTCGAAGACAACCGCCTCCATGCCCTTGTGGCGCGTATAAGCGGCAGCCAAGGAACCGAACAGGCCGCCTCCTACAATAAAGAGCGTAGACATCCGCTATAATCCGTCATGATGCGGTTGCGTGGTTAGCCGCGCCCCGTAGGCGTCCGGCTAACCACGCAACGCGGCCCATCATCGATCGTACCAGTAGCTTGGCGGTTGTCCACTGGAGAGGGTAGGATAGTAACTTGTCGGCTGCAAATAGGGCGGCAGTTGCAGTCGCGGCGTGGCAGGTGTCGCTGGCTGCGGGACGGAAGTCGCCGGGGCCGGCATCGTCGTGACCGGCGGCGGGGTGGCTTGGGGGGACGGCGCCGTGGTGACTGGCGGCGGAACAGCGGGCACAGGTGCAGCAGGCGCAACCGGCGCGGGAGCGACGGGTACCCCCGGCGGACAGGCAGGGCCGCCGATAGTTGTCGGCGGCAACGCTTGCGCCGGTGGCCAATACGGATAGCCGGTCGGCGCCGGTGCTACAAAATGCGCTTCGAGCGGCCAGTACAGATACCACGGACCGGCCTGCGGCGCAGCTAGCCCCCGGCTACTCTGGAAATAGAAACTGCCGCCCATGTTCACGTTAAATGGCCAGCAGCCCTCGGCATGGACCGAGCCGATCGCCAACGGTAACGCCAGCAAGGCGATACCGAATATCCTCTTCATGAATCGATCCTCCTGTGATAGAGAAGCCTCGGCCGGCTAGCGGCGGGGCACAACCTTCCTGAACAGACGCCTGAGGCGCGAACGTTTAAACATTCCCGCTGCTGCTGCCGCCGTCCAGCAGAAGGACCGTTCCCGCGCCAAACTTTTACCACGGAGTACGCGGATAACACGGATAAAAAGAAAAAAGGATAATCCATTATTATCTCGTTCCCATGCTCCGCGTGGGAGCGAGAATGAAATCCTTTTTATCCGTGTTATCCGCGTAATCCGTGGTAAAAGTCACGCGCGAAAAAACGGCGGCGCTCGGGATGCCTTCCGCGAGCGCCGCCTAACCCCCGGTCTGGAATGAGAGTCGTTGCCGCTACAGTTTAGTACCAGTAATTAGGTGCCTGAGCATAGCTGTAGCTGGCGCCATATCCGTAATAACCATAGCCATAGCCGGCATTGTAGCCGTAGCCCGCATTGGGGGTCTGCCCATAGTAGAAGTAGCCTGCCTGTTGCACGCTGGTCGAGTTGCTCGTGGCCGGTGTCGGCTGAGGCGCCTTAAACGAAGGCGTGGTAGCTGCCGGGGCGGCCGGAGTGGCCGGGACCGCCGCGACCGGAGCGGGATGAGGGGCAGGAGGATGGCCGTAAGCAGCCAGGGCATTCCACGGGGCCGGGCCAACATAGCCGGCGCCGCAACTGCCGACGCAAGGCAACGGATTGCAATAGCTGCTGAAGTTCCAGCAGCGATTTCTACAGGTGCGTACAAAGGTCATGCTCCGGCAGACATTGCACTGAAAGTAGCAGTCCGCCCATGCCGGCGCAGTTGTTACGGCCAATCCCAGGGCCACAAGGCCCCCAATCAGTAAACGCTTCATTTCCGATCCTCTGTTCTCAGTTTGACGAAGCCGGCTCGCGTCTCCCTGCGAGAACTGCCTGAGCCGGGGACAACCAAGCATTACCCACAAGCAACTGGGCAGCCAGGGAAAAGTCTCCCGAATAGGGAAAAAAGTGCGCCTGTACGGCGTTTTCCAGGGCATTGTCGCCGCGCTCGGCGTTTTTTGCGTTTTCGCTTCAAGTGTAATGAGCGAACAGCCGACTGTCTGTCGGCTGGTTGAGCCCCCTCTACCAGCCGGCAGACGCTGCCTGTTCGCTCTTCAACTGAAATCGATGTGCAGCTGCACCAGATCGTGCCGGCCCACGTCGAGCAAGACGGCATCACCTTGCGTCGAGGCTTGCATCTGCGGCATACCGAGTGCGTCGTGGAGCAGGGCACGCTGGGGATTACGGAAGCAACGTAATTCAGCTTGGCCACCGAAACCGCTGATTTCCCAAAGGCGCGCCACGATTCCCGGTGCCCCCTCAGGAGCGGGGCGTAGACTGGTGAGCAACAAGTTCGGTGCATCGAGGTGAAACAGCCAGCCTTCAGCGCCCACGGGCGGCGGCCCTTGCTCCAGCGCGACCACAGGAGCTGGCGTCGCCAGACCCAGCGCCGTCTGCATCGGATACTCACGATCCAGGCCGAGGGCCAGATCGAACGTCTGCGTCTGTTCGCCCGGGCACAAAAGCAACACGTCGATCATGCGTCCACCGTGCCGCTGATGAAACGGCAGACCGCCGGGGAATATCACGGTGTTCTGCCGGCCCAGACGGACCTCCAGAAAATCCGGCGTCTCCGGTCGAGATTGACTGGTAACTGATGACAAGCCGTTGACACCGCGGAGCAGAACGGCACGCTCGTCACGCCAGGCAAAACGCGCAGCGTAGTAGGCGTGCCAGGGATAGCCTTGCGGCGGCTGATCGGGAAGGATCTCGATGCGCAAGTCGAGGACCGGCCGGCCCAGCCAGGCGCGGAAGCGCTGGCGGAAGCGCGCGAAGGACTGATCCTGCGCATCGAGCAGGACGCCCTCACTGATAACTTCGCCCAAGGCTGGGCCGTGGGATGTGGTGACGATCTGCTCAACGCGCATGGTGCTGCCGGGGTTGAACACCAGCTGTTGAGCGAGCCGGCTGATGCGCGTGCGCTGGTCGCGGAAAGCGCGCAGGCCGCCTGTGTGTGGATCAATCTCCGCCTCAAAAAATTCATTGCGAACGATGCGCTCATCAGCCAGGCGCATGCGCCGCGTTGGCGTGCTGCCCGGCGGTCCCTCACGCGGAATCCAGGCGAAACCCAGTGCCGGCACTTCGACAACGACACGCGCCGTCTCACCGTCAAGCTGGCCGGCTTTGAGCGGTCCTCCCAACGACGGCAGGGAACGCACTCCTTCCAGTTCCAGGGCGACGCGGCGCTTGAAACTGCACGGATTCAGTACGAGAAAACCGGGATTGTTCGGCTGCCCCCGTGCTGTCAACCGCTGCGCCAAATTCTCCGCGAGCTGCGCCTGCAGCTCGGCTAATTCTTTTTCCGGCGGTGTTTCTTCGCTTTCCAACCGATCTTCCAGGGAAGCCAGGTACTCCAGAGGCGCGCGGCCGGCTGACGCAGGCTGGTCGGCCTCGCCAGCCGATGGACGCCGACCATTCGCCATATCCGATGGTGCGCCGCCGAGACTGTGCTGGAGCGCGGCGAGAGTCCAGGCGGTATCGAGTCGGCGGCGGGCGCGTAGGTGCCGAGCAAACATGCTGATCGGCTGCTCGCCGCCCAGACCAGGCTGCGTCACATTCTCCTGGGTTTCGTAGGCATAGTTTTCGGAGGGGCAGCGCTCGACGAGATAATCGCCGTGGAGTTCGTCGGCCTCGGCAGCAGAGGCGTAATCGCCCGGCATGACCTCGTTGAAGTAATTCGTTAGCGTCGTCCAGCGGCCCAGCACCGGAGCCAGCCGGCTCAGCTCGATCCAATCGCTATACCACGGACATCCCAACGAACCGGAAGCGTTAGCGACGGAGGACGGGCGATGCAGCAGCGCCAGTGTCGCCGCCTGGTCCTGCATGATGGTCTGATGCAGGTGATAGGTCAGATGAAAATAGGTTTGGGCACTATCGGCGTCCTGCGGCGAGCGCGTGAATGCCTCGACCGACTTGCCGTCCAGTGACGGCCAGCTGATGACCGGCGAACGGTGCGGCGGCACCACCCCTTCATCGAAAGCGATCAACAGAGCGCGGCCGATGCCGGCATTCTGTAACAACAGCGGCAGCTGTGGATAGAAACCGAAACGCTGGCGTGCAAAGACACGCACTTCCTGCCCTAGCAACTCCTGATAGACTTGCCGGCCCTTGAGCAAGTTCCACACTTGCGATTCGAGCGGCAAAAGCGGATCTTCACGCTCCAGATATAATCCGCCGCAAACCTCCGCACTTTCGCCGCTCATCCGTTCACGCAGCACCGCCAATCGTTCCGGCTGTTCTTTGGCCAGACGTTCAAGCAAGGCCGAGCAGGCGATGAGATTCAGCGGTAAGCCGCGCTCAAAACTCCGCGGCCATGAGTCGCCCAGGTGCTTGCCGTCGAGCAAATACAAATCGAGGAGATGCAGCGTGGCCGGATACAAAACCTCCCGCGCTGCCAACAGGTGATCGGCGGCCGATTGTAAATGCTGCCGCGGTGCTTCGGGATCGGCCTTGCCGAGTGCCGCCACTGCAGCCAACACCTCCGGCCAAAATTCGGATGATGCCAGGAGGTTTTCATGGGCCATCGCCTCAAATAGTGCCCCGATGTGCAGATGGCCAAAGCCGATGCCGAAAAACGGAGCCACATGCTCCGCTTCTAAATGGAGCAACGGCAGCGACGGTTGGGCCTTCTCTCCCCAACTGCGCAACGCCTCACGCAAATTATTCAGCGTGGCCTCCCGGTCCGCAGTGGCGCGAAAGGCCAGCGCGCCGGCGGCGCGAACGCGCTCGTCCCAGTCATCGGGCAGAACCAAGGGCGGATTGTCCGGCACAGCGTAGATGTGTCCCGCCGTCGGCTGCTCATAATCGTAGGGCGAACCCAGATGCGGCGGCGTGGATGCTCCGCTCAGAGCAGCCGGGTGCCAGAGGGCCGTATAACCATTGAGGAAGGCGGCCACTTCTTCATCGCCGAGGTAAAGCGTGCTGTGCGTCGGAACTCGATACGGACTCAGCAGGATCAACTCGCGCGCGTTCATGTTTTGGATTTAGCAAAGCGACGCCGTAAAATCTAGGGGGCCGGAGTTACCTATTTCTGAGGCTGAAGCCACTTCGCTTACCCTTCAGGAAATGCCGCCGGAGCAACACCGACGTGTTGGGCGTTTTGCCCTTGCCGAGGGAGCGTTGCGCCGGGACAATCAGCAACGAGTGTTGCATCGATCTCTCAAAGGGCTGTTACTGTGTTTTTGGAACCCAATGAAACGCCTTACGACCTGCACTGGCGCATGTTTGGGACGCCGGTGCGTGTCCATCCGATGTTTTGGCTTGTCAACATTGTTCTGGGGTGGGATGCTGCCATGCGTCCCGGCGGGGGAGGCTTTCCCATTCTCGTCTTGTGGGTGGCTTGCGTCTTTGTTTCGATTGTCGTCCACGAATTCGGCCATGTGCTCGTAGGCCGGCTGTTCGGTACGCACGGCTACATTGTGTTGTACGGCATGGGCGGCCTGGCGATTGGCAGCAATCAGCTGCCGCGCCGTTGGCAGCGGATCGCCGTGTCTTTCGCCGGGCCATTCGCTGAATTTGTCCTTTTAGCCATCTTCATGGTGGCTTTTATCTTCCTGGGACCGTACCTGCCTCCAAGATGGGACCCGTATGTTGAAACCGTGATCGCATTCATGGTATGGATCAATCTCTTTTGGGGGTTGGTGAATCTGTTGCCGATCTGGCCGTTGGATGGAGGCCAAATTGCGCGCGAAATCTGTCAGGCGGCCATGCCGCAACGCGGAACGGCGTTCTCGCTGGGAATCTCGATGGTTGTTTCCGGCGTTCTGGCCGTTCATATGCTCATGGCTTCCCATGGCCGGCCGCTTATCCCTATCCGCTATCTGAACTTCGGCGATATGTTCTTGGCCTTCTTCTTCGCCATGTTTTGCGTCAGTAGTTTCCTGGCCCTGCAAGCCGAGAACGAACGCCGCCGGCACTGGGATCACGATGAGTGGACGTGAGCGGTGCGACGTTACCGTTTCGGGTCGAGCGGCAACAGCGTCGGCATTGCGGCTGAATTGGGCGGCGGCGGCAGGGCCGACAGTGGCGTTTCCGGCGGGGGCGCAGGAGCGAAAGAGGGATTGGCGGCCGGCGCTGGCGCGGCTGTCTTCAAGGTAGTCGGCAAGATCGACGCCGGATCATCCGCCGGACGGATCGTGCCAAAGGTGCCCTGCGTCGAAGAAGTCCGATGCGGCTTGGTCTCAGCCGGCGACAGTTGGAGCGGGGCTGGCGACGGCAGCGGCTGGGACGGGGGCGGTGGTGCATCTGTCTTCAAGGCAGTCGGCAAGATCGGCGCCGGATCATCATCCGCCGGACGGATCGCGCCGAAGGTGCCCTGCGTCGAAGAAGTCCGATGCGGCTTGGTCTCAGCCGGCGACAGTTGGAGCGGGGCTGGCGACGGCAGCGGCTGGGACGGGGGCGGTGGTGTATCAGGGAGCTTTACACCGGTCGGCATCTCGCTCTCCGGGAAGAGTTGATTGTGCGGCATCGGTTGGAGAGGGCTGGGCAACGACTCGCCCTGTTCCGGATGAATGCTCTCGGGCGGCGGCAACTCGTTCGCTTCCTGGAGCGGCGGTGCCTCCTTCCAGATGGATGGCAGCGAGCCGGCGTTGATCTGCGGATAGATGTTGATCGGCCCGCTTACGTCCAGCGGCCGGGCCAGCACGCCGGTCGGTGCAGCCCGTTCCCGTAGCAGCAGCGCCTTGGTCCGTTCACGCATGTGTTCGACAGCCCGCTTCTGAGCGGCGACGGGGATCGGGCCTTCCGAGATGGTCACGTTGTCGTGCCGCATGATGGTGCCCTTGGCGAACTCCCAGCCGACGATGGCGTTGTTGTAGGTGACGATAGCCTGATACTCGGTAGCCAACGCCTCGGCCCAGAAACGCTGCGATTCCAAGAGCAAGTTCAACGTAACAGGCGCTTGTGTGCCCGGCTCATTGGCGCCGGCCTTGTACAGTTCATAACGAATTTGCAATTGGGTGGCGAAAGCCTCGCGTTGGGCCCGTGCCGCCTTGATCTGGAAATACGCCGACGACATGTGGCGATACCAATACCCAAGATAACGCTCGGCCTTCAGCTCTTGGTCCTGCAACACCAGATAGGCTCGCGCCAGTTGCAACTGCGACTGGCGCAGTTGAGCATGGGCAAAGCGGAAGCCGAGCGGCACGCCCAGGCGCAAGCCGACCGTCCAGTCGTTGTAGGTGTTGGAGGCCAGATTGCGGAAGGCATTCAAGGGGCCGTTGCCGTCCAGCGAACTGCCGATGGCGTTGCTGTCATAGGCCAAGAAAGAGCGGAGATCGGGCAGTAGGTAGTTCTTGGCCAGTTGCACGTTCAGCTGCGCCACTTTGACGTCCTGGCGGGCCATGTACAACTCAGGACGATTCTGCATGGCCTCATACCAGCCGGTCTTCCAGTCGGGGCGGTACTCGGCCAAGGTCGGAGGATCGCTGGGCACCAGACGCGTGCCGTCTTCGATCTGCATGCCCATGATGGCTCGCAGCTGGCGTTCGTTGTCGAGCAATGTGTCGATGGCTGCCAGGCGCTGACTGCGGAAGAGATTGTATTGGCCCTCGGCCTGAGCCAGAGCCGCGCGGCTAACCCGGCCCACCCGATACTGTGCCCCGGTAATCTTCCAGGTTTCATAAGCGAAACGCAAACCCTGCTCGCGGCTGTAGAGCTGATAGTAGGAACCGTACAGGTTCCAGTAGGCTGTTTCGACGTTGAGCAACATCTGGTTGACGTTGCGCTCGAATTCGGCGCGGTTCTGATTGAAGCGGATACGGGCGATGAGGATGCCCGGCGGCAAGCCCAAACCAACGCCGGAAAGGTTGTTGAAGTTGTATGGCAAATAGGTAGCCGCTGGCGCCGGCAGCAAACTGTTGGGCGGCGAAATCGGTAAAATTGAGCCAGGGTGGAAGGCACGCAGCTGGTTGATCTCGACGCCGAAGCCTTGCAACAACGGCTGCTCGAAGGTGAACTGCAACGACGGTTGATAGAACGGGTTGGTGCGGGCCGGCAAGTTGGTGAAGGTATACGGTACGGTGAAAGTGATGCCGGCCACGCCGCCGGTCGGCAACGGCTTATAAATACCGGTTTGGAACTGGGCTTGTTGCTGCACAATGGCATTGATGCCCGTGGTGATGCCGCCGGCTTGTAGGTTTTGCAGCGGCGAGACGATCGGCTGATCGGTGGCGGTCCACATCATGCTGGTGCCCACAACGGCATCGAACTTGGCCAGCGAGGCATCGATGTTGGTCGCCGTCGTCGCCGGGTCCATGGCCAATACGCGAATGGAGTCGGAGCCGGTTGGCGGTGATCCCTGCGGGGCTGTGACCAGATTGTCCAGGCCGACACCGGGGAAGAGCAAGCTAGGTTGGCCGACTGTGCCTTGTTCCAGGGCGATAGCAATCGCTTCGGCCAACGACAGATAACGAATCTGGCGATCAAGGTTGTACAAGGTCGGTGGGGCGTTGGTCAGCGGGATGGTGGGCGTGGCACCGACATTGGGATTCTCCTGCAAATTGGCCGGCACCGGACCTTTGTAGATATTGAGCTGATCCTCCGTGAGGAAGACTCGGCCCTTGCAACCCACAAGGATCGTTAGCAGCAGCGTCAGCCCGCCGCAGGAGAACTTCCAGCCCATAGTCATTTCCCCAGGCAACTACACTGGCGCGTGCGGTCGAACCAGCGGGCGGGGAGCGTTGATCCCCTGATTGTTCGTCTCCGGGAGTTAACGCCCCCGCTCGCCGGTTCATCGACTCCGACAGATAATTCCTTATATCGGCAAGGCAGGCCGGAACATCCAGGCGAGTTTTGCCGATTTTGCGGAGAAATCCGATCGTAGCGATTGTGACTCGGCGAAATGGCGGATCTAGGCGGAAATCAATTCAAGTGCGGGCGTCAGACGGAGAAAACGAGAGAGCCGGACACTCTCGGCGACGGCGTGAGATGGCGCATCAGAGGCGATTGGGGTCATCGGGGTTCCAGCGCGGCGCGATGCCAATGTAGGGTAACCCGAGAAGACGTTTGATCGCCGCCCATTCGCCGACATCGTTGCCCTCAGCGCGATGGCCGATCCACTGCAACAGGTAACCGGCACCGATCGCTCCTACGCCCCAATACCAGGGCAGGAAAAAGAGCAAGCCGACGCCGCTGATAGCCAGCGGAATGCCGATCAGGTGAATGTAGAAATTGAACGGCAGGCGATGTCGTTCGCGCCAGTTCCGCAAACGGCGGCGGAGAAAGTGCCGGATGGGTTTTCGATTTTCGGTATCCATCGCTTTTTCTGTTTGTTCGGTTTTCGTTTTCCGTGTTCCGTTGTATTCCGAAAACCGTTCGTCACATTCGTTCCACAGTGCGAATGCCTAAAAGATCGAGGCCGCGCTGGATCACGCGTGCCGTCAGGTCGCAGAGTAGCAGCCGGCTCTGCCGTAGCTCCACCGTCTCGGCTTTGAGCACCGGACAATTCTGGAAGAAGCTGCTGTACGTCTTGGCCAAGTCCCAGAGATAGCCAGTAATAAGGTTCGGCTTGAGTTCCGCTGCTGCCGCTGCCAGGGCATCATGAAAACGCACAAACTGCAATGCCAGCGTACGCTCTTCACTGGTTTGCAGTATCACCGGCGGCGGAGGCTGACGCAAGGCCAATACATCAATGCCACCCTTGCGGAAGATACCGCGATTGCGCACGTAGGCATACTGCATGTACGTCGCCGTGTTACCCTCCATAGATAGCATCTTGTCCCAATTGAATACGTAATCCGATTCGCGGTTCTGCGACAGGTCGGCATACTTGACCGCGCCGTAGCCGACCGCCTGGTAAATCTGCTCCAGCTCTTCGGCCGTCAACTCTGGAACTTCCTCACCGCGCTCGATTCGTTCCTGCCGTGTTTGTTGATAGCGCCGCGCCGCCTGAGCCACTGCCTCGTCAAGCAATGCTCCCAATTCGATGGCGCCGCCTTCCCGGGTCTTGATCGGCTTGCGATCCGCCCCAAGGACGGAGCCGAATGAGACATGCTTCAGCTCGACTTTGTCGTATCCCCAGCGGCGTACGATGTCGAAAAGTTGCTTGAAGTGCAAGCCCTGACGAAAATCGACGACATAAAGGATCGCATCAGGGTTCCATTGTTGCAAACGATAGCGGATCGTTGCCAGGTCAGTCGTCGTGTAGGTGTAGGCGCCGTCACGCTTTTGAATAAGGGCAGGCGATTCCTCCGCACCGAAAAAGACAACGACCGCTCCTTCGCTTTCCTGGGCGATGCCGCGCTGACACAATTCGCGCACCACGTCGGCCAGCATCGGTTGATAGAAACTCTCGCCGAGGGTGTGATCGAAATGCACATCCAGACGCCGATAGATCCGCTCGATTTCTTCGTAGCAATACGGCATGAACGCGCGCCACAGCCGTAGGTTCTCGGCATCGCCCGCATGGAGTTTGGCCGTCTCCGCGCGCGCTGCCTGCGCGATTGGATCGTTAGGATCTTCTTCCTCATCGCCTTGCGCGCCCGCCGTCTTTTTGATCTGATTGCGAACGTGGACGTAAAGCCGGGCCAACTCGCGGACAGGATCGCTCTGGAACGCTTGAGCATCAAGAAAGTGCTTGTAGCCGTACAGCAGCATCCCGAACTGTGTGCCCCAGTCGCCGAGATGATTGTCCGTGATGACCTGGTGTCCCAAGAAGCGCAGCAGCCGCGCCAGCGCATCGCCGATAATAGTACTCCGTAAATGGCCGACATGCATCGGTTTGGCGACGTTGGGAGAACTGAAATCGATGACAAAGGTACGCGGCTTCTCGACCGGCGCTACGCCGAGCCGGTCGTCGCCGGCCATGTGTCGTACTTGCTGGGCCAGCCACTCGCTGCGCAACGTCAGGTTGATGAACCCTGGGCCTGCGATTGCTGGCGGCTCCAGCATGTCCTCCAGTTGCAGGCGCGCTGCGATGGTTTGCGCGATTTGGCGCGCATCTCCGCCCAACTCCTTTTTGAGCGGCATGGCGCAGTTGGCCTGATAATCACCAAAGCGTGCCTCCTGCGCCGGCTTGAGCATGGCGGCGTAGACGGCAGGATCACTAACCAGGCCGGTCAGCGCGTCCTGGAGTTTTCGCTGCAACAAGTTAAGGACGTTCATATCGGTTTTCGGTTTTCAGTTTTCGGTTTTCCATGCTCATGGTTCTGCGTTTATTCTTCAGCTGAGGACTGAAAACGGAAAACGAAAAACGGAAAACCGAACTCAATACCAGCGTTGCCAATCGACCCGGGGAGCATCGCCCCACAATTCCTCCAGAGCATAATATTGCCGGGTCGGCTCGTCGAACACGTGAACGATCACGTCGCCGTAATCCTGCACCACCCATTTGCTGGCTTCATAGCCCTCGATGGACAGCCGGCGATCGCCCTGTTCATGCAGGGCGGCGTCGATTTCTTCGCTGATGGTGTGGATTTGCCGCCGGCTGGCGCCGGTGGCGAGGACAAAGAAATCGTATAGAGGAGTGATCCCCCGCATATCAAGGACCAACACATCACGGCCCTTGTTTTCCGTGGCGACGTGTGCGGCCAGGCAAGCACGTTCCAGAGAGGTCGAAGTGAGGAACTGTTCAGTTGCTTGGGTAGCGATTCTCAAGAGACCTCCTTCCGAATCTTATGGTTCCGGTGAGGAGGCCGGCCAATTACGGGATGGAGATGTTCGATGCTTCACCGTCACCTCCCCTTTTGGTCACCTCCGGACCGGATCAAGCCAGTCCCCTAGAAACAACAAACCGCAGAAAGCCCCACGCTCTCTGCAGAGTCCAAACCGCTGTCTGTTCGGACTGTCCCATTTCGCTTATCATCTCGCCCGCCGCCAGCCGCGTCAAGCATTTTCTGCCCCACTTTTGAGGGTGTGGCGGTTCGGGTTGGGACTACGGTATCAATTATAGCAAATCTAACGACGCGGATACCCGTGCCATCCTATTTTTCCTTCCTTCTTTTCAGACAAGGCAGAAGCAAGGAGGTTCGCGGCCTCGCCCTCGCGGGCGAGCAGGAGTGTAAACGCCCCGTTCGCCTGGTTACGGAATTGCTCGAATTGCTCTGGTATGTCGCGGACGGTCTCGCTATAGTCCGGCCCGCATTAGGGAATACTTTCCAGGAGCAGAGGAAGAGTATGCGTAAACTGATCTGGTGCTGTTTGGCCGCAGCGGTGTTGATGGCGGGTAGTTTTTTGTCGCTGGCTTACTATGCCTGCCGCTGTCCGGACTCTGTGGTGGGCCGATCCATGCAAGTGATTGCTGAAGCATCGATCGCCCTCCAGCCGTTGAATGGCCTCACGTCATTGGCTGCGCGAGCAAACCAGGCTTATGCAGCGGCGGCGCACGAAACAACTCCTCCGAACGAGGTATGCATTCCCGATGAGCCGCAGCCGGTCGCACCCGAACTGGTGCAGGAACCGGGAGAGGGCATCAGGCCAGCAACTCCAGGGACCGAGAGAGAATTCGCGGAAGCGGCGCCCATTGTCATCGACGAAGACGATCCGATGCCCCGCGAAACAGCGGACCCGGTCGTTGCTGCGCCCATCGAAGTGGCCGAGATACAAAAACAGGAGATACCGCTCAAGGGCTGTCCGGTTGTCATGCCCTACTGTCGAGATGAAGATGACGAGGCTGTGCCGCCACCAGCAATGCCGCGCACCGAAACTGGCGAGGAGTCCGAAGAATCGGTTTTCAAGGCGTGGATCGAGTTGTTTAAGGAAGGCAAGGAGAACAAGAAAGACAAGTCGTCTGTGGTGGAGCAGCTGCCTTCGCCTGCGGAAGAGGAACCGCAAGCTGAGCCGAAGTGCCAGGAAGACAGCCATCTGCATGAACACTACCCCGGCTGCCCGCGCACGACCTGCCCGTACCGCAGCAAAGGCAAAGAAGAAAGCAGCGAGGAACCGCCGCATCCGAGCAAGAAGCTGCACAAAGAAGAAGACCCACGGACCAAGGGCGTGGATACGATGGAGTACCGTCCCAGCGATGCCGGACTTGACGAATATGGTCCGGGGCCGGTGCATTGAGGGTGAATCCAAGCCGCGACCGCAAGGGGGAGTAGTGAGGCTTCACCACCCCTTACTGTCGCGGCTTGGGTTAATGCATCTTATTTCACCTCGCACACCAGATCTTTGGCCGGCAGCACCAGCGAACGGGCACTCGCTCCATGCGGCAGAATCATCACTTCCGCCGGCCGCATCTTTCGATCGATGAACACCGGGACCGTGTTCTGCGTTGCAGCCGCACTCAAGCCAGCGATCACGACCAGGGAAAAACGCTTGTTGATCGGGTTCTCCGCAGCGGCGATGACGGCGCTCTCCGGATGAGCGTATACCTCTTGGCCCGCAGCAAACGAACCGCGGCCGAACGAGATAGGCAACTCCTTATGAAATTTCTTTACCAACACGTTTGTGTTCGGCCGGCCGATGAGCAGAAGATGATGCGTTTTTAGCTCTTCTTCGCTGACTTGCGTATCGGCGCGAACGGGCACCGTGATGTTCGACCAGCGTTCGCGGAGCGCTTGTTGCAGCGTCTCGGCCGCTTCGTGCTGGCTGGCCCGCTCGCCGGTCGTGCCGTAGACGATCAGCGACTGCTCCAATTCGGCAATGAAACTGAAAATGGAGAACGGCCCGCCATTGCTCTTGGCCGCCTGGCCGTATTTATCGAGGAGGACGCATAACGGCTGTTCCTTCGTTTCGACGACAATATGGGCGTTGGTCCCCTTCATGCGCAGTTCGCGCGTCTCTTCGCCTTTGGCCGTTTCCACCGTGACATCAAGTACGGTTTCCGGGCCGGTCTTATCGCGGCCAACCTCAACACTGACGGTGTGCCTGCCGGAGGTGATTGGACCAGTGGAGACAGAAATCTGATAGCGCGGCATACCTGTCTGCTTTAGCCATGCATCGAAAAAATCGGCGCATGAATGGCCAATCCATTTCTCGACATGGGCGCGGAACTGTCCGGCGTTGACTGGCTTGCCGGCGTGTTCGCGGCCAAACGCATCCATCATGGCATCGAAGGTACTGGCTCCCATCTGCCGGCGCAGACTGTGCAGCAGCCAGACCCCCTTGCCGGCCGCCACGCGATACCAGTCACTCTGGCGCAAATCGGTGCGTGTCGCTTCCAGGGGCATTTCCGGATGCGCTCGCGCCCCCGCTTCATACTCGGCACGATGAGCGAAGAGTGCCAGAGCCACTTGCTCGCGGTCGGCACGGCTCAGCTTGTGATCGGAGGCGCGTTTGCGCAGGGCGTTGTCCAGGGCGGCGATTTTCTCGTAATGGGCGAAGCCGGTTGCCAGCCAAGTGTCGGCGTCGCTCTGGGGCAGAATAGTGCCGTGCCAGGCAGCGCGTGTCGGCGGCAGATACGGCGTCGCCAATGCCGCAGCAGCGATTTTGCCCTCGTGCAAAGGATCGGGCAGATCGACGATCGGCTTTGTCTTCGCTTTTCCCCCCTCTACTCCTCCCAAAGTGGGGGGAGTAGAGGGGGGCGTCGCATGCAGCACCGTCCAGGGATTGCTGACGAGGGACCGCACTTCGGGATAATTTTGGCGTTCCTGGAAGGTCGGCTTCCAGGTCCGGCCCAGTGGCGGGCCAAAGAGCGCCCAGGTCTTTAATTCTCCGGCCAAGTCGCTGGTTGTGAACTTGGCATCGATGGAGTGATAGGCGGCCAGGGGGGGCGTCGTAAAGGCGAGCTTGCCGAATTCGGCATCGATGCGGCCCTTGTAGCGATCGTACAGTTCCAGCCATTTTTGGTCGCGCGGCGAGGGCCGAAACACCGTCGCCGCGGGCCGGCCTTCTACACTGGCGACTGTCTCCAGCCGCACCTCCAAATCTTTGACGTTGTTGCAGCCCCAGTAGAAGCCTTCCGTGCCACCGTACCACTCGTTTTTACTGCTGCGATAAAGTTTGCTCTTGTACGTGCCTAGCTCGAGCATGGCGATTTCATTCGTCTTAATATCGCCGAATAGCCATTCGTTGGTGTACAGCCCGTTGTTGCCCTCCTTGAGAATTTCGACAGCTCTGTCGATGCTGTCAGCGTATTGCAGGGCGCGGCGAATGCGCGAGGCCAGGGCCAGGCCGGCGCTGTCGAAGCGCGTTTGCCGCAGTGTCGTCTCGCACACAATCAGGCCGGCATCGTTGAAATAATAATCCAGGCCGCTCTGAATACCGCCCGGATACGTCTGCATAAACACACGATGGCCGTTCGCGGGCTTTATATCGAGCCATACATTGCAGAACGTACCGGGATAAAGCGAGGTCATGGTGATGTGGCCGAGGACGATCTTGCCGTCGCGCGTGGCCTTGCCGGTGGCGGCAAAAGCACTACAGTGCATCGGTTTGGGCTCCCCTTTCGCCTCCGGTGCCTCCGAGTGAAAACGCTTGTTTTCCAGTCCGTTAGGCGTGGCCAAGAGTGCAGGATCGAGGGTTTCGATTTCGGGCCAGGAATTGAGGGCGACAATATCGATTAGATCGAGGCGCCGACCGTGGAAGCGCGCGCCGGCGGCACTGGCGCCGTCGGCAATACCTTTCATTTCTTCGAGATACTCTTGGTCGTAGCGACGCAGGAACAGGGCGTTAACCAGGGTGCGTGTCGCTTTCCAGCCCTCGGCGGGCGCATTGGGACTGCGCACGGCAGCAAAGCAGCGGACATGAGCGGCGATTTCTTCGGCCAACAGTCGGCCATGTTGAAGGCCGCGTTGATACGGTTCGCCTTCGATGTGCAGCACGATCCAGCCGGCCTGCGGATAGCGATAAGCTGGACCATACCGCTGCACCGAACGCGGGTCCGGCGAAAAATCTGCCGCCGACGCTGGCGAGCCAATGTTGCCAAGGACGAAAAGCACCAATACAGGAACAGAAAGGCATCGCATGGGAATGCTCCTCGTGGAGAATTTATCGTTTTGCTGCGAGCTACAGGCGAGCACTCGCCTGCGGCTCGCAGCAAAACCACCACTCATTTCGGAACGCCCTTATTATGAGAACCCGACAGTAAGCGGGCAAACAAAAAGGCGTTTTTGGCATCCCCGCTATAGAATGATGGAGTCTTAATCCCGATGGGTTCTCTGGTCTCTCCTGGTGACAAACATGAGCGATCAACACTTGCTTCAAGTCTTGCGGTCCCAACTCGAGGATCTCCGCGCGCGCGGTCTGTACAAGCACGAGCGGCAGTTAGAAGGGCCGCAGGGTGCAGCCATTCATGTCCATGGCCGCGAAGTCATCAACTTTTGCGCCAATAACTATCTGGGATTAGCTAATCACCCCGCCATTGTCGAGGCAGCTCATGAAGGGCTGCGCCGCTTCGGCTACGGCATGTCTTCGGTGCGCTTTATCTGTGGCACGCAGACCTTGCACAAACAATTGGAAAGCAGCATCGCGCGCTTTCTCGGCAAGGATGATGCCATTCTGTACAGCTCGTGCTGGGACGCCAACGGCGGCTTGTTTGAGACGATCCTCAGCGATGCGGATGCGGTACTGAGCGATGAGCTAAATCACGCCAGCATCATCGACGGCATCCGGCTGTGCAAGGCGCGGCGCATCCGCTATCGCCACGGTGATATGAGCGAATTGGAGCATGGCCTGCGCGACAGCGCTAATTGCCGGCTGCGGCTGATCGTTAGCGACGGTGTTTTCTCGATGGATGGGGCGCTGGCGAAATTACCGGACATTTGCGATCTTGCCGATCGCTATGATGCGATCGTGGTGGTAGATGATAGCCACGCTACCGGCATCCTTGGTGCAGGCGGCCGCGGTACAGCGGAGTACCTGGGTGTTGAGAACCGTGTAGACATTATCACCAGCACGCTGGGCAAGACGTTGGGCGGCGCTTCGGGCGGCTTCACCTGCGGACGCACCGAAGTCATCGAGATGCTGCGGCAGCGCTCGCGGACCTATCTGTTCTCCAACGCCCTGCCGCCGCCGATTGTCATGGCCGCCCTCAAGGCGCTGGAGCTGGTCAGCCAGAGCAGCGCCCTGCGCGATCGGCTGCATGATAACGCACGCCGCATGAGGGCCGGTTTGGAAGCAGCCGGCTTCCAGCTCAAGCCGGGACAGCATCCTATCCTGCCGGTCATGCTCGGCGACGCGGCCTTGGCCACACGTATGGCCGACGCCCTGCTGAGACGCGACATCTATGTCATTGGCTTCAGCTATCCTGTCGTGCCGCAAGGGCAGGCACGCATCCGCATTCAAATGTCGGCGGCGCACACGCCGGAACAGATCGACCGCGCTATTGCTGCGTTCACGGAAGTCGGCCAGGAGTTGGGGGTGATCGGCAAATAATCGATTTTTTCCCGATCGCGGAAGGATTAGAGTAGGAACCGTTACCTGAAGAAGTGAACCATCGCACCGGACAAAGAAGCGTATTCTTTCTGGATAATCTCCTCACACGGATCGTGAATCCAGCCTCGCGCACTACCATCGGCAACATTGCCAACGTCGTCGGTTTCCTCACACTACGCTGAACAGCCCAATTGCCGCGAACCCCAATTGCTTCAAGCGTGTCTCGCTCCTAAGATCAATCGTGTAGTTCTTGTGGTTTTGGGGGACAATCGGAACATGCGGCACGTTTTGTCGGCGCTGGTACAGAACCAACCCGGCGTCCTGGCTCACATCTCTGGGATGCTTGCTTCGCGCGGTTTCAACATCGACAGCTTGGCCGTTGGCGAGACCGAGCAGCCCGATCTGTCGCGCATGACTTTCGTGGTCCACGGCGACGACGCCGAGTTGGAACAGGTGCGCAAACAGCTGGACAAGATCATCACCGTCGTCAAGGTGCAGGACATCAGCAGCGAAAACTTTGTTGAGCGCGATCTCATGCTCATCAAAGTCAACGCTACCCCGCAGCAGCGCGTTGAGATCAGCTTGCTCGTTGAGATGTTCCGCGGCCGCGTCGTCGATATTAGCCCCACGAACCTCATGGTTGAAATTAGCGGCCAAGAGAGCAAGATCGAAGCTTTCATCGAATTGATGCGCCCCTACGGCATTCTGGAATTGGCACGCACCGGGCGCATTGCTCTGGTCCGCGGCACGCCCGGTCAAGGAGACATCTTGTGAGTGCTTCCTCGTTCGACTCGACAGCTTACGCAGCCGATTCACCTTTGCCATCGTCCACGCGGCCAGTGCGGGCGGAGTTGGCCAACCTGCTGCGGAGTTTGCAGCCCGGCCAACGTATCCGCATCACGCAGACTGTGGCCATCAACACGCGCCGCCGCTGGAACACCACCATTGAAGGTGTCTTTCGCGGCGTTAATTTCCTGGTCACTGGACTGGCCACTGAGCGCGTGCCGGAGGATGACATCGTTGTTGCCACCGTCCATTTCACCAAGGACAACGGTGAATTATCGAGCATCACGCTGGATGATGACAGCCAGGTGGAAGTGGTAAAGTGACAAAAGAGCAAACCACAGAGCCACAGAGAACCCAGAGAAAGACATAAAAAGGAAAATAACAAGTTAAAAATATAAAATAGATATAGAATAATTTTTGTCTTTTTTGTGTTCTTCTCTGTGTTCTCTGTGGTTCGCTCTTCATTTCCGCCGCCAGAGCGTTTCCTCACGCAGTCCGAGTTTCCGGATCGTTGGACGAATCGCCTGGAGAAAACGGGCAGCGTCACCGGGATAGCCGGCTGTCGGTTTCAGACCCGGCACCTGTTCTTGCCAGAAACGATTGAACTCCAACATCAGCAACTCACGCAGATACTTGCTGACCATCGATGCCAGGGCGACACAGAAATGCTCGCCCTCGGCACGTGGCTGAAATGTCAGTCGCACGCTGTGTCCCAGACCATGAACGCGGTAGGCACTGCACGCCCTGCTTTCCTGTTCAATGGCGAGGATGCCATCAGGCAGAGCATGTTGAATCATGGCGGCATAGGTATTGCGACCGCCGTGTTTATCAATGTAAAATGTCAAATCTTCTTCTCCATGCAAGCTGGAAACGTGAGCGAGGGAATGCCAGCGCAACAAATACGCCAAGGCATGGGCCAGGACATGCCCTTTCGTGCCCCCCTCCTCGAGAAGAGCGTTGAAGCGTCGCGGACAGATGATCACACTCCGCACTTGCCAGCCTCCGATGTCAGCCGCAGCGCAGGCATCCTCGAAACGTGCTGCCTCCATTTGCCACTCCGCAGCGTCAGTAAGAGCAACCGGCAGCGGTTGAACGCCGCGATACCACACCTCGCACTGCAGCTCATCGCTGGCATCGGGACAGACCCGATCAATCAGTGCGGCCAGTTTATTCCAGTTTGCGGTTTTCCGTTTTCGGTTTTCGGATTTCCGCCTTGGGCTACCGAAAATCGAAAAGACACCGCGCTCCAGGCCAGCCAATCCCTGGGTCGTGTAAACGCGTTTCGAGTCGTCGATGAGTAACTGCCCTGTGTCGGTCTCTTCACTGCGGCGAACCGCCGGATGCAGAAGACGCCAGAGGTTGGCTCCTCCCCCTCCTTCCCCTTCTGGGAGGAGACCCAAGGGGGCCGGCACACGGCAAGCCACAGAGGTCATGACAAAAGGACCGAGGTTCGGTCCGTAGCCCGCTTCGTCGATACCGATGATCCACGTCATTCGGTTTTCGGTTTTCGGTTTTCGGTTTTCAGAATAGGATACGGAGACGAGATGAATTTGTCCCTTTTCCGAAAATCGAAAACCGAGGAGGCTGCGATATGCTGAGCGACAACATTTTCTTGAAGATCCTTGAAAAGAAAATCCCTGCCCGTATCCTCTATGAGGACGAGCACTGCATCGCCTTCCACGACAATAATCCGCAGGCGCCCGTACACGTGCTCATCATCCCGCGCAAGGTCATTCCAACGCACGCCGACATCCAGGCCGAAGACCGCGAGTTGCTGGGCCATCTGCATTGGGTGGCCGCACAGCTGGCGGAAAAACTGGGCATTGGCGACGGCTATCGGCTAGTGCTCAATTGCAAGGAACGTGCTGGCCAAACTGTACCGCATTTGCACCTGCACCTGCTCGGCGGCCGCAACTTTGCCTGGCCGCCTGGATGATAGCCAAAAAAGCTAACCACAGAGTCTCAGAAAACACAGGAAAAAGATCCGAGAGAAATTATCCCTATTTAAATAGTTGACTTATGGGTCAATTTTCTTTTCCCTTTCTTTGCGTTTTCTTCTCTGTGTTCTTTGAGACTCTATAGTTAGGGCGAGCGGCCTTTTCTCTCCCTCCTTGTGGGGGAGGGTTGGGGTGGGGGGACACAACTTCTTGGCTCCATTGCCTTGACACCTCCTACCCCAGCCCTCCCCCCACGAGGAGAGAGGAGGTTTGGTCCGGTAGCTCTGAGCTTCTTTCGTGAGTCAGCGCGGTTCCGGTAAGATGTCCGGCTCGACCTGGTAGGCGTTGGCGAGGCTGTTCATCTGGTTGAACAATCCGACAACGGCCAGCACTTCGCCCAAGCCCTCATTGTCCAACCCTAGCCGCTGCACGGCGGCGGTGTGCGAGTTGATTCAGTAGTGACAATTGTTCGTCGCCGACACAGCCAAAGCGATGATCTCCTTGGTCAAGAGATCGATCTTGCCCGGCCGCATGATGGCTTTGAGGCGTGTCCAGCACAGTTCCAGATGTTCCGGGTGAGTGGCCAGGGCACGCCAGATATTCGGGATGCGATCGATCTTTTTTGTCGCTTTGATGTCGGCGAACACGCGCTGGACAATGGGATGAGCGCAATTTTCCTCGACAAGTTTGACGGTGGCCATAAGGTTTACTCCTGACGATTCTTTCCTCAAGGCGTCTCTCCCTTTTTCACGGATGGTACATCAGCATAACCGCATCCGCCTGGTGAGGCAACCGTGCATCAAAAAACAAGTCAATGCTTACTTCTCATTTCTCAATTTTTACGAATCTTTTCCGTCATTCAGAACGTCCTATATATGTTTGACGAGATGAATAACGTTGTCCGGTCTGGCCGAGCAATGCAGCTGACTACGAATCAATCCTTTTATCCTTTGTTTAAGGTTTGCTTCTATGTTCGTATCCCAATGGTTGCGACAGCTTCAGCGTAGTTTGTTCCCGGGCCCGTCCCTGCAATGCCGAGAAGCCTGGCGGTGTTCGCCAGTGCATCGCCGCGTTCGACTGTGTCTGGAAGTGCTGGAAGACCGGCTGGCACCTTCGGCCGATCTGGTCACTGTAGCCGGAGGGAGCCTCGCCACGTCTTTTAGCGTCAATCAGCAGGATCTAACTCTAACGGCCACGGTCACAGATGCCACCCAGTCCAGCATCTCAGTGAACGAAGGCACAGTGTCGTTCACCGTGAAAGACCAAAGTGGCAACGCGATCGGCAGCCCGGTGACTGGCTTGGTCCAAAACGGTTCGGCCAGCGCTTCCTTCACGCTGCCTGCCGCCGAAGCGGCCGGCAAATACACCATCGATGTCAGCTACAGCGATACCCCGGACGGCTTCACCGACAACGGCACCGATACCGCCGGCACGCTCACCGTCAATGCCGCCGCCACCACGATCACAGCCTCCAGCACAGCGGTCACTTTCGGCACCAGCAGTCAGAACGTAACACTGACTGCTGCCGTGACCAGCAGCGCCGGCACGGTCAACGAAGGCAAAGTCACCTTCACCCTCGTTGATAACAACGGAAATACTATTGGCACGGCGACGACATCCAACACCGTGACCGGCGGCAGCGTCCACGTCGCCTACACGCTGCCGGCTGGCTTAGCAGCCGGCACCTATACCATCAAAGCCGTCTACAGGGATAGCACAAACAACGGCGGCGCCGGCAACTTCGCCGACAGCTCCGATGCTACTCACAAGCTCACACTCGACCCCGCTTTCACCACGACCACGGCCACGAGCACCACGGCCACTTTCAGCACCGATGCTCAGAACGTGATGCTGACCGCTACCGTGACCAGCACCTCCGGAACGGTCAACGAGGGCACCGTGACGTTCACGCTCTTCGATAGCCACGGGAACATGATTGGCCAGGCGACTTCGGGCGTTGTGATCAACGGCAGTACCAGCGTCAGCTACATTCTGCCGGGCGGCACACCTGTTGGCAGCTACACTATCGGGGCCAACTATAGCGACAGCGCGGGAAACTTCGATGCCAGCGCCGATAACAGCCAAACGCTCACCGTCAACACCGCGAATGCCACAAGTGTGAGTCTCACTTCCTTCAGCATCACTCCTGACCTGACAGGCGGCATGGCGCAAGTAACACTAACGGCTCAGGTAAGCAATCCGGACGGCACGGTCAACGAAGGCACGGTATCGTTCACGGTGGCAGGCGTGTCAGGGCAAAGCAATGTGACGGACGGTACGGCTACCGTGCAACTGACGGTGCCGCTCGCAAATGTGCTCTACGGCTTGAGCGTTGCCGTGTCCTATAGCGATAATGCTACCACTGCGAACTTCGCCGATAACAGCACTTCTTTATCGGTGTCCACGAGCGCCTGGAACGCTCTGCTGCCAGCCAACCTGACGTTTGACTCGGGCAAGGGCGAACAGATGCAATTCTCGCTGGGGAGTCTGCCGTTGTTCAGCGCCTTGTACTCGGCGTCAACGGGACTTTTGTCCCAGGTCAATCTCGGTTCCCTCACCGTGCCGGTGACGTATACCAACTTGGGCAACCTCACAGTAGCGACAGTCGGAGGAGTTGCCTGGGGACTTATCTTCTACGATTCAAACGGCTCTTTCCAGGGCATTGCCGATGTGGAGACCGCCTCCGATGGCTCACTTCAGTGGGTTATCTACGACGCTAACCATCATCCACTTGGGTCAGCACCTTATGAGCTGTAAACCTTCTCCCATGCAGAATGTCGAATGCCCCATGAAAGACAAGGAGGTTTCATTCCGCATTCGACATTCCGTATTCTGCATTGGGAGAGCGGCTGCCCTTGAATAGCCGTCGCTGGGCCGCCTGACTGTACGGGGTCCATGAAGAGGGGCCGCGGTCCTCGCGGATGTCGCGCGTGAAACTGTGAATTTTGGCATCGAAATTGTCGAGATAATGCAGAGCGATTGCTTCCGGCGTCATCGGCAAGGTGGGACTGCCGAACTCCAGTGCGCCATGATGACTGACGATCAGGTGCTTGAGTCGCAGTAACAGTTCATTGGGAAATGGCTCGCCGGTCAGGTCCGGCACGTGCCGCACTTGTTCGCCGAGCATTTCGACGCCGAGAACAAGATGGCCGATCAGCTGTCCTTCATCGGTATAGCTGAAGGCGCGGTCATAGCTCAGCTCGCGGACTTTGCCGATGTCGTGCAGAAAAATGCCCATCAATAACAAATCGCGGTTCAGCTCCGGATACAAAGGTGCAATGCGATCAGCAGCTTCCAGGAGCGTGACGACATGTTCGAGCAAACCGCCGAGATAGGCGTGATGATTACGCACGCCTGCCGGTGCTTTGCAGAAACCACGCATCAATTCGTGATCCATCAGGAAACATTCGGCCAGGGCGCGCAGGTGCGGATTGTCTAATTTGCGCAGCAGCGTGCAGAGTCGTTCGTAGAGCTTGTTGATGTCTTGTTCGGTATGCGGCAGAAAATCGGCCAATTCGATTTTCTCGGCCTCCACGCGATCGAGTTGATTGAGGATCATCTGCAAGGCACCCTGGAACAGCTGCACCTTGCCTTTGACGCGCAGAAAATCGCCAGACTCGAAGGAACGCACCAACGGCTCTGGTGCATTCCATAACCGCGCACTGATGGTGCCAGAGCGGTCGCGCAATTC
>JAJPHU010000091.1 GCA_021325115.1 Planctomycetota bacterium | reverse complement strand
TGGCCGGCGCTTATCTTGCCCTTGCCGTCCTGTTGGTCTGGCTGGTCGGCGGCCGGCTCGGTTGGGAGATCTTCCCTACCGTGGATTCCGGGCAGTTTCAACTGCGTCTCCGCGCCGCCGACGGCACACGCATCGAAACCACCGAGGAAATCACTCTGCAAGCCCTGGCTCTAATTAAAGAGGAGGCCGGGGATGACAACATCGCCATCTCGGCCGGCTATGTCGGCCTGGTCCCCACTGCTTATACCATCAGCGCCATTCACCAGTGGATGCGCGGGCCGGAAGAAGCGTTCCTGCGCGTGGTGCTGCGTCGCGGGAGCGGTGTAAAAATCAGTGATTTCAAAGAAAAACTACGGCAGAAGCTGCCACAGCACCTCGGCGCCTGGCTGCGGCAGAGATTGCTCGCCGAAGGACTATCCCCCGATAAGGTCGAGTCCCAGGTGCGCCAACTTCGCCTTTCCTTCGAGCCGGGCGACATCATTAACACGGTCATGAGCTTCGGCTCACCCACGCCGGTGGAAGTGGCTGTCAGCGGCCGCAACATGCAAGACAACCGCACCTACGCCAGCAAGATTTTCGAGCAATTAGCTGGCATATCCTCATTACGCGATCTGCAAATTGCGCAATCGCTGGATTATCCCGCCGTGGAGGTACACGTGGATCGCGAACGGGCGGGACTAAGCGGGGTGACTGCTGGCGACGTCAGCCGGTCCTTGATTTCGGCCACTTCATCGAGTCGTTTTGTTGTACTCAATTTCTGGGCCGATCCAGCGACCGGCATCGGCTACCAGGTGCAGGTGGAAGTGCCGCCTTTTCAGATGGATTCACCCAACGCCATCGGTATGGTGCCTATCAAAGGCAAAAGCGATAAACAACTCCTGGTGCGCGATGTGGCTTCGATTCGGGAAGGGACGATGCCGGGCGAATACGATCGCTACAACATGCGGCGTGTCATTAGCATGACAGCTAACATCGAAGGCGAAGATCTGGGGCGCGTGGCCCAGCACATCCAGAAAGCAATCACTGCAGCCGGCGATCCGCCGCGCGGCGTCGAAGTGGCCGTACGTGGGCAGATTGAGCCGTTTGAGCAAATATTCCGCGGCCTGGCGCTGGGATTGAGTTTGGCGATCGTAGTTATTTTCTTGTTGCTGACGGCTTATTTTCAGTCGATCCGTTTGGCCTTGGCGTCGGTCTCGGCAGTACCAGCGGTCCTTGCCGGCGTGGCCGTAATGCTGGGAGTGACCGGCACGACGCTGAACATTCAATCGTTCATGGGGGCAATCATGGCCATCGGTGTGGCGGTGTCCAATGCCATTTTGTTGGTGACGTTTGCGGAGGAGAATCGGCGGCAGGGCTGGTCGGCGAGCGAGGCGGCGGTGCAGGGAGCGTCAAGCCGGCTACGGCCCATCCTGATGACCAGCTGCGCCATGCTGGCCGGCATGATGCCAATGGCCCTGGCGCTGGGCGAAGGTGGTCAGCAGATGGCGCCCTTGGGTCGCGCCGTCATCGGCGGCCTGGCCGCTTCTACCCTGGCCACGCTCACGTTCTTGCCCATGCTGTTCGCTATCATCATGGCCGGTCCCGTTCGTTCTGCCTCGCTCGATCCCGATGACCCGGCCAGCCCATATTTTGCCCCGGAGGGACATCATGAATAAGTTTCAAGCGCTAACCACCAAGTTACAGAGAAAACAGAAATTCAAAGGAGAAAAAGAGCCATTCAATTGCAAGAAGGGGAAAGGAAGCCTGAGTGCTTCCTGTTTTCTTTCTTCTTTCTTTTTCTGTATTCTCTGTGATTCTGTGGTTAGCTTTTCGGCATCTGGTTGTAGCCGCGTGCCGATGGGTGCCGCGCCGGCTGCAGTGCCAGACACTCCGGCTGCCGTGGCGGTTACGGTCATTTCACCGCAATACGCCGTCCTTCATCGGGAGGTTTCCCAGCCCGGCGCCATCGAGGCGTTCGAGGAGACACCGATATTCGCCAAGGTCGCCGGGTACGTCAAGGAGGGCTGGAAAGACATCGGCGCCGTACTGCACAAGGGCGAGATCCTGGCGGAGCTATGGGTGCCGGAACGCGAAGTCGAGCTGCGGCAGAGGGAAGCGCTGGTACGGCAGGCCCAATCGGCGATTGAGCAAGCGCAGCGAGCGGCAGAGGCAGCCGAGGCCGCCTTCCACAGCGCCGAGGCCAAAGTTGCCGCAGCCGAGGCGCAACGGTTAGCCGCCCAGGCCCGCTATCACCGCATGAAATCGCAATATGACCGCCTGGCTCGAATGGAGCAAGTGATCCACAAAGAAAACATTGAGGAAGCGCAGCTCGGCTTCGAGACGGCACGGGCCAGCTTGGCCGAGGCCGAGGCCGCCGTCAAGTACGCGCTGGCATTTCGGGTCGAGAGCAAGGCCCACTGGAGCAAGGCCCAAGCCGACCTGGCCGTGGCCCAAGATCATCTGGATGTGGCCCGGCAAGAGCGCGATTACGCACGGACCATGCTCGATTATGCCCGCTTGCTTGCTCCCTACGATTGCGTCGTGACCCAGAGGCACATCAACACCGGCGATTTCGTGCAAACGGCGGCTGTCGGCAAGGACAAGCCCCTCTTCGTTGTGCAGCGCACTGATTTGATGCGTATTTTCATACAGGTGCCGGAGAATGCTGTTCCTTGGGTCCAAAGAGGGGCTGAGGCGCAAGTTCGCGTCCAGGTGTTGCCGGGGCAGACGTTCACGGGACAGGTGTCCCGGACTTCCTGGTCAGTGGACCCCGCCACACGCACACTGCGAGCAGAGATCGACTTGCCCAACAAGGATGGTCCGCTGCGGCCCGGTATGTACGCCTATGTCACGCTCCGCGCCGATGTGCCTGGCCGGTTGACTTTGCCGCGTTCCGCCGTGGCCACCGAAGGCGACGTGACGCGCGGCTACCAGAGCTACTGCTACCAGGTGGAAGATGGTAAAGCGCGGCGCCTGCCGATTGAACTGGCCGCCGGCGATAGCGCTCGTGTCGAAGTGCTGAAAAAACAGCCGCGGCCGGGGGGTCCCTGGGAGTCGTTCACCGGAACGGAGCAGATCGTAGAGAGTAACCTCTCCGAAGTGCATGACGGCCAGACCGTGATCATTCGTCCGCGTCAGCCGTAACCGCCATTCTGCCCTTGCCCGTAAGGGCGAAGCACGCCATACTCGTCGTGCGCCGATCCGGAAGCATAAGTGACGGCAAGGTATCTGTCGCTTACGCTTCCGGCTCGGCACGGACAAGGAGTAGACTCAATGGGCGGACGCTTCCGGCTAGAGCGCATTGCAAGTGGGTGTAGCGTTTTTCTCCCTCCCTCCTTGTGGGGGAGAGTTGGGGTGGGGGGGGAGAGCGTCCTACCCCTCACCCCAGCCCTCCCCCACAAGGAGGGAGGGAGGAAGACATATAGCCGCTCCATCTACTTGCAATGCGCTCTAGGGCTGATATTGAGCTTAGCGTTGACAAGCTGCGGTTGCAGCCAAGACGCCGACTTGCTGGCGCGCGTCTTCCACAAGACCGCTGCCAAATTCGATGGCGTGACAGGGCGTCTGCGCGATAAGCTGCATAATGGCTGGGGGGCGGTGCGTGGTTCGCTAAGCGAAGCCAGCCTGGATAGCCGCGTTGCCCTGCGGCTGCGCTGGGACAGCGACATGACCGGCGCCGATGTGCAGGTGCGTCTGGCCGGGCCGGGCGTGGTCGAATTGAACGGCACCGTCGCCGACCTGACGCAACGCCGCCGTGCTGTCGAGTTGGCGAACACCACGGTTGGGGTAGAGAACGTCCTTGACCGCCTTCGTGTTGAGGCGGACGCCGATAAGCCATAGGCGAATGGCCGGCGTCAGCCGGCTGGTTCGTTGTATGGGGCCGGCCGACGCCAGCCGTTCGCCAAGGGAGGCTGCGTGATTCACTATCGAACTTTCCGCAATACCGATCCTCCCGGACTGGTCGAGGTCTGGAACGCTGCCTTCACCGGCCGCGGCGCCGTACGCCTGCAAGGTTGTTCGTGGCTGGAGCTTTTTCTATTCTCAAAACCATATTTTGATCCAGAGAGTCTGATTATCGCTCAAGCTGACCAACAGATCGTCGGTTTTGCCTGGGCGGGCTTTGGGCCTAACGCTTCGCAAAGTGCTCTCGATTCCGGCAGCGGCGTCGTTTGTCTCCTCGGCATCGCGCCGTCTTATCGCCGCCAAGGTATCGGTTCCGAGTTGCTTCGCCGCGCTGAAATGTACCTGCGTTCACACGGAAGTAGCAAACTGTTTGCCGGCCCCATGTATCCCCTCAATCCATACACGTTCAGTCTGTATGGGGGCAGCAATTCCCCCGGTTTTCTCGACAGCGATCCCTTGGCATATCCTTTCTTCACGCACCACGGTTATGTCGTCGAAAGCAGTTGCCTGGTCTTGCAACGTTCCCTCCTGCGCGCATTTAACATCTCCGATAGCCGTTTCGCCGCCCATCGTTTACGCTATGAGATCTGCATCAATCCTGTGCGGAAAATGACCTGGTGGCAGGAGTGCATCCTTGGCCCGGTAGAACTGTACGAATATCGCTTGCAGGACAAGCTGACCGGCCAAAACACCGCGCGCGCCCTTCTGTGGGAGATGGAGACCTATGTGCCTTCCTGGAACCAACATGCCATCGGTATTACCGACCTTGTTGTTTCCACCGAGATGCGGCGGCAGGGCTTGGCTAAGTTCCTCCTGGCCGGGATGCTGCGCTATTTGCAGGATCAGTTCTTCACCCTCGTTGAGATGCAGGTTCGCACCGACAATGCGGTCGGCATCCATCTGCTCCGCACTTTGGGTTTCGAGCAAGTCGATACAGGACATCTCTATCGAAAAAAAGGGACAGGAGAATAGAGGATACAAATAATATAAATAAATTATTTATATATCTAATTCCGTTTCCTGTTCCCTATCGTTTGTCCCAGATAATGGTGACGCGCGTCACAGGTTCGTCGATCCAGAGGCGGACGAATGGTTGGGCATCGCCGGGCACGGAACCAACGCGCTCCATCGGACAGGCATCGAGAAGGACGCGGCTGGGGGCAATGCGCATGCCGGTCTGATAGTGCAGGCTCAGGAGGACTTGTTTCTTGCCATGATTGTCGGGTCCGCTGCGCGGCGGGACCACATCGCCCAAAATGATACGCTGCGTATCGGCGCTCAACCAGCGAGCCGAACCAGTCAGGGCGAACGAGTAACCCTGGCGCTGCACAGCGAACAGACAACCGGGCGGCTCACCGGCGACAGCAGCTGGCAACGTAGCCAGCAATTTTGCCCCTGGCCAGTGGCGCAAGCGTTCGCCGGCTGCCGGCGACCAGCAAACGATCCAGCCGATGTTGTAGCGGATGCAGTATTCGCTCAGGGCATCATCGTCCCAATCGCGGATGGGACGGCCCATGAGGATGGCGTCGGCCAAGCCGTTGGTGGTATGTTCAATGCGAACGTCTGCATCCAGGCCGCCGATGTAGGCGCGTTCGGTCAACAGCGTCAACAACGGCGTCCAGTGTGATGCCAGGGACGCAATGGTGCGGTCCTCCCAGAGAATGCGCGCCTCCGAAGTGGTATGTTGTCGCAACGCTTCCACGATGGCTTGCTGATTGGCATCCAGGCCGAGCTGCAGCGGGACAGCGCCGCAGAGGCTCCTTACCCAGGATGCGAAAGAAGGCGGAGGAGCACGCCAGAGAAAAACAACGAGGACCGTAGCCAGGATGAAACTTGCCCAGCGGCCGATGCGCCAGCGCCAGCTCAGGGTGGCAAGGAGAGCAAGAGCATGGGCAGCGGGCAGGGCCGCGAACAGTAAGGCCGGTGCCAACAGCCGTGGCGTACCAAATCGCCCCAGTGGTTCCCAGAGCAGGCCAGTCACCGAGAGCGCGAGAAAGCCGGCCCAGCTCAAGCCGAGCAAGCGTGCCGTGGCGCGCTGGCCGCTCTGGTTGTACAGCAGAACGCCGATTGCCGCTGCCGCCATCAACATGCAGGCCAATGCCTTATCGATCGGCCCGCCCCAGAAGGACGATGCCCAGATATTCTTCGCGATCGCCCCAGTTAACCATTCGACTGGCGAGCGGCCAGTCCCCCCGAGCGATGGCCCACCGGGTGGTGGCGGCACGCGAATCCACCAGTAATCAATCCAATCGATCAACCAGAAGCTATTAACCGCGATAGCCGCCAGTAAGCCGCTCAACAGCGCCAGGTGCCAGGCCAGCCGATGGCGCGCGCCGACACTGAGGTAGTAGACGAGGAACAGCGGCATCATCAGTGTCAAAAGCAGCGGATGAGCAAACCAGCCGAGCAGGGCAGTGGTGGACACGCCTAACCAACTGAGCGGGCCGGGATCGTTATGATAACGGATGAGCAGACCAGCCTGCCCCAGCACCAAGAGTGCCGCTAATAACAGATCGATGTCACCCGATTCCAGCGTCTCGCGGCAGGGCTGTCCCCACCACACCAGTAAGCCGAACACGCACGCCAAACATGCCGGCGCTCGCTTCAATCCCACCCCTCGGCCGGCTGCAAATAAAAACAGTGGAACGAGGGTGCAGATCACGGCTACGCCGATCTTGTACGCCGCCGGACAATAGCGCCCGCCCGCCAGAGCCAGCATCAATTCGGCCGGCCGACTGCCGCTATCAAAGACCGGCGTTTTGGGATAACCTGCATGGAAGGTCGGATCGTAGCATGACAGACTGCCGTGTTCGCGCAGGGCACGGGCGCCGAGATAGCCATGATACAAGTGCAGCGGATGCCGACCGGATAAGATCGGTCGATCATCCACCAGGCGCTTCCACGGCTGCTCGCCGCCGAACAGTGTCAGCGTCATCCAGCCTTGCCAGGCCAACAGCGCCAGCAGGAGCAACAGCCAGGCGCAGTGATCGCCCTTCTGTGGCAATACAGAGTGTTCCATGAAAGGCACATGGTAATGGCTATGCCCAATCGCGGCAAGGCCAGGGAGGGCCAAGGATCAGCGTTAGCCAGCTGATAGCGGCGGCAACCAACCGGTTAACGCTGGCCGTTCGCCATCGGGTTCCTGGCCCCTACAATAACGCCATGCTTGTCGCCGCCTGGATTGCGTTCTTTCTTGTCATGCTGTTCCTGCTCGGCAGCACGGTCGGCAGTTTTCTTAATGTCTGCATCGTGCGTTTGCCGCAGGGCCGCAGCCTGGTCCGCCCTCCTTCATCCTGCGCTCAGTGCGGCAAAGCGATCCGTTGGCAAGATAACATACCCATTCTCAGCTACTGGCTGCTGCGCGGCCGCTGCCGCGCCTGTGGTGCACCGTTCTCGATGCGCTATTTCTGGATTGAATTGCTGACCGGCCTTCTCTTCGTCCTGATCTATCACCTGGAGATCGCGCGGAACATTCACCACTTCGAGGTTTGGAACTGGTACGACAACGATTATGTCTTTGCTCTGATGCACATGTTTGATCCGCGGCAGTGGTTAGTTTTCTCCACTCATGCTGTGTTGGGATGCTTGTTGATTGTGGCGACGATGTGCCTTTGGGAACAGGGATGGGTGCCCAGGTGTGTAACAGTTGTGGGAGTTTTTCTGGGTTTGTTGACTGCGCTGTTGCTTCCTTGGCCGTGGCCTGATCAACCGGCGCAGGCAGTCATCGATTCCACCTACTGGCTCCCCGGCTCGGCCGGCTGGCCCAAGAGAAATGTCCCCGTGTTTTCGAATGGACCGTATGTCGGCGCCATGCCCAGCGCGCATCCCTGGTGGTCAGGCGATTTGACGCCATACCAGGGGTTGTATCCGTGGCCGGTCTGGGGGCCGCTGCCAGATGGGCTGCCGCCGGGCAGCTGGCGATTGGGTTTGGCAACCGGCCTGGCCGGCGTCCTGGCCGGGGCTGCTCTTGCAGGGCTGGTTCGGCTGTTATTCAACCTCGGCGTCGATGCAGCGGCGTTGGGAAGGGGTGAAATAGATCTGCTGATGATCGCGGGCGGATTTTTGGGTTGGCAGCCGGCCGTAGCTGCCGGCTTGCTCGCGCTGATTCCGGGGCTGACCACGGCGACCTTGCGGTGGACCATCCAGAAACGAAGCCGGGTTTCCTACGCTCTGTGGCTGGCGCCGGCCCTCATGATGGTCTGGCTGGGCTGGTATTGGATCGGCCCTCTGGTGCAGGGGTTGTTTTTCAACTGCATACGGATGCTATGGTTCGTCATCGGCTGTGCCTCATTGTTGTTCGCCTTTGCCGCTTGCCTTCGCCTGGCGAGTGCTGCTCGGCCTGCAGGGCAATCCTCGGTGTCTTTCCGTTGAATCCGAGGGTTTCCTCTTCAAAGCGGCCTTTTCAGTCCTTGCTGCCGCCACAGCCGGTACACTCGCTTGCGGTTGACTCGCCGGCCTTTCCGTCGCAGCCGCACCGTGATGTGTCGGTAGCCCCAGTGGGGACGTTTCCGGGCCAACTCTAAGACACTGCTCGAAGATCAAAGAGCCGCCCGACGGCCTGCCTTGCTTGGCTCGATGCAAGCGCCGGCCGTCGGCAGCATCTTGCACGGACTGCATCGGCCTTCGGGATTGAATGCGGTCCGTAAGCGCATCATCATGGCTAGATCTTCTGGTGTGAATAGCTTGGGCATGAAATCAATTTTCTCGACACCGATGCCGTGCTCGCCGGTGACACTGCCGCCGACACGGATGCATTCGTCGAGGATCTCGCGGCTGGCATCCAGCACGCGCCGGACTTGCTCAGCGTTGCGCTCGTCGAACAACAAAATCGGATGAATGTTGCCGTCGCCGGCATGAAATACATTGCAGATACGGATATTGTATTTCTTGCCGATACGCTGAATTTCACGGAGAATGTGCGGCAGACGGGTGCGCGGCACCACGCCGTCTTGCGTACAGTAGCTTGGCGCCAGCCGACCGACGGCGCCGAAGGCCTGCTTGCGCGATTTCCATAATAGCAAGCGCTCAGCCTCGCTCGCCGCTTGCCGTACTTCGCGAGCATGATTTTTCTTGGCAATGGCGATGATGCGCTCGGCCTCGCTGTCCAACCCCGCTTCCAGGCCGTCCACTTCCATGATGAGGACCGCACCAGCATCGAGCGGGAATCCGAAGTGAAACGCCGCCTCGACTGCTTGCAAGATGAGCTGATCCAGCATCTCCAAGGCGGCAGGGACAATGCCAGCGCCGATGATGTCACTAATGGTGTTGGTGGCGTCGTCTACTGTCTCGAAGACACCTAAGAGTGTTCGATATGCTTCCGGATTGCGCGTGAGGCGTACCCAGACTTTCGTGGCGATGCCAAACGTCCCCTCCGAGCCGACGATAACACCGGTCAGATCGTAGCCGGGATTATCCTCCGCCGGTCCACCGGTGCGGACGACTCGGCCATCGGGCAAGACAAATTCCAGACCAAGGACATGATTGACGGTAACGCCGTATTTGAGGGTATGTGGCCCGCCGGAATTGGTGGCGACATTGCCGCCAATAGTGCAAGCGCCCTGGCTCGACGGGTCCGGGGCGAAGTGCCAGCCATGCGGCTTGAGGTGATTGGTCAGCCACAGGTTGACGACGCCCGGTTCGACCACAGCGTAGCGATTGCGATAATCGACTTCAAGGATGCGTTTCATCCGTGAAAGCGTAATCATGACGCCGCCGCCGACCGGCAGACAGCCGCCCGCCAAGCTGGTGCCGGCGCCGCGCGGCAGAAACGGCACGTCCAGCTCGTTACAAACGTTCACGATTTGTACGACCTGCTCCGTCGAAGTGGGGAACACAACCACGTCGGGCTTGTTTTTCTCAATGGTGAAGCCGTCGCATTCGTAGACGAGCAGCTCGCTGGGTGATGTCAAAATACCTTCGCGGCCGACAATGGCACGGAGACGATCAATCAGGGTAGAAGAAGGGAGAATCATATCAATCACTTCTTAAGCAGCTTGGCTACCTCTGCCTCGATGATTTTGTAATCGACCTCCTCGCCGACCAATTTCTTAACCCGGCGATTCTCCCGATCGAAAACGAAGACACAGGGTATGCCGCCGATCTTCAGGGTGTTATACCAATCATCGATGTCTCCTTCAGCAATCAAATTCGTAAAGGCGGCCTGCTTTTTCTGAAGAAACTCATCTACCTTGGCGCGAATGGTCCTATCTGCCGGGTTATCGAGAGCGACCGACATTGCCACGAGGCCATCCTGGTGGTATTTTCGGTGGAGTTCGACGAGGTGGGGAAATTCGCGCTTACATGGCGCACAATCGAGAGACCAAAAATCCACAACAATCACTTTACCTCGATAACTCCGTACCAACTTGCCCAGTTCGGCGTATTTGATGGGTCGTGCCGCAATCTTGTCTGGTGCCGATTGGGCCAAGAGCGCCCCTGCCAAGCCCAATGCTGCTATGAGGGCCACGAAATTGCCTATTTTTATGCATTTCATAACGACTTGTCCTTTTCTCTGTTTTCTATTTACCCGTCCGCTTCATCAGGTTGGTGAGTGTTAACAAGCGGCCATGTTCTTCTGCTCGCTAATGCTCGCAGAGTGGACCAAGTGCTGGCAATATCGTAGCCCAATCGCCGCAAAATCGGAAGGCGTTTGTGCAGGTTTCAGGCGGGGCGCCGGATCCGATACAGGGTGCCCTTGAGACGCCGGCCGCCCGGCTCACCGGCCCGTACCATTTGAGTGGTGAACGGCAAGCCCTCCATCGTCAACGCCTCGCGGAGATAGCGCGACGGCACACGGTCTTGATCGGTCAACAGACAGAGGCCGCCCGGTTCCAGCATCTTTCGAATGAGGGCGACTAATGGATCGACATTGCGCAATTCGTAGATCAGATCAGACGCCAGGATCAGGGGAAATTGCAGGCCGTCCGGCGGATAGCGCCAGTCCATTTGCAGGGTATCGAATGAATGGAAACCGTTCAGGCGGGCATTATCGGCGGCGAAACGCAGGGCGGTGGCGTCGTAGTCACTGAAAGTGACACGCAAGCCCAGCGCCAAAGCGGCAATGCCAGGTAGACCGAGGCCACACCCCACTTCCAAAACGCGCAACCCCGGTGGCCAACTTTCGCGGAGGATGGCCTTGGCCAACATACGCGCTGACGGCCACAGATCTGTCCAGTAGGGCATGTATTCATCGGCGGCGAAAGCCGAACGCACGCTGGGATGATCGAGCAAGCGATCCGATTCGCTCGGGCGCATGATGAGAAACGTACGGCCCTCCACAATGACCGGTTCGCGGTGCAGGGGGCCCAGGGCATCGAAAGGCGTCTCCGGCATGGGTGGCCGGCTGGCGGGGAGGTCGGTATTCATAGACATTACAAGGTATGCACGTTCTGGACCAACTCCGGGAGCGTGAGCGGACGGTCGGTGGGAAACAGACAGTAACAGGCCGTTGCGCCGAGGCTATCAAGGATAAGCTGGCGCTCGTTGGGCGTATCGAAGCCGTTATCACAGGGAACGTGGCCGCTGATGAGCAGGTCGGCGTCCATTTTCGCCAGGAAAGCGGCAGCTGTCTCGGCACGGGTATCGCGGCCCCATACGAGAGAATGCACCGAGCCGCCGGGCCGCAGGTCGGTCTCTGCCGATACATCGCGTTCCAAAGCCGTGGGATCGAAATTCTCCAGCTTCGACGCGGGCGGCAGACTGTGGCTCAAAAGAATACGATTGGGCGTCCGTAGTGCCACGGGCACAACACTCAGCAATTCCAGATAAACGGAGTAGACTTCCGGCGCTCGCCTGCCGTAGGCGGTGCCGACACCTTCGCGGAAACATTGGTTAAGGTCGAGATCACCCTTGGCGACGCGCCGCTGGGTACATTGGGCCAACTCGTGATTGCCCAAAAGAAAATGCACTTGCCGGGGAAACTGACACTTGAGCGCCGCCAGCAGATCGAGTAGTTGATGCGATTTGTCGCCACCGGCGGGATAGTGAAAAGGTCCGTGGATGACTTCTTGAAGGACGCAATGGCGCTGAGGATTTTGGGCGAGGTTGGCCTTCGTCAGCAGCCGGCGGAAATTCTCCAGATTACCGTGTAAATCGCCGCAGACCAACACTTCCGATACGTCCGTGAGCGACACAATCCGGCCGCGGCGGCCGGGCGTGTTACGGAAATGTTGGATGGCGCGGCGGAGGGTGGCCAAAATACGGTCGGGATCGGGCATGGTATTCAAAACGAAGAACGAACCACAGAGTCACAGAGAATATGGAGAAGAACACACAAAAAGAGATATTGAAATTCTTTTTCTGTTTTTTCTTTATGTCTTCTTTATGTTCTTTGTGACTCTGTGGTTCGTTTGTTAGGCAACTTCGACCTTAGCTTTTTGGTCGCTGGGCGGAACGTCAGGACTATCGGCGTCAAACCACGCCGGTTTGAACTCGACACGCTGGTGTGTGTGCATAGCGTAGTTGGCGGTCAGGGCCACGATGGCATCGACCAGCGCTATCTCGCCGTGGCAGCGCGTCAGACGCTGCTTGTACTTGCCATCTGGATCTTTTGCATAGCCGAGTTTGGGGTCCCACAGGCGGACGCAGTACGCAAAATCTTCCATCTCCTCGGTGTAACCGCGGCTGATGCGGCCGGCCGGACCAACGGCAGTGCCTGTCACCGACGCGGCAGGGCCGCCCCAGGTCGAACCGGACTCCAACACCGGCTCGTCCTTGCCTTTGGCGCGGACACTGACTTCCGTACCGCGTGGCGGCGTCTTGACTTTGCCCGGCTCGTTCTCCGGGAACAGCATCACGGATTCCTCTTTCTCGACAATCAGTGTACCGCGGTCACCCATGATACATTCACCGTAATTCTCGAAAGCGTTGGTGCTGATCGACGAATAGGTGACGATGACGACATCATTCTTGTCCTTGGCGTGGTTCTTGCCAGGGAATTCGTAGGTGGCAAAAACATGGTCGTCAATGTCGCGGTCGTTGCGGCCGGGACCGAAGAACGAGCGCACACCGACGCCGGAGACAGCTAAAGGATGAACATGGCCGAGGAAGATGCTACAGGCATCGAGCTGATGGCTGCCCAGTTCCGCCATCAAGCCGCCGCCTGTCGCCTGATACAACCGCCAACGGATCAACTGCTCGATGTTATCGAAACCATACTTTTTGAGCATGTCTGTCTTATCGTGGAGAGCGTCATAATCCGTGCGTGTGATGGGCGGGAACCAGCCGTCACGGAATTTCGGCTGCGGCACGTCTGGGACCATTGCGTCTTTAGCCGTCTTGGGGTCAAACGGCCAGGTGAAATTGCGATGCCACAGAGCGCGAATGTGGCGAATGTCGCCGAGGACGCCAGCATTGACAACCTCGACGGCGTGAGCATAGAGCATACTGTAATGGCGCTGATGGCCGACCGAGAGGATGCTGCTACACTCCTTGGCTGTGCGGATCATCTGCTTGCACTGCTGGATGTTCCAGGCCATCAGCTTCTCGGTCAAAACGTGGATCGGTTTGCCGCGATCCTTGCCGATCTTCATGGCATCGATGGCTGCCTTGGCGTGCATGCACAACGGCAGAGCAATGACGACAGCTTCGATGTCTTTGTTCTTACGTAATTCGTCTGTAAAAGCGTCGTAACTGTCGAGCTTTTTGATATTATTGGCGCGGTTGCCGTAGACCTTTTTGAGTCCCTTGCGCAGTCCTACTGGCTCGCCGTTGAAGATGCGTTGCATGTTAGAGGGACGGATGTCGCAGACAGCCACGAATTCGAGGTAGTTGGGATTGTGTTCCCCTACGAGAACGCCGCCCTCATCGCCGCAGCCGATGAGGACGGCCTTGACCGGCTTGCCCTCGATGCTTTTGTAGCCGTAGTAAGCAGCTGGCGTGGCGACGGCGACAGCCGCGCCGGAAGCAACCAGGCTTTTCATAAAGCCGCGTCGAGTCAGTCCGTCGGCCGTGCGGTTGAAATTGGCCTTGCCGATGGCACGTTGTTCGGGAGTAATGTCAAGAGCCATTGGTGTTATCTCCCACTCAAAGAAATCAAGTGAGCAGGACGTTAACACGCCCCACTCGCCGGGGTTTCGATTTTTCACGGCGCCGGACGACGGCTGCCGAAAAACATCCAATGAATAAGCGCATCCAGCCCCAGCCAACGCCCGCTGGCTGTCGTCGCCAGGGCCAACAGCGCCAACATTTCGATAACGTTTTTGTTGATAAAGAGATAATAGCCCTCGTTATTGGGCGCCGAAGGCAGCCAGGGAAACGGCGGCATGCACAGGTATGTCATCAACAGAAAGCCTGCTGCCAACAAGCACGACAGCCGTGTGAACAAACCCAGAATCAGGCAGGCGCCGAGGATTGTCAGGCCGTACATGGTGGCCAGGTCGATCCACTTTTGTTTTTCGTTTTCTTTAGCTGGCTGCGGTGGTGGACCTTTGTCCTGGACAGCTTTTTTCTGCTCGGGGGTGGGGATTTTCTCCAGCTCTTTGCGGAGATCTTGGGTATATTCGTCAAGATCGTTCAGCAGGCCGACACGCAGGCGAACCACTTCCGCCTTGATGTTGTGCAGGCGGGCCGATTCGGCATCCGAGCCGATCGGCTCCAAATGACTATATTTCGGCTCCGCTAACTCCTCGAGCTTCTGCTTGTATTGTTCCAGCCGCACCGGCGCCGGCAGCCGACCTTCCTGCGTTTGGGCCTGGAAATTCTTGTCCGTTATCTCTCTGCTTGTCAGCCAGCGGACGGCAGCATCCTCGACTTTCATCAGCACTTCTTCGGCTTTCTTGCGTTGCTCGTCATCAAAGCCATAATAAGCACCAAAACGGCGAACGTAATCAGCCCATTCCTGGGCTAGCAGCGAGGGGGTGCGCGCATGCAGCGGTGTATTGGGCGATTCGGCAGGTTCGGGCGTCAACAGTCTCAAGGCCTCGTCATCGGGATCGCCGATTTCCTTGCGAATGTACTTCGCCAGCGGGCCGGTGCCTTCGCGGAAATAGCCGGCGCTGCTGAATGGTTTAGATTTGCCCACGACTGTTTCCGTCGGCCCTTCCCAATAGCCTTTCAGCTTGTGATAGCCCTCGGCGGCGAAGTGCCAGCCGATTGCCAAACGCAACAGAAGCAGAAAAAATGCGGTGAGTTTGTTCATGTTAATTCCACGAAAACTCCTGGGGCGCCAGACCAATCGCCACGGGTCCGGCCCCTTCGCCTTCAGGCAGCAGGATGGCGGCGATGCCGCGATGGGCGGCACAATAGCGCCGGGCCAGCTCGAGACCGCCGACATAGAACGCCGTCGAGAGCGCATCAGCCTCAGCAGCGCTGGGGGCAAGAACGGAAGCGCTGGCGATGCCGCTGGCCGGCCAGCCCGTTCGCGGATCGAGAATGTGGCCCAGCTTTTTTCCGTTATATTCCAGGTGCTGATGCGTGGCCGCTGAGGTTCCCAGCGCCCGATCGCGCAGCCATACCCGCGCCAGGCGGCGGCCCTCCCACGGATGCAGAATCGCCACTGGCCAACCGCGCTCCGCTTCGGCAGGACATCCTCCAGCGTATACGCTGCTGGTGCCTCCATGCAACAATATTCGCTTGCACCCTCGGCTACGCAGCTTCCGCGCCAGGCGATCGAGAGCGTAGCCTTTGCCGATGCTGCCGAGATTGATCTCGATTCCGGGCTGATGATAGCGTACCGTACCGCGCTCAGAGTCCAGCGTCACTTTGTCCATGCCGGTTTGTTGGCAGGCCGCCTCACGTTCTTCGTCGCCCGGCACGCGCCGCGGTCCTCGGAAAAATCCCCACGCTTTGATGAGCGCTCCCGCTGTGATGTCGTAGGCACCCTCTGTCTCTCGATGAATCTGCGCCGCCAGCTCCAGCAAACCGAATAGACGGCGCTCCACACGCACCGGCCTGGCGAAAGCGCAACGATTGAGCCGGCTGATCTCACTGCTGGCTCGATAAACCGTCATCTGTTCCTCCAGCGCATCGAGCAAACGGAATGCTTCTTCGCCTATCGCCACAGCGGCGGGCGTGCCAAAGGGCAGGATGATCTCAAACTGAGTGGCCATGGCACGGCGACAGAGGTGAAGGAGCAGAGCATGGTCCGATGAGTCGGAAGCACAAACCCCAGGTCCGAGCGCGCCAAACACGTGTCCGGCGCTGTGCGCAAAATGGCGAGACTGAAGAAAAGCACGCCGGTTCATGGGAGGAACGTAATAGATAGAAGGAAAAACCCTATTTTCCATTGTGCAGGGCACGGGACGCCTTGACAAGTGGGGACATCCGGCTTCAGCCATCGGCGCAGCAGGTTCACATCGGTTGGGCAGTATTACGCCTGGTTTTTCGATCAATTGGGCGTGCTGCGTTACAGCGAAGCCCCTCTTGAGTGCTTGATACGCCATTACGGCAGCAATTCATTCACCAGCATTGTGTCTACGGGGGGGCCGTCGAGCACAAAAGGAACGGCATCGCCAGTTCCGCTTATACGATGGTTCGCTTCGCGACGCCTGGTGTAGATGGCTTCCCAGACTTCGCCGCCGTTCTACTCCGAGAACTAACGTTGTAGGTGATGTTGCTCCCAATCGTTCTTACCGTCCAGCACGAACAACCACTGCGATGCCGCGCTCAGTAAATGGGCATAACCGCCGGTATCGGAGAGATACTCCCAGTCCGCGCCAGCGTCCAGGCCAGTAGGAATGTAACCCCTCTCCTTGAAAATCGCTTCCCAGGTACGCAGACCGCCTGCCAGTTCGTGTTGCAGGCGCGCCTTGACTTGCCTTTCAGGACTCATCAAGTAGAAATTACGTCGCGCCTCGCCGGCCTGCACGGAATAGCGGCCAAACTCGACGCCGTTAGACCAGAATTTCTGTCCTTTAATGATGGCGTAAGGCAGTTCTACATCGAAGCAGAAACCATCTTCCGCAGACAGGATGGTGATCTTGCCTTGCAGTTTCTCACCGCGATCGTTGATCGCTTCGCTGCTTTTGTCCTTCCGCAGGGTAACAGCTGCGTGATGCCCCTGACCGTCGGGACGGCTGAACAGCTTTAGCGTGAGGGTATCCCCCTTGACCTGTCCTTTCACGTGCAGTGTATTGCGGCTACTGAGTAGTTCCAACTTCACCGAGCCAAGCTGCAGGGCCGCAGCCGGCGCGGGATCGAGGGAAGATTGCGGTGGGCGCTCGTCGATGTAAACCCGTAGATCCTGAGGAAACGTGCATTGATAGTGTTCCTCCCAGATGCCAGGATAGGTCCGCAGCGCTTGCAATGCCCAACCGCAGCATACCATGTTCTGCGGACCCATGCGCGAACCGATAGGGCGTGGTTGACCGCTCGGACCTTTGCGATCAGAGCGATAATCAGGCAAGCGGCCATCGACGGCGAAGTACGGATGCAGGTCGAAGCGATTGATCCCGGCCGGCACTTCGGCGTCATCAGAATAATAGCGATAAAGCAGAGGTTCGGTGTAGGCGTCGTAGATTGTTTTGAAAGCGAGCGGGCGCGGCAATCGCCCGCCGTGACGGGCAATCCCGAAGTAATAACGATACTCTTGATCGTCGGCGAAACCGGGGAATGCTTGCCGCTGGCCCGGCTTGAAATCGTACAAGGCGCGGTAGTAGTGATTAGCCAACTCGGCGGCAACAGAGATGCTCTGATCAGGCACAAACTTCATGAGAGCGGCATTCCTGTTGGCCAAGGCGGCGGGAGCGTCGCACATAGGGATGTGACCATGATGACGCATTCGGCATTCGTGCAAATTCATAGCGGCCTCGGCTACTTCCGCCGCCAATTTTCGCTCGGTAGGATCCTTAGCCTCACGCAGCAGCAGCCAGGACAACTCCAGCATAACACCGAGATCCTGAGCCAAGTGATTGGACGAGCCGTGTGAGTAGCCATTAAGGAGAAATTTCGGATTCGGTTTGCCGGCCAGCCGATCGGTACAGGAGAATGGACCTAGTGGATTCCTGTCACGCCGCCGTTCTAAACTGACGGAGGCGCCGTCATCCCACCAATAGGGTACGAAACCTTTCTCGCCTTCTTGGAAAAGATGTTCGCGGTTGAAGCGATGCGCCGTCGGTCGAGCATCGTCGCGCTTGGCGGAGAAAAGGCGATCGCTATGGTTGAGCATCTTGCAGTAGAACGGCAGCTGCCAGCGAACGAGGAAATCTTTGTAAACCGGATCGCCGGTCGCCCGATAGGCGTTAACCAGAGCGGCAGCCAGCCAGGCGCCATCATGCATGGTGTCCAGCGCTTCGCCCTGCACCCATTGATCGAACTGGCCGGCGCGACGCGTGTCAAAATATTCGTAAACCAGTCCCCGCTGCTCTGATTTCTCATTCTTTTTAAGATGATGCTCCTCAACATAGCGGAGAAGACTTTTCATAAAGGCGCGGGTTTCTGTTGCGGTCGGCGATGGTTGCCGATCGGCGGTAGTCCACTTGGGCGTTGCCTTCTCGGCCGCGCTCGCTTCCCGAAAGAAACACAGTCCGAAAATCGCGGCTACCAAGACGAATAAAAGAGTAGAAGCGATGGACCGCATCGATGCTCCTTCCGCGTGTCAGGGCAGCATTTCGGCAACCGGGATCGTGCCGACCGTGTTGCTGTCGAGCACGAGAGGGACGGCGTCGCTGGGTTGATAAAGCTGGAACTCCGTTCTCTCCGAGGTTTTAAATTATACGACAGACTTTCTCTTGGGACAACGCAAGTTAACGAGCCAGAAGTGTAAGCGACGGAAAAAATATCCGTTCGTTCACGCTTCCGGCTCGTTCGGTTTGTCCGTTAGCGTTGCAGCACATCGGGACGGACGAATTCAGCGCCCTGAATGCGGATGCGTTTGAGAGGCCAATACTCCGTTGGGGTGATGAGACGCGGTCCCTCGTCCGTAATGAGGAAAGTATCGCAGCTATTAGCGGCGCCGGCGCTGGCGTTCCAGGTTACAGACCAGCCGGTCTGAAACAGATCCTTGGTCTGAGGCGTCAGTGCTATTTCGATGGGACAACGGCCGGTGATATGGCCCGGCGGCGCTAACTGCCATTCATGCTCGTAACCGCTGATGAGATAGATGCGCCGGCCCGTCATCAGGATTTCCCGCGGCACGGCGTCCGGCCAGGTCGAGGATAAGTACAGGGCACTGACACGGCAGACAGCGTTGTGCTCCTGACGCAATTCTACCGGTACTTCGCCGAAACACACGGATCGACTGGCCGTTACGTACAGACCGTACTTGCGAGCTGTCACCGTCAACACGGCATAGCGTTCCAGGCTCGCTGAAGTGAAGCCAAAGCGGCGATACAGGCGCGATCGACCATCGACGGCGACACCGATGTTAAGCGGCAAAACGCCGCGGTGCAGGAGGCGATGACTGAGATGGCCGGCAATTTCACGCTCGCTCTCGCCGCGCTCCAAGGTACGGCAGGTTGCTTCCAGGGCATGGGCGACGGTCTGGCCCAAGGCCAACTGGCAGGCTTGTTCGTAAGGCGTTAGTTGCCGACGCAGGCGGCGCATCTGCTCGGCCACGTTGACAATACCATTGACGGGACGATCGCAGGCCACTTTGCGGTTGTGGCACAGATCGGCGAGGAATTGATCACGTCCCCAGTGCCAGGGCCATTCTTTGAGCTGAAAACCCAGGCCATCGACTTCTTCATCGAACAGCCGTTGCGAATCGACGTTGCTGGCAATGATCCAGCGATGCTCACCGTTGCTGTAAGCAGCTGGCTCGGCGGCCGGCTCGGTCAGGCCGCGTATCATGGCTCCACTGGTCAACCAGGCGAAATTGGCCGGGTCCAGAAGCAACAAACCTTCGCAGCCGACTTCCCGCAATAGTTCCGCCACCTTCGTCATTTTTGCGTCGATGTCGGCACGCCGATCGGAGACCGTATCGGCCCGGGTTACACCGGCGGTGAGGGTAGTCGGTTGCACAAGTATTTCTGCTGTCACGTTCGGACCCCCCGAAGCCTGGAACAGGACCGCCCGGTTCACCCAGTGCCGAGCAATCTTCGACCCGGCTGATTTCCTTCTCCTGCCTGGTCCGCGCTTCCCTGAGCGATAACGTTTTCCGTGAGATCCGGCTAAGCCGGCTTAGGAGATCCTCTTGTGAGGATACCACGGAGAGGGCAGACAACGGAATGACATTCTTGCCATCGCTGCTTCTCGTTCGCCGCATAAAGCCGGTACAATCGTTAATCTATTAGTGGTTAGGTGGGTTGGATGATTCGCAATTTAGCCATCTAACTACCCAACTGCCTACCCCCCCAACCACGGTGCAGGGAAGGCGCCGTGAGCGTAGCGCTGGGCCATTTCCAGATAATGAGCACAAATGGCAAGCGTTCGCCGCAAGTCGTCGTCACGGACTTCGCGGACAACCCGGCCCGGCACGCCCATAACCAGGGAGCGCGGCGGAATGCGCCGCTTCTCGGTGATGAGCGTTCCTGCCGCGATGATGCATTCGGCGCCGATTTCGCATCCCGATAACAGCAGCGCCCCCATGCCAATGAGTGTATCGTGGCCGATGAAACGGCCGTGCAATACGGCGCGATGGCCGACCACAACACCCTCTTCGATCAGCTGCGGTTCATCGTAATCGGTATGGACAATGCAGTGATCTTGCAAGTTGACACGCGGCCCCAAGGTAATACGTGCCAAATCGCCGCGCAAGACCGAGCCGTACCAGATGTTCACGCCCGCCGATAGCACAACATCGCCCGTCACGATAGCGTTGTCCGCTACGTAATAATCCTGGATGGCGCGCATCACTTTCCACCTCCCGAAATGCTGTCTCCCCCGCCAGCTCGCCGCGCCTGCAAAGGCATCCCTTGCGAGCGCGGGGGACCGGCAAGAAGTGAAAACCGCTCCTTATTGTATGTGCGATCCATCGCTCGCCTATGGACGGTCTTCGTTACGATTCGGACAATCAAGAGGAGAGTTCGTTGGTCGAATAGGCCGAGATGGAGTTTAGTTTATATGCGGCGATTGATCTATGGGCAAGGGATCGTTCTGCTTCTGCTGCCGGCTGTATCCCTGTCTACCCAGGTGTCTGCCGAGGCGTTGGCGCAGCTCAAGGCGGTGGGCCGCGAGGGCGCAGGCAACGAGACGGCAGCACGTGCCTGGAAAGAGGTAGTGCAGCAGGGACCGGCGGCGCTGCCGCCGATCCTCCAAGCCATGAACGATGCCGATGCCGTTGCCGCCAACTGGCTGCGCACTGCCGGCGATGCCATTGTCGAGCGTGCCCTGACGGTCGGCAGACCATTGCCGAGCGAAGCACTGAAACAGTTCATCCGCCAAACCCAGAACAGCGGCGCTGCACGCCGCCTCGCCTACGAATGGCTATGCCGTGTCGATCCCAAGACGCCCGATCGTCTGCTGCCCGATATGTTGCAAGATTCCAGTCCAGAGCTGCGCCGCGATGCCGTCGCCGCTGTCCTCAAGCAAGCGCGAAGCCAACTCGATAAGGGCAACAAGGATGCTGCCCGCGCCGCCTATCGCCGGGCGCTGACGGGCGCTTGCGACAAGGATCAGGTAGACCTCATTGTCAAGCAACTCGACAAACTCGGCGTTCACATCGATGTGGCCGCGCATTTCGGTTTCGTGCGTCAATGGCTGCTCATCGCTCCTTTCGACAACCACAACGATGTCGGCTTCAACATTGCCTATCCTCCGGAGAAAAGCGTCGATCCAAAAGCCGTATATAAAGGCAAAGACGGCAAAGAGGCTCGCTGGATCGCCGTCGCCACAGATGATCCCTATGGTGTGGTCAATCTCAACAAAGAGTTGGGCAAACAGAAGGGCGTCGTCGCCTATGCCTATGCTGCAATCGAATCGCCGAAAGAACGGCCCATCCAGATCCGCGCCGGTTCGATGAATGGCATCAAGATTTTCCTCAACAGGCAGGAGCTGTATCACCGCGATGAGTACCATCACGGCATGGAAGTGGATCAGCACATCGCCCACGCCACGTTGAAAGCTGGACGCAACGAGCTGCTTATAAAAGTGTGCCAGAACGAACAAAGTGAAGAGTGGGCCCAGGAGTGGAAATTCCAGGTGCGTTTGTGTGATGCCGTGGGCGCGGCCGTACCGTTTACACAAGTCAATGTACCATGAAACCACTAATTATATCTTCAACATTATTTTTGTTAGCATGTTCCACCAATGCTGGTGATTGGCCGCAATTTCGCGGTCCTGGCGGCAGGGCTGTCTCCGAAGAGAAGGGCTTACCGGTGAAGTGGAGCGTCACCGAGAACGTTCGTTGGCGGGCGGAATTGCCCGGACGCGGCGTCTCCAGTCCGGTTGTTGCCGACGGCCGCATCTACGTCACCGCCGCCTCGATGTATCGCGAGCGCCGCCTGCACGTCCTTTGCTTTGATGCCGCCAATGGCGAAAAAATGTGGGAGCGGCAACTCGCCGCTACCGGCAATACCATGCGTCACCCGAAAACGAGCATGGCCGCGCCGACGCCAGTTACGGATGGCCGACACATCTATGCACTGTTCGCTACCGGTGATCTCGCCGCCTTCAACCGCGACGGTGATCTGCTGTGGTATCGCGCTTTGCAGCGTGATTATCCAGACATCACCAATCAAGTAGGCATGGCTGCCTCGCCGGTTTTGGCCGGCGAGACGCTGCTGTTGCCACTGGAAAATGCCGGCGATTCGTTCGCGCTGGGCGTGGACGTGAAGACCGGTCGCAATCGCTGGAAGGCGCCGCGGCGCCGCGATATCAACTGGGTGACACCACTCGTCACGCGCTTCCGCGGCAAGACGGCCGCCTTGTTCCAGACCGCCGGCGACATCACTGCTTATGACGCAGATACAGGTGAGATATTATGGAGCCACAAAGGCAACAATCTCGGCTCTGTCCCGTCGCCGGCGCTCATCGATGATCTGGTAATCGTACCAGGCACACCTTCCGTGGCCCTGCGCGTCTCGGCGGACAGCAAGCCGCAAGTGGTGTGGAAGAGCCGCAAGCTCAAAGCTGCCTATGCGTCGCCAGTCGTCTACCAGGGCCGCATTTATGCTCTGACCGACATCGGTATCGCCTGCCTCGACGCCGCCACCGGCCAAGAGATCTGGCGCGAACGGCTCGGCCACGGCTTCTCCGCATCGCCAGTCATCGCCGACGGCAAACTGTACATCGCCAAGGAAGAAGGCGATACCTCCGTAGTTGAGCTGGGCGACAAACCGAAAATCCTGGCCAACAATGATCTAAAAGAAACGCTACTGGCCACGCCGGCCATCGCTAATGGCGCGATCTACCTGCGGACGGAGAAGCATTTATATTGCATCGCGGTGAAGAGATAGATACCGTTACCAGAATAAAAGACACGAAGGTAGTGTTATTCAGCGGCGATTCATCCGTGCGAGCTTCGACTATGCACGAAGACAGGGATAACCGATTGCCGGCCGGCCTTATTTGGCGCCTGATCTATCAAGGGATTCTCGTCTTGGTCAGCCTGTGCTATGCTGTAGCATTCTTCCTTGAAATTTACGATGATCTTTTTCGTAGAGTAGGCCGTTTTAACATTGCTGATTTCACCCTAGGTCTGTTGTATGTTCTGGTGCTGGCAAGCTGGGAGACGGCAATGGCCTTTGCCTCTGTTGGAATGACCAGGAGAAGTCCGCGCGGATTTCTCGTGGGAATGATATGTCATCTGCTCGTTGCGATTCTCAGCATGGTCGGCCTCAGCGGCTTTTGTTGTATGGGTGTGCTCTCGTCACTCAGCGCGACGAACGAGGCGAGGGGGTTTGCCCCACTGTTCCTGCTTTTTGCCCTCATGTGGTTGCCGACCCTGTTGGCTTCCGGCTAGGGATTTTTCTACCTCCAAAGCTTGCGCAAGAGCTTATTGCTGTGACCGCCTGTCGAATAATCTGGACATTCAAGATTTCAGTGGGAAGAGATGCAGATAGGAGAATGTGCCCACAATACGCTTGCCGGTTGCATTGAGCCATCGCGGATGTTCTAATAATCGCCGACGTGCTCGCTTTGTCTTTTGCTTGCAAGGGAGTTACCCATGTCCGCGCGTGTTCGCCGTTATGCCGCTGCCCTCGTTGCCGTTGCCCTGATGATTGCCGTGGCCGCTTCGCAAAAGCAGTCTGGGCCGCCGCAACACCTCTTCCGTATCACGTTCGGGTTCCAGGATAAAAAAGCTACAGACTGGAGCGGCAAAGTCAAAATATCCGGCGGACAGATCACTTCCATCAGCGGCTGGCGCTTCGAGGAGACAGATGCAGTGGACGGCGTGCAGGGCTGGAAGTGCCGCACACACGTGAACATTGTACCCGGCGAACGTTTCCCCATTGAGAATGCTCAAGGCCGGAGACTGCCGCCGGTGCCCCAACAACCCTGGCCCAACGGTGTCACGCTCCGCGTGCATGGCGAAGCACCGATCTTGACCGTCTCCTTTCCGGCAGGTGAGATCAAGTTCCAGAGTGATGACATTGCTCTCGGCGAACCACGGACATACCTGGACGGTCAGGTGCGCGTCGAGCGGCTGCCCCAGACGAGTGTGTTGCGGCCGGCAGCCCCGCCGAAAGCGGCCAATCCCGTGCAGGACGATTATCCCGCTTTTTGGGTGCGCTATAAGACTGGCAAGCAATATCTCGCCTGGGTCGCCTATCGGCAAGAGAAAGACCGTGTCCTGCTCGTTGAGCGTGACGGGCCGGACGGCGCCTGGTCGGAGCCGAAGGAAGTGGCCGGGCCGGGCGATCACTTTCGTGTTGCCCTGGCCAGCACGCACGGCGACACGCTGTGGATCGTATGGGCCAGCCAACGCGAACACAATTGGGACTTGTTCGCGCGTCCGTATCAAGACGGCAAGCTCGGCGCGGAAATTCGCCTCACCAACGATGCGGGACCGGACATCTGGCACACCATGACCACCGATCAGCGCGGTCGGGCCTGGCTGGTCTGGCAGGGGTTCCGCAACGGACAATCCGACATTTTCGCCCGCTGTGTCGATGGTGACGGCTGGCACGACCCGATCCGTGTTAGTACGGCCAAGGCCAACGATTGGAACCCTGTCGTCGCTGCCGATCCGAAAAGCGATCGCGTCTGGGTTGGATGGGATACTTATGAGAGCGGAGATTACAGCATTCGTGTCCGCAGTCTGTCCGGTGGACCGTCGCCTCAACTTGGTGACATTCTCTGTCCCGATCCGTCGCCGCTGTTCCAGGCGCATCCGAGCCTGGCTTGCGATCGCACCGGCCGGCTCTGGGTTGCCTGGGACCAGTCCGGCCCGCAATGGGGTAAGGATGCCGGCCATCAAGTGCGCGAAAACACCGGCACGCGTCTCTATCACGATCGCAGCCTGCGCATCGCCTGCTTAGTCGATGGCAAATGGCAGGAGCCGGAAGCCGGTCTGCTGCAAGCGCTGCCGCCAGAGTTGCGTACTTTCAGCGAATTGCCGTGTCTGCAAGGTGATACGGAAGGTCGCATGTGGCTGGCGTTCCGTCATCGCACCTGTTGGAACCCGCGCGTGGACGACTGGGGAGCGCGAGGCCGCTGGGACGTGTATGCCACGGCGTTTCTCGGCGACCACTGGAGCGGCGTCGTGGCCTTGCCGTCCTCGGCAGGCCGCAATGACATGCGCTTGTCACCGCAACGCGATCCGAATGGGGGCGTTTACTTCGCTTATGCCAGTGATAATCGCGGCTGGCCGGCTCCCTACGCCCTGACAGAACGCAACCTCAGTATTGCCGTTAGCCGCCTGCACGGCGCCGGCCGGCCCGCCGAAGCCCGTCTGCGTGATCTTCACATTTCCCCAGCAACCATCAAGCGCGTTCATCCGCGCGAAGCCGAGCAGGTCTCACGCATCCGCGCCTATCAGGTCGAGTCCGGCGGCCGCACCTATCACATCTATCGTGGTGACATGCACCGCCACACCGATATTTCTCCCGATGGCGTCGGCGATGGGTCTCTGATGGACCTGTATCGCTATGCCCTGGACGCTGCCGCCCTTGATTTCATCGTCGTCACCGATCATAACATGGGCAGCGATAAGGAATATCCCTGGTGGCGCACGCAAAAATCCAACGACCTGTACACACTGCCGAATGTTTTTATCTCGATGTATGGATACGAGCGCAGCGTGCCGTACCCCAATGGGCATCGCAATGTGTTGTGGACGGAGCGTGGCCATCGCACACTGCCTGTGCCGCGCCGCCTTCCCAAGCCGATGGCCGAGGACACCGGCAAGCTCTACGACTACCTGCGCCGCACCGGTGGCATCTGTATGCCGCACACCTCCGCTACCGATCAGGGCACCAACTGGGCCGAGCACGACGACGCCCTCGAACCCGTCGTCGAAATATTCCAGGGTTTCGACTCGTCCTATGAGGCCCCTGGCGCACCACGAACTATCAACGACCAAAACGATCGTGTTCATGGACCATTCAAGCCGGATGGCTTCGTGTCGCTGGCCTTGGCCAAGGGCCAGCGTCTTGGCTTTCAATCATCGAGCGATCACGTCTCTACACACATCAGCTATTCGTGCATCCTCGCCGAGGAATTCAGCCGCAAGGGACTGATCGAGGCACTCAAGAAACGCCACAGCTACGCCGCCACGGACAACATCGTCCTCGACGTACGCATGGGTAGCAATCTGATGGGCGATGAAGTCCGCACTGCTAAGCCGGCGCTGGACGTGGTAGTGCTTGGCACCAATCCGCTCGACCGCGTGGACATCGTGCGCGACGGCGAGGTCGTGCATACGCATCGGCCCAAAAAGGAGAGCGAGGAAGCGAAATTCCATTGGGAAGATGCAGCACCGAAGAAGAGCGACAAAGCGAGTTATTATTACGTCCGCGTGGTGCAGAAAGACGGCCAGATGGCCTGGGCGTCGCCGATCTGGGTACGTAACTAAAAAATGAAGAACTAACCATAGAATCGCAGAGAACACAGAGAAAAGAAAAAACAAGAAACAAAAATAAACAACAGTTTAGGTCTGGTTATTTGGTTATTCTCTTTCTTTTTGTCTTTTCTTCGTGTCTTCTCTTTGTGTTCTCTGTGACTCTGTGGTTCGCTTTGGAGTCAAGACCTAATCAGGGAGTTGCAATATGTTTATGGATTCACTTGTCCGTGAGTTGTTTACCGAGATTTGCCAGATCCCGCTGATCGATCCGCATTCGCACATCAATCCTCACCGCCCAGCGTCGCGCACGCTCGATGACATCCTGGGCTATCACTACTACACCGAGTTGGCCCATTCCGCCGGTATGGACCAAAAGCCGCTTGCTGCCGATGTCGAGCCGCGCCAGCGCGTCCGTACTATCCTCGCGCACATGGATCACTTCGACAATACGGCACAATACGCCTGGTTTTTAGATATCGCTCGTACTTTTCTCGGTTTTTCCGGCGAACGCGTCACTGCTGCCGATGCCGATACCCTCTGGGACGCTGCCGAGCGCCTCATGGCGCAGCCTGACTGGGAGGATAAGGTACTGCACCTCTCCAATATCGAGAAGATCTTCCTCACCAACGATTTCGACGATCCGCTCGAAGGCTTCGACACCACGCGCTACGTCCCCTGTCTGCGCACGGATGATCTCGTTTTTCGCCTAGATAAGCCGGAAGTACGACAGCGCCTGGCGAAAGCAACAGGAATCGAAGTGGACGATGCGGCGAACCTGCGCCGTGCCATCGGCAAACTGTTCGAATATTTCACACGGCATGGCGCCAAGGCCTGTGCCATCTCGCTGCCGCCCGATTTCACACCGCTCCCCCCTTTTAGCCTCCCGCCAGACCGGGGAGGGATTAAGAAAGAGGAAGCCTTCTGGATGCTCGCCGAATATTGCCGCGATTTTCGGCTGCCCTTCGATCTGATGATTGGCGTCAATCGCCGCGTTTATCGCAACGGTGTCTACCAGGGACAAGATCTCTTCGATCAGCGCACCTCACTTCTGCAATATGCGGAGCTATTCAACGCTTTCCCGGAGGTGACGTTTTGCATCTCGGTGCTTTCCAGCGGTCAAAACCAGGAGTTGGTCAGCCACAGTTGGATCTTTCCCAATGTCGTCGCCAGCGGCCACTGGTGGTACTCCAACATCCCGGCCTACATCGAAACCGATCTGCGGGCACGCTTGCAAGCAGTGCCGAAGACAAAGCAGATCGGTTATTACAGTGATATGTACAAGCTGGAATTTGGCTTACCGAAGTTCAATATGTATCGCCGTATTTTGGCCCGTGTGCTGGCCGACGATTTCGTGCGTCCAGGCATCCTTGGTGAGACGAGGGCAGTTGAGTTGGCACGCTGTCTGCTCCGCGATAATGTAAAGCGCATCTTCCAGGTTTGAGCGGCATATCTGCACCTGCCTCACGGCAGATGCCCTTCACATGCCAGGCGCAAACTGCCAAAGTCGCCTTGTGGCCCACTGCCGGGCCAGTGTACAGTGGGCGAGCGGGGCGTGGCAACGCCCTGGTTACGTTGTTTCACCGGGGCATTGCCACGCCCCACTCGCCGTGCAAGGACGCGCGTCGCATGAAGATTGCCAATTGGCTCGCTCTTGGCTTGGCACTATTCTTCGTAGCCCTGAGCATTCCCTATGCATTCAAAGCATCTCACAACGGTTCAGCCTTTCAGCGTTGGCAGCCGCAAATCAGTGCCCTGGGCGATGGCGTGGATATCGCCCAGCGCTACAATTATCCTAATCCGCCTATCATGGCCCTGTTGCTCTATCCCCTGGCGCGCCTGCCCGCTGTGGTCGGGGAGCTAGGGGTGCCGGAGAGGATCGCCTCCCTTTGGGCCGCGCTGTGCTGGTTCTACATCAAAGCCGGCCTGACTATGCTGGCTTTCCACTGGGTCTTCCAGCTTGTCGAGGAACCGTCGCGCCCATTCCCGTTGTGGGCCAAATGCCTCACGGTGCTCTTGGCGCTTCGGCCCATCATGAGCGATCTGCAACACGGCAACGTCAACCTGTTCATCCTCTTTCTGGTCGTGGCCGCCCTGACCGCCTATCACCGTCGCCGCGATGGAGCCGCCGGAGTTGTGCTCGGCCTGGCCATCGCCTGCAAGATCACGCCGGCCCTGTTCGTGCCATATTTTCTGTGGAAACGCTCGTGGAAAATCCTGGCCGGCTGTGCTGCCGGATTGGTCCTTTTCCTTTGGCCCGGCCTGGTCCCTGCACTGTTCATGGGTTGGGAACGCAATGAGCAACATCTCGTCAGCTGGTATTACGACATGGTGTATCCTTTTATCATCGAAGGAAAAGTCACCAGCGAGCATCACAATCAATCGCTGCCCGGTCTGGTGGCGCGGTTGGCGACACACAGTCCCTCGTTCTCCACCTACATCCATAATGTGTATACGCCGACGCACTACGACAACTGGCTCGATCTCTCGCCGGCGCAGGCGCGTTGGCTGGTCAAAAGCTGCATGGGGTTGTTTGCTCTGATGGTCGTGTGGGTGTGCCGAACGCCGACGATGCCGCGCGAAGGTTGGCGCCTCAGCGCTGAATTCAGCATCATTCTCTTGGGTATGTTGCTTTTCAGCGAGCGGACGTGGAAACATCACTGCGTCACCTTGTTGTTGCCGTTCGCCGTGATCTGCTATTACCTGGCCACAGCTGCGACGAGCAAGGGGCTGCGCGCCTATCTCATCGGCTCGCTGGTGGCGGCGATGGTGCTGATGGCCGCGACCAGCAACACCGCCTCAGACGGGGCGGCGCATCACGATCGGCTCTATCAGCTCTTTGCCAAGCAGGCTCAGGTATATGGCGCATTTGTGCTGGCCTATTTCGTGTTGTTGGCCGCTCTCATCGTGTTGCTGCGTCGTCCGGCGGAGCCAGCCGCAGGTCCTGCCTCTCGTCTTGCCCGTGCCGCCTGAAAAAAATCATTGCAGTCCTCGTAGGACCGCGTTATCGTTCAAGTAGTTTCCGATGTTCGGAGAAACTACCGCTCTGGATCCTTTTCCATGTGGCCCGAACAATTGCAAATCGATCCGTTGCTTGAGAAAGCACGTCAGGGTGATGCCGAGGCGGTCAATCGCTTGCTGACGGTCCACCGTGAGCCGCTGCGTCGCTTGATTGGTCTGCGTCTCGATCCTGCCTTGGCCGCGCGCCTCGATGCCAGCGACATTGTGCAAGACGTGCTGCTGGAGGCCCATCGTCGTTTACAAGATTACCTCAAAAATCCGGCCATGCCTTTTTGCCTGTGGCTGCGGCACCTCGCCAAGGACCACATCATCGACGCCCATCGCCGCCATCGCCAAGCTCAGCGTCGCAGCCTCGACCGCGAACAGCCGATCGTCCCCGCCATATTGGCCGACCACTCATCCTACGAGTTGGCCGGACAGCTGATCGATCCCGAACGTACACCGGCCTCCGAAGCGATTCGCCGCGAGCTACAACGCCGCCTCGACGCCGCCATCGCCGACCTTGATGAGGACGACCGCGAGATCATTCTTCTGCGGCACCGCGAGCAGCTGTCGAACCAAGAGGTGGCCCGCGAATTGGATCTGAGCGAAGCTGCCGCATCGATGCGCTATCTGCGGGCGGTACGCCGGCTGCGTGCCGCCCTCCTGCCAGGCGAAAAAAATGATCCCTCCCACACCAACTGAGGAACGCGATCAACGGTTGGCACAATTGCTGGCCGATTTAAGTGAGCAGAGACGTCGCGGGCAAGCACCCGACCTTGACGCCATCGCTGTCCAGTATCCCGACCTCGCCGCTGAATTGCGTGAATTGTGGGGCGCCGTGTTGCTTGCTGAGGAATTCGCACATTCCCTGAGCGGAGGGCGTAAACCCCCAGAGGCGACTCTCCGGGGGCGTAAGCCTCCTGCTCAGGAGCTTACGCCGTTCACATCGAAAATCTTCGGCGATTATGAATTGCTCGAAGAGATCGGCCGCGGCGGCATGGGCATGGTTTACAAAGCACATCAGCGCAGTCTCAAGCGCATCGTCGCCCTCAAGATGATTCTGCGCGGTGAATTGGCGACGCCGGAAGACCGCACGCGCTTCCGTACCGAGGCGCAGGCGGCGGCACATCTAGAACATCCTAACATTGTGTCCGTCTATGATGCCGGTGAACAGGAGGGGCAGGCGTATTTCAGTATGCGTTTCGTTGAGGGACAGACGCTCGCTGCGCTGCTGGCGCGGGGACCGATGCGACCGCGCGAGGCGGCGCGTTATCTCGCCGTCATCAGCCGGGCCGTGCAATATGCTCACGAACACGGTATTCTGCATCGTGATTTGAAGCCTTCGAATATCCTTATTGATTCAAAGGGTGAGCCACACATCACGGATTTCGGATTAGCCAAACGCGTCTCCGGCGAAGCGGCGGTGAGTAGACGTACCGCAACAGGTGCCATCGTCGGCACACCTGCTTACATGGCGCCTGAACAGGTCAGCAATCGCCGCGGCACGCCCAGTCCGCTCAGCGATGTCTACAGTCTCGGCGTCATTCTTTACGAAATGCTCACCGGCCGGCCGCCATTTCAAGCGCCCACGCCGGTCGATACATTGCTTTTAGTGCTCGATCAAGATCCGGTGCGCCCGCGCTTGCTCAATCCCGGCGTCGATGCCGACCTGGAGATGATCTGCTTGAAGTGCATCCAGAAAGAGCCGGAACTACGCTATGCCAGCGCCGGTGCTCTGGCCGCCGATCTGGAGGCGTACCTGCAAGGCGAAGTGCTGTCGGTGCATTCCGGCCGGCTTGTCAGTGTGTTTAACCGTACCTTCCGTGCCACGCCGCATGCGGCCATTATGGAGAATTTTGGTCTATTATGGATGTGGCATAGCGCCGTTGTTTTGTTGATGTGCGGTCTGACGAGCGGACTGGCTTGCGGTGCGGTTAAAAATCCGCTGTGGTATCTGCTCTTGTGGGGCGGCGGGTTGATTGTCTGGGCTTGCATCTTCTGGCAATTGCGGAAACGAGCGGGTCCCGTGTTATTCATCGAACGGCAAGTGGCGCACGTCTGGGGCGGGGCCATTGCGGCGACCATCGGTGTCTTTGTGGTCGAATATCTGCTCGGCTATGAGGTATTATCGCTGGCGCCGATGCTGGCAGTGGTCGCTGGCATCACCTTTACTGTCAAGGCAGGCATGTTGTCCGGCGTCTTCTACCTCGCGGCGGCAGCCGAGTTTCTCAGTGCCGTGCCGATGGCGCTGCGGCCGATCTATCCACGCTATGGCATTTTGCTGTTCGGCGTGGTGACGGCAGTGTGTTTTTTCATACCAGGACTGAAATATTATCGGCAGCGCATACAAAGCGAGCGGGATGTATCAACGCCCCGGTAAACCAAACAATCAAGGGTGACACGTCTCGCTCGCCCAGATCCTTACATTGGCTCGATCGTCACATTCAGCCCCTTGCCAGCGAACTGCTCAACATATAATTCAGCACGTTCGAGGTAAGTGGTTAGCAAGACAGATCGTCCACAATGATAAGCCTCCCACATTTTGTGCGTCGCTTCGGCGCGGGGAAAGCGTGTCACCTCCATGAGACTGCGGACAACGAACATTAAGTCGTCGATGGCGCTTTGCAGCAGCACTACCTTGAAGCGCGGAATTGTCCGTTTCTTTTCGAGAGGACAATTATTCGCATTCAGTTGGCTGAACAGACGCGATTTGTCTGGACGATCGGCGTTGGGCTGGCTCATGAGTGGACCCCTTCTCGCGAGTGCATGGCAGAGAAAGGAGCATTGGTGCCAACACACGGACCTTACTCCGTATTTAATTATAACTACGAGCCGCGTCGCTTCTCTAGCTCGCCTATCAACCCTTTGATGAGGAGAAGACGAAGCCGGTTCCGAATTTAACATTTATTCCGAGAATGCTGTCATAAAAGACCAGAGAATTGTGGATGTTGCCGCTGGCGCCGCCGCTCTGGCATCGAGGCGGCGCCGCGTGCGCTATCCAGCTGAAAAAGTCCACGGGCCAGCCTGTAAGCCGGGTTCTGTGCCGCGCGGGGCGCGGCGACGATCATTTCTCTAGGCCGCCGGTTGCCCGGCGGCTCCAGCGACCTACCCGAGGGTCGTAGCGGACCGGACCAGTCCTGCCCTCTTATTTGGTCTTGCTCCCGGTGGGGTTTGCCGAGCCAGCCTGTCGCCAGGCTGCTGGTGCGCTCTTACTAAAAGTCTCCGCCCGCTCTGCTGCGAAGACTCGCACCTTTTCACCCTTGCCTGATCCCGGCTTCCGCCGGGCCATCGGCGGTATTCTTTCTGTTGCACTATCCCTATCCTTCGTCTTCTTTCACTGGTCAGGCAGCGAAAGAAAACTCGGACGGTGGGTATTACCCATCACCGCGTCCTGTGGAGCCCGGACTTTCCTCTCTCCGCTGATGCGGACAGCGATCGTCCAGCCGGCCCGCAGACTTTTACTATTATAGCGAAAAGGCAGACGCACCCTGATGGGGCAGGAATCTGTGCATGGCAGTTTACACAATCGATTGGAATGCAACGCCGCCCGGCGACTGCCGCCAGGGCGCGGTCAGCATCGGCAACTTCGACGGCGTGCATCGCGGCCACGCCGCCCTGCTTGCCCAGTTGCGCCGCCAGGCCGACGCCTTCGGCGGACCTGCTGTCGCCTTGACCTTCGATCCGCACCCCGTCGAGCTGCTGCGTCCCGACCAGGCGCCGCCGCGTTTGACCACCACAGAAGACCGCTCCCAGCTGTTGCTGGGACTGGGCGCCGATCATGTGCTCGTTCTCCGGGCCACTCGCGAGATGCTCGGCCTCCGTGCGGCGGACTTCTTCGCCGAGGTGATCCAGAAACGCCTGCGAGCGCGGGCGCTGGTGGAGGGGACCAACTTCGGTTTCGGCCGTGGACGGGAAGGCAACGTGGCAATGTTGGCCGAATTGTGCAAATCGGCAGGGATCGGTTTGACGGTGGTGCCGCCAGTCATCCTCGACGGCATCGAAGTATCCAGCAGTCGGATCCGAGTTGCATTGACGAGCGGAAATGTCCGTGAAGCAGCGGCCCTTTTGGGACGTCCCTATCGGCTGCACGGCCAAGTCGGCAGCGGTCAACGGCGCGGCCAGAAGCTTGGCTTCCCCACGGCTAACCTCGAACAGATGCTAACCCTCATTCCTGGTGACGGCGTCTATGCGGTGCGTGTTTCGCATGAGGGAACGATGTGGCCGGGCGCCGCGAATATCGGCCCCAATCCGACTTTCAGCGAAAATGTCCGCAAGGTCGAGATACACCTGATCGGGTTCCAGGGTGATTTGTACGGAAAGTCGCTCGCTGCCGATTTCCTCGAACGCCTGCGCGATACGCGTCCTTTCAAGGATAGGGCGGAATTGATCGAACAGCTGCGGCACGACATCGAACAGGCGCGGTACATCGCAAATGAGCCGGAAGTGTAAGCAACGGACCATTCGCCGTTGCTTACACTTCCGGCTCGTTTGCACCTGGTTACTTTTTGGACGGTTCTGTACGCGCTAGCAGCTTATGCACTTCTGGGATCATGCGCGTAGTGAATTTCTCAGCGCCGGAAAGAAGCGGGTGATGCCCATCGTCAAAATCCTCTTTGTTCAGCCATTCGGTAGCATCGATGATGTCAACTTTGTAGCGGTCGCGCAGCCCGGCGATGAAGTTTTCTATTTGAGCGCGTCCTTCGGGACTATAGAGATCGCGAAACTCTTGCGAGACCGGCATGAGGACAAAGGCGATGGGAATGTTCTCACGGCGGCAGCGGGCGATCAAATCGTAAACCGCCTGAGCCGCTTTGGGCGACAACTCGAAATGCTGGAGACTCTGGGCATACATGTGGTAGGCCCCCATCCAACGGAGGGCACGAAACTCCATCGTGTCGGGCATATCACGGAGCAGACGCCAGCCCCAGGGGTCGATCGGCCGCCACGACTGATCGAATTTGGTTTCTTCTGGCGGCTGCGAATGACGTCCCAGAAAATGTTCGTGGACATTCCACCGAAAACCGTACCACGGCGCCAGACGCGCCTCCAGCCATTCGGTAATCATTTTCCGCCGATTGGAGTAATAGTGTTGCAAAAAGAGGAGTTCATGGGCGCTGAGCCAGGGAACCAACGTGAAATGCTCTTCAGACTGAAGGCCGCGCCGCGAGCGATTGAGGAATGCCGTGACCAACTCGACAAGCAACAAACGCGGGCGGGCGCCTTCGGCGAGAAGGTCATTCAGGTACATGGCATGGTGAACGCCCCCCGCCGCCGGCAGCCCCAAGTTGAAAGCCAAGATTGGCCGGCCATCGGGGGCAGGCTGGCCGGTCAATCGTCCGGCCTGGAAAGACTGATCGGTGCGCGAACTGCCCAGCATAATCACGAGTGGCCGATCCGGCATCTCGGCCAAGCGCTGGTGCAAGATGGCCCATTTGCGGGGTGGCGAAAAGGTGCGTTCCATCTGCCAGCTTTCGTCCATCCAGGCGAAAAGCGCCAGTTGGCCGATTACGTACCAAAACGGTATCCACAAAAGCATCACCAGATGTGCATTCCGTTTCATTCGCCTGGACCGCGCCACGGCCAGGCAAAGGGTGGCGGCCTCGTCGTCCAGTTGCGGCCGTTTGGGGCCGAGAGCCGTCAGCAGATAGCGGCGCACCGACAGCGGATAACGAACCGGCGGTGCGTCCGGCGAATTACCTGGCGTCACTTCCTCACGAACTTCCGAGCCGGGAGAGTTCATCGGGGCTTCCTCCTCAGAATTGCATGTACAAAAACGGCTTCACAAAAATAGGGGCCATGACCATGCAGAGAATAAGAGCAAGAACATAGGTAAATCCCAAGATGGGTGTCGGCATCCGCAAGCTCAAACGCTCCCACCACCGCTGGCAAGCTGCCACGTGAAACAGCACGAAACCGGCGACGATGCCCCAGAACAGGTTGTAACCGTAGATGTGGGAAATATCGGGACCTTCCACGGGCACCCACAGACGATAATACATCGCTCTCGTCAGAGCAAAGGTCGGCGAACGGAACAGCACCAGCCCCTGAGCCAGCCAGAAGAACGTCACTGCCCGACGCAAGGTCGTGCCCCACCCACTCTGCAAGAAAGCATCCAGGCGTGGACGAACCTGACAGAAGGAGCGGAAGGCGCGGTTAACCGACAGAGAAACGCCATGCACCAGACCCCATAGGGCAAAGTTCCAGTTGGCCCCGTGCCACAGGCCGCCCAGCGTCATGGTAATGAGGTTATTGCGGCAGGTCTTCCAGAACGAACAGCGGCTGCCGCCCAGTGGAATGAACAGATAATCGCGCAACCAAGTCGAAAGCGAGATGTGATTGCGTCGCCAATAGTCGGACACACTGGTAGCCAGATACGGCATGTTGAAGTTGATGGCCAGTTTGTAGCCAAGCATGTGTGCTGTGCCCAGGGCCATGTCGGAATAGCCGGAAAAATCGCAGTAAATCTGCAAGGCGAAAGCGAGCATGGCAATCCAGTTGGCCAGGCTGCCGTAGGCACTGGGATCGGAGAAGACCGGATCGGCGTAGAGGGCGAGCTGATCGGCCACCACCCATTTCTTGAGCATGCCGAGCAGGAAATATTCACCGCCGAGCTGGAAACGCGCCCAACTCCAGCGTTTGGAGCGGCGGATTTGTGGAAGAAAATCCTTGGCCCGGACGATGGGGCCGGCAACCAGGTGCGGGAAGAACAAAACGAAAAAGAGCAAATGCGTCGGGTTGCGCTCGGCTTTCACATGGCCACGGTAGACATCGACAGTGTAGTTGATGGCCTCGAAAGTATAGAAGGAAATGCCGATGGGCAGGATGATGCGTAGCGTATTGAACCATACCGGAGCGCCGGCGGCGATCAGCAGCTCATCCAGCGATGCCAGGAAGAAATTGGAATATTTGAAAAAGCAGAGCAAGCCCAGATTGGCACTAATGCTGAGCATCAAGAGGGCGCGGCGCAAGCGTGGATTCTGCCAAGCATCCAGACCCAAGCCAATGCAATAATCGAGCAGTGTGGACACAACGATAAGCAGAGCGAGTTTACGGCTCCACGAAGCGTAGAAGTAGAAACTGGCGATCAGAAGCAACCAGACGCGCACTTCATCGCCGGTCAGCTTGAAGCGCCGCTGCCGAGGCAAAGGAATCTCGCAATGCAGACGGCGCCAGGGGAGGAACCAATAGAGGGCGAAGACGAGGAGGAAAAACTGAAAAAAAGCCCACGAGCAAAACAGCATGATACGACCCCAGCGGTGTGGAGGGAACCTAATCCGGAACCTACGTCAAGGAGAACAATTCGAGGTGCGGGGCGAAGTGTACTTCAAGGTGAAGCCAGGAATCAACCCCAAGAAAAGAAAAAAACTCATCCGTCCGAACCGCGGTAACTATCCAAGCTGCGGCCATAAGGGAGCCGTTATAGATGTTGCTCCCTTACGGTCACAGCTCAGCTTTGGGCGGCGTACCCAGGATGAAGCGGAAGAGCAAACCGGCCAACAGCAAAAAGACGGCGCCGCCGCCGATGATGCCGCCGAGAAAGCCCGGCTCGAAGAAGACCAGGCGCAACGCCTCGAAGTCGCCAAGGGACGGCCAGAGCCAGAGTGTCAACACCACGCCCAGCGCCAGGGAAGGGCCGAACGGCAGCGGCTGATTGCCGTGGCGCAACAGCTGGAATATGCCGAACAGCAGACCGGGAAAAGCGGCGACGAAACACGATAACACAATCGGCTGCCAGCCGACGAAAGCGCCGGCCATCATCATCAAGTCCGCATCGCCGACACCCAGCCCTTCGATGCCGCGTGCCATCCCGTAGGTGAAGCGAACCAGCCGTATCACCGCCATGCCAGCCAAAGCACCCGCCAATCCAGTGGCCAGACCAAGCTGCCAGCTACCGGGCGGTAACCAGACTGGCAAGGGATACCATACCGGCCAGGGATACAATCCCGTCGGCAAGCGCGGCGGGACAAAGCCGCTGACCGACGGCAGCGCCCGCTCTGCACCGGGGAAAGGCCAAGCAAACAACGCACTGCACGCCAGGCCGATTAGTGTCCCGGTGATCGTGATGGGCAACGGGATGGCCATGTCGTCGAGATCGCACAGAGAAGTCAAAAGCAGGAAGCTCGCCAGCACGGCATGACAGCCAAACACTGCCCAGGCTGGTGCCGGAATATCTCCCGCCGCGATGGCAGCACGGCGCATCTGGAGATAGGGCAAACCGAGAACGTTTTGGCCGATCTCGACGTAAAACAGCGCGGCAAATAACAATCCCGTCAACAGTTCGATGAGAGGGTAACGAGGCGAGATGCGTTCGCTGCAACTCCGGCAGCGGCCACGCAGCAGAACAAAACTGAGCAGCGGTACATTATCGAACCAGCGGATCGGCCGCAAGCAACGGCCGCAGCGCGGTCCCGGCCAAAAAAGGCTCTTTTCCAGCGGCAGACGATAAAAACAGTAATTGACGACGCTCCCGGCGCAGGCACCGAGGAGGAATACCAACACTAGCCAGATATAGAACATGCTTAACTTAACCCGCGCAGAATCTCCGCAGCGACTTCCGCCGGCGTGCGTCCGGAGGTATCAACAATCAAGTCTGCACAGTGGCGATAAAGCGGCTCTCGTAAGCGGAGTATTTCTTCCATTTCCATACGCCCGCCAACGGTCAACGGCGGCCGCCGCTCTGCCGTGCCGCTATCGGTCTGCACGCGCTGCCACAGCGTTTCGACATCGGCAGTCAACCACACCACGCGCCCCGAAGCGCGGAGCAAGGCCCGATTGGATTCGCGTAAGACAACACCGCCGCCCGTAGCAATAACGTACCGCCGCAAGCAGCATAGCTCCGCCAGAATAACGGATTCTTTCTCGCGGAAACCAGCCTCTCCCTCCGCCTCAAAAATAGCACGAATCGATCGGCCGTAACGCTTTTCCAGTTCGTCATCAGCATCGAGCCAGTCCCAGCCCAGCTGATGTGCCAATAATCGAGCGACCGTGCTTTTACCGCTACCGCGCGGCCCGATCAGGAAGAGACAAGGTGGCAGGGTGAATGAACAAACCGTTGCGGGCGCGGGAGGGGCCGAAGATGGCTCTCGTCGGGAATCCTCTGTACGGGGCAGCTCGTTCACCTTGTCACCTTCTCACCCTGTCACCTTGTCATCTTCATCGCGCAGAGCGATAGGCGAGAGAGCGCGTTTGACGGCCCGGCGCATCAGCTCGATAGGCGCTTCGCGCTGTGTGAACAACCTGAATTGCAGAGCGGCCTGACGGACGAACAACTCGACGCCGGTGATGACGTGACAGCCGCGGGCGCGAGCTTCCTTGATGAGCAGCGTCGTTTCCGGCGTATAGATGGTGTCGAAAACAACGAGGCCCGGTTTGAGAAAACTGGGATGTAACGGCGATACATCCACATCGGGATGCATACCGACCGAAGTGCAGTTGATGACCACATCGCAGAGAACGCTGTGTCGGCCTTGCCATTCGATATGTCGCCCGCCGACCTCCTCGGCCAGCACGGCGGCCCGTTCACTGGTACGGTTCGTGATAATAACCAGGGCGCCTTCGGCGCGAAGGGCGTGAGCTACGGCCCGGCCGATGCCGCCGGCGCCCAGGACTAATACCACTTTCGAGTTCAACGATGCCGGCTCCGGCAGCGAAGTCTGAATGGTTTGGGGCGGCAACGTCTCGCGCTCCGCTACAGAAGTCGGCAGATACGCCCGCAGCGTATCGATGACGCCCTGATAATCGGTGTTATACGCTGAGAAATCGTCGCCGCTGCGGATCAAAGTGTTGGCGGCCTTGGCACGCTCCACCGACTCGTCTTTGTGTTTGGCCAATGCCGCCGCTTCTTCCTTGTGTGGGATGGTTACGCTGTAGCCTTGCACCGGAACATTCATAAAAGCTTTGAGCGAATCCGCCAATTCTGGTCGTGGAATGCGGAAGGGCACATACACAGCATTAATGCCGAGATGGCGAAATGCCAGGTTATGCACCAGCGGGCTGAGGCTATGCGCCACCGGATCGCCGATCACGCCGAACACGCGCGTATTGGCATTGATGCGGTCGTAGAAGTATAGGCGTTTCATTTCCTGATACGAAGGCAGACCCGGTGCGATACCGCGTTCCTTGTTGAAGGCAGCATACGTGAAAGGAGCACCGAACTTGGCGCCGAGGATACGGCTGGGCAAACCGAGATCGCCCATACAAAAGGCAACGGTCGGCTTCGGTGTATTTTTCAGCAATTGCAGGACGCGCACATTATCCTTGGGATGCTGGGCACGCACCGCCAATTTGACGACATCGCCGTCTTGGGAACACATGCGCTGGTAGATGTTCTCCAGATCGGCCGGCACTTCACGCATGTTGTGGTAACTGATGATGCGCTTGACATCCTTGAAACGACGAACGTTGTCGGCAATGTCGGTCTCCAGATCGACCCAATCGAAGCCGGCGACAATGGCCTGACGAAGCAGAGCCAGCCGTGCTTCCTCGCTGCCACTCCAGCGGCCGCCATCCTGCGGCCGTCGCACCGTGGCCACCATGGGACATGGCTTGTTTTCGAGCAAGCGTTTGAAATCGGGTGCTTTGGCGAGAAAATCAAGACGCAGCTCGATGAACTTGGCCCCTTGCTTGGCCGCTTCCTGGATCTCGATTTGGACCATCTTGTGCCGGGTTCGGCCGATCACGACGCAGATGGGATCAACGTCAATCATTTGGTGCAACCTTTGAACAAGGATCTCGATATGTCACTGTAGCCAAGCCGCCATAAGCCTGCAAGGGTGGGATATGCTGAAGTTGGGTACAAGAATGCGATAAGCTGCCAGGTTGGGGACCGTCCGTCTTGACGGCACATGCTAAGCTGGCGTAATTTCTTGAGCATGACTTTATTCGCCGGGCTTGTGGTGATCGCTGTTGCTATTGTCGTCATTGTCGTCCGCGGCGTGGACGTGCGGCTGGTCCTGCTGTTAGCGGCCCTGGGGCTGGGCTGCCTGGCAGGCCAGCCCGCAATCATCGCACAAAAATTCCTGACTACGCTGGTCAACGAACAGTTCGTGGTCCCGATCGGGTGCTGCCTCGGCTTTGTCTATGTCTTGCGGCAGACCAGATGCGATGAGCATCTGGTCCATTTGCTGGTGCGGCCGATCCAGCGTGTGCGGCCGCTGCTGGTTCCCGGCACGGTAGTTATTGGCGCCTTGGTGAACGTTCCTGTTATCAGCCAGACGAGCACGGCCGCGCTGGTCGGCACAGTCCTTGTGCCGCTTCTGCGCGCCGCCCGGATCTCGCCTGTTACGCTTGGTTCGGCCTTGCTGCTTGGCACATCGATCGGCGGTGAGATCCTTAATCCCGGCGCGCCAGAGGTGCGTACCGTCAGCCAGGCATCCGGGGTAGCGCTGACGCCGCAAAGTTGGGTCGCTCGCGTCTTGCCGCTTCTCCTCCTCGAGCTGGCGGTGGCGACGACGGTGTTTTGGCTGCTGAGCCGCGACCATAAGGGAGCGGTACTTCATCCGCTTTCTTACGGCCGCGGCTCAGAGAAAGACACTTTTCGCATCAACCTGCTCAAAGCGGCGATGCCGTTCGTGCCGATTACACTGTTGTTTCTGACGGCGTTGCCGGAGCCGTTTCGCCTGTTTCATGTGCCGATGGGATGGCTGGTGGATGTGAAGCACTTCCAGGGCGACTCATCGCAGCTGCGTTCCTCTTTCGATTGCCGTCTCATCGGCTCGGCCATGCTAATCGGCGCGGCAGCGGCTGCCCTGACGGAGCGTCGGCAGATCCATCGCACGGCCCTGACGTTCTTCGAGGGCGTGGGTTTTGCTTTCACACAAATCATTTCATTGATTATCGCTGCCAGTTGTTTCGGCGAGGGAGTCCGGCTGATCGGTCTGGCGGAGTTGCTTGGTCGAGCGCTGGAGACATGGCCGAAGTTGCTGACGCCGGCGGCCATCACTCTACCGATGTCCTTCGCGGCCTTATGCGGCTCCGGCATGGCAACGACGCAAAGCCTGTTCGGTTTTTTCGTCGAGCCAGCCCGCTATCTGCATTATGATTTGTTGCGATTGGGCGCTCTGGTCTCGCTGGCCTCAGCAGCTGGCCGTACCATGTCGCCGGTGGCGGCCGTGACGCTGATGTGTGCCTCGTTGGCCGAAGTCAATCCGATCCAACTGGTGCGGCGTGTTGTGATCCCGTTGCTGGCTGGCCTCCTGACGCTATTGATGGCGAGTCTGCTGCTTTTCTAAGCGATGCAAGAGCAATTTGGCGAGAATACCGGAACGCCAAGTGCACACAGCGATTGCTCTTTTGCGACCCATGCGGTCGCAAAAGATTTCGCGTTGTTAAAGACGCTTCTCATCTCGAGGCGGCTATGAAAGTCAAGGTTGGTCAACTCGTAACTAGAATTGCTGGCATGGCGGGAGTCTTCGGTTTGGTGCTGTTCCTCCCCGCGGGCACCATTGATTGGTGGGCCGGATGGGCCTTCCTCATACTGTTTCTCGGCTTCGTCATCGTGTTGAGCGCGTGGTTACTCCGATACAATCCAGACCTGCTCGCCGAGAGGATGAGCGGCATCGGCCATCCCGATCAAAAGACTTGGGATAAAGTATACCTCGTATGGACAGGATTTGCCTTCTTCGCCTGGTTGGCCCTGATGTCACTTGACGCAGTCCGGTTTCGGTGGTCGCACGTACCGCGCTGGTTCCAGGGAGCCGGAGCGTTGATCCTCTTAGGCTCGTTCTATCTCTTCTTTTTGACGTTCCGCGAAAACACTTACCTGTCGCCTGCTGTCCGCATCCAGAAGGAGAGGGGCCAGACAGTCGTGAGCACGGGCCCCTATCGATATGTGCGCCACCCAATGTACGCCGCGTTCGCCCTTATGACGGTCGGCACCGCGCTGCTGCTTGGCTCCTGGTACGGACTGTCGGGCGTGCCAATCCTGATCGGGATGGTGGCGAGGCGGGCGGTGCTGGAGGAGCAGGTGTTGCGGCAGGAGTTGGCGGGATACTGTGCCTACGAGGCGCGGGTGAGATTCCGTCTGGTGCCCTATATCTGGTAATAGCGGCTAGCGGACTGCTGAATTAAGTCGTTCGGCAAGAGAGCGGCGCATGTAGAAGACGCCAGTCGGATTCAAAAACGGCATAGTGGGGAGAATTTAGCGTTGTTGCGACGCTTGGGAGTTGGCTTCGCTTAAGTGTCATCTGGACCAGGGAAGCCTGAGGCTCAAGCGTTATCAAGCCACTCGAGATGGCGATTCCCGGGAAGAAGTATTGCTAAACCTCACCTATGTCATGTTGTCGTATCTTTTGACATGTCGGTACAATAGTTGTTAGGAGAGTCAACGACGTCTCTCGACGTTGGGAAATCGACAAAAGTTCGCTCGGTCCTCTTCCCCGAGGACGTGTGTTTTGTCCGCAGGGCCGAGAGGCAGCGAGGCTGGCGTGAACCTGTCCATCGTCAAAAAAGGTCTGATCCTGGCAGCCATCCCTCTCCTTACCCAGTTGGTCTTTCTCGCCGTACTATTCAAAATGCGTCAGGACCAACTGCAGGCCCAGGAGTTGGCTATTCACAGCAAGGACGTCATTGCCCAGACCGAGGGAGCCTTCCGCCTCATCATGGAGGCGCGGGCGGCAGTTCGCAGTCTGGTCCTGACCGGCGATCCCGTCTTCGTCTCTGCCTGGGAGAAAGCGCGACAGGCGGTGCCGGTGCAGCTGCGTTCCCTGCGCAACCTTTTGAGTGATGATCCGCTGCAGCAAGCGCGGATCGACCAGATTCTCCAGCAGACCACAGAAGCGTTGGCCCGTATGGATGCGGTTGCTCAGTTGGCCCGTCAGCCGGAAACCCGCAGCAAAGCCGTGGCTGTCCTGAGCGAACCTTGGGCACTGCAATTTGTGGACGAACTGCGGCTGAAGGTCGATGAGTTCCTGGAGGAAGAAGAGCGTCTGAACAGCGAGCGGCAGGCGCAGCTGGAGCGCGTCCGCGAGGAGGAGATGTGGACACTGATCGGCGGCGCCGTGCTGGCTTTGCTGAGTACGGCCGCTCTGGCTTTCGTATTCCGGCGGGGCATCGCTTCGCGCTTGGCCGTCCTCTTGGACAACGTTCGCCATCTGGCTGCCGGCGAGCAGTTGGCCACACCACTGGGAGGCCGCGATGAACTGGGCCGGCTCGATCGTGTCTTTCACGAGATGGCCGACACCTTGGCCCAGAAAGATCAAGAAAATGAGATGTTCGTCTACAGCGTCTCGCATGATCTGCGCTCGCCCCTGGTCAACTTGCAAGGTTTTAGCCAAGAATTGGCGGCGGCTTGTCAAGATCTCCGCCGTATCGTTGCAGAAAAGGATGTCCCAGCTTCGGTGCGCCAGCGCATCGCCGACCTGCTCGATCATGAGGCCAACGAGTCGATCCAGTTCATTCAGACAGCAGTGCGGCGGTTGGCGACAATCATCGATGCCCTGTTGCGGTTGTCGCGGGTTGGCCGGGTGGTTTACGATTGGCAACAGGTCGATGTTCGAGCTACTGTGGAGCGGGTGGTGGCGGCACTGAGTAATACCATCGCCCAAAAGGGAGCACGGATCTCCATCGGCGATTTGCCGCCAGCCTGGGGCGACCCTACCGCCATTGAGCAAATTTTCGCCAATCTCATCGGCAATGCCCTTAACTATCTCGATCCAACTCGGCCAGGGATCATTGAAGTAGGGGTCCGTAGTGAGCATGGGAAGGAGAATGCCCTCAACCATCCGCACACGTATTACGTAAAGGATAATGGCCTGGGAATTGCCTCGGAACACCTGCCGAAGATCTTTCTCGCTTTCCAGCGTCTGCATCCCAACGTCGCTCCAGGCGAGGGCATCGGTTTGCCGCTGGTCCGCCGTATGGTGGAACGGCACGGCGGGCGGATCTGGGTCGAGTCGACGGTCGGGCAGGGCAGCACCTTTTTCGTAAGTTTGCCGGCGCAGCCGCGCAACGGAACAATGGCCAATGGACAGGCACCTGAACAAGGAGAAATCCACTTATGGCAGCGGAGCCAATCAGCATAGTTTTGGCCGAGGACGACGACGGGCATGCGACGTTGATCCATCGCAATTTGCAACGCAGCGGCGTCGTCAACGGCTTTTTCCGCGTCAAGGATGGCCAGGAAGCCTTGGACCTGATTCGCGGCGAAGGTAGTTACGCCGGTCAGCCGCCGCGCGGCAACATCTTGTTGTTGCTGGACATCAACATGCCGCGCCTGGATGGTATTGAGGTGTTGCGCCGGCTCAAAGCCGACCCGCGTACCAACGCCATCCCCGTTATCATCCTGACGACCACCGATGATCCGCGCGAGGTAGAGCGCTGTTATCAGCTGGGCTGTAGTGTTTATGTCACCAAGCCGGTGGAATATACCGCTTTTATTGAAGCGATCAACCGCTTGGGGTTGTTTTTACAAGTGGTCCGGGTGCCCTCCACCGGCCCCTAGGTGGTTAGGTGGTTGGCTTGTTAACCACCCAACCACCCAACTATCTAGCCACCCAGAAGGGAGAAGAGATGAATCGTGTCCCGCGTGCCACTTTGCTGATCGTCGAAGACGATCTGGGCCTCGCGCGCTTGCAGCAGCGACGGTTGGAGCGCGCGGGCTATACCGTGCAAGTGACGGCCAGCGCTGAGGAGGCCTTTCAGCGCGCCGCGCAGGGTGATATTGATCTGCTCATTCTCGATCAACGACTGCCCGGCGGCGTCAGCGGCCTGGAGCTGTATCAGCGTATGCGTGCAGCGAATCTGGACGTGCCAGCTATCCTCGTAACTGGCCTGCGTGAAGATGAGCTACTGCTGCAAGCTCTCCGTGCCGGTGTCCGCGATTTCGTCCTCAAAACGCCGGAATATCTCGACTATCTCCTGCCCGCCGTCGAACGTGTTCTCAAACAGGTCCGCACCGAGCGTCAGCTGGTCGAATCGCGCGCGCTGGCCCGTGAAGCGCTGCGCCGCCAGCGTGAGCTGGAAGTTGAGATCGCTCAACGCAAACGGGCCGAGGCGCTACTGAAGGAAGCTGATCGGCGTAAGGATGAATTTTTGGCCATGCTCGCCCACGAACTACGCAATCCGTTGGCGCCCATCCGTAATGCTGTCCACATCCTTCAGCTGCGGATGCCGGACGACGAATCCCTGCGCCAGCCTCTGGACGTGATTGATCGCCAGGCCCGACAGCTGGCCGGACTGGTGGACGATCTGCTCGACGTCTCGCGCATCACGCGTGGCCAAATCATCCTGCGCAAGCAAACGCTGGAACTGGCAGAGGTAGCAGCCCAGGCCGTGGAAACGAGCCGGCCGCTCCTGGAAGCCCGGCGGCATCACTTCGATATCCACTTGCCGGACGAGCCGATTTTCGTCGAGGCTGACCCCACCCGGCTGGCCCAGGTGATTCTCAACCTCCTCAACAATGCCGCCAAGTACACCGAGGAGGGGGGATACATCTGCCTGAGCATCGAGCGATCGGACACAGAGGCTGTTCTGCGCGTCCGCGACAGTGGCATGGGTATCCCTCCGGAAACGCTGCCAAGAATCTTCGAGTTATTTGCCCAGGGCGAGCGTACACTGGATCGTGCTCAAGGCGGCTTGGGCGTCGGTCTAACGGTGGTGCGCCGCCTGGTCGAGCTGCACGGCGGCACGGTGCAAGCTTTCAGCGCAGGACCTGGCAAAGGCAGCGAGTTCGTGGTCCGTTTGCCAGCCGTACCTGCCCCAGCGGAATTACCCGCCTGTCGCAACAGCAAGGAAAAGATTCCTCCTTACTTGCGCGGCGAACCGACGGCCCCGCGGCGCGTTCTCATCGTCGATGACAACCGCGATAGCGCCGAGAGTCTTGCCATGCTGCTTCAGATGCTTGGCCATGAGGTGCGGGCAGCCTACGACGGCGAGACGGGCCTGCGCGTTGCCCAGGAGTTCTCTCCAGACGTGGTGTTGTTGGACATCGGCTTGCCGCGGCTAAGCGGTTTGGAGGCGGCGCGGCGGATTCGCGGCGATCTGGGTTTGCGCGATACCTTCTTGGTTGCTATGACCGGCTACGGCCAGGAGGAAGACAAACGCCGCTCGCGGGAAGCGGGTTTCAATGCGCACCTGGTTAAGCCGGTGGATTTCAGCGAATTGCAAACGCT
>JAJPHU010000075.1 GCA_021325115.1 Planctomycetota bacterium | reverse complement strand
TAGCTCTAAGGCTGATGCACCCCCACTCGCCAAAATCGAGAGGGCTACCCTGCGATAGCTGCAACCGCAGGAATCGGACTTGACAAAAAGTAGATCGGTCCCTATGGTTCGCCCCCTCTTACGTCTTCTTTTCGGCTTGAGGCGATGGGCCGGCAGTCTCCGGCTCATGGGGGGATGCCATCCTTCGGGGGCGAAGCCATGATTCGTTGTGTCAGGATCGCGCGTCGGCGAGAGATCGGCCGATGGGCCGTGCGGGGGGTGCTGGGGGCCGGGTTGCTCACTCTGGTTGCGCTGCTCGGATGCACTACCCTGCAACCACGCTTGCAATCGGACGAGGAGAATGAGCATTACGCCATTGAGACCATCCGCAATAAAGTCACGGTCGGTAACGCTATGCCCGTCCCCGTCGGCGGCATCGGCCTGGTCGTCGGCCTGGAAGGCACCGGCGGCGATTGCCCGCCGGACAGCTGGCGCGAGATTCTGGAAAACGAGCTACGCAAGGAAGGCGTCCAGGACATTCGCAAAGTCATGACCTCCCCCGATCATGCCATGGTGTACGTGTCCGGCCTGATTCCGCCGGGCGCCAGCAAGGGCGATCCGATCGACCTGGAAGTGTATCTGCCACGCAACAGCCGGGCCACCAGTTTGCGTGGCGGCTATCTGCACAAGTGCTATCTGTTCAACTACGATTTCGCCGAACGCCTCTCTCCCAGTGCCGATCCGAACGGCCCACGCGGTCTGTTGCGTGGCCATCCCCTTGTCGTGGCCGAGGGCAGCTTGCTGGTCGGCATGGGCACAAACGACGAAGACGAGACGGCCAGCCTCAAGCGTGGCCGCATCTGGGGCGGCGGACGCTGCCTGGCGCCCACGACGTTCAGTCTGATCCTCAATCCCAACGAACAATTTGCCCGCGTCGCCGCTTTGGTGGCCGAACGCATCAATGAGACGTTCCAGGCCGGCTATCGCGGCGACCCGGGCACGGCTGTGGCCGAGGCCAAGGACAAATACAGCGTCGTTCTGCGGGTGCCACCGCAGTATCGCCTCAATACGCCGCGCTTTCTCCGGGTCGTTCTCGACATTCCCTTTACGCCCGATCCACGCGTGATCTCGTGCCCCCTGAACGAAAAGGGAAACGATCATCGCTCGTATCGGCAACGCTTGGCTGACGATTTGCTTGATCCGGCCAAAACCGTCGTTGCTGCCCTGCGGCTGGAGTCGTTGGGACAGAACAGCAAAGCAACCTTGAAAAAAGGTCTCAAGAGCGAGCATCCGCTGGTGCGCTTCTGCTCGGCTGAGGCGTTGGCTTACCTGGGCGATCCCGAGGGCGGCAACGAACTGGCTGAAGCCGTGGCCCATTCGCCGCTACTTCGTTCTTTCGCGCTCACAGCGATGGCATCACTCGATGAGGCCGTCTGCCACGTGCGTCTGGCGGAGTTGTTGACTTCGGGACAGGAAGACGAGGTTCGCTATGGCGCATTCCGTGCCTTGCGAACCCTCAATCCGCGTCACAAGCTGGTCCAAGGTGAGCTGCTCAACGATTCGTTTTGGCTCCACCGTGTCCAGACCAATGCAACGCCGCTGGTGCATATCTCTAGCACGCGCCGGGCTGAGATTGTCATCTTCGGCGAGGAACCGATGTTAAAACCGCACTTCGGACTTCAGGCCGGCGAGTTTGTTGTCACTGCAGCCAGAGACGACACGCATTGCTGGATCAGTCGGGTGCCACTGCATGGCCGGCAGGTCCGCCGACCCTGCTCGCTGGAGCTGACGAAGGTGCTGCGAACCTTGGCCGACATGGGCTGCATGTACCCAGAAGCAGTCGCCCTGTTGCAGCAGGCCGATGTGGGTGGCGTGCTGTCGTGCCGCCTGCGCTGCGATGCCTTGCCGCAGGCCACGCCGGTCGAGGAACTGGCCCGGATCGGTCAGCAAAAATCTGACCCGCGGGCCGCAGAAGCGGAGTTGATTCCCGCTGGTCAAGATCTCGGACCTACGCCGACACTGTTCGATAACGGCCTCACCGCCCATTCCGCCCGCGTGCAGAAGCGGCAGCGTTTGGTCGAGAGCAGCAAACAGCAACAAGTACTGCACGAGGACGCCGCACAGGAGTAGACGCCATAGAATAGGGTTTAGGGTTTGGGGGTTAGAGTTTAGGGTGAAGAAAGCTGGCATGGAAGAACCGGGCTCCTGCCTGTAGTTGTTCACCCTGAATCCTCAACCCTAAACCCTGGACCCTAAACCCTCTGGTGGTTGTTCATGCTCAAACGTCTGGAACTGGTGGGTTTCAAATCGTTCGCTGACAAAACGACGTTCGACTTCGCACCGGGCATCACGGCCATTGTCGGACCCAATGGCAGCGGCAAAAGCAACATCGTAGACAGTGTACGCTGGGTGCTGGGCGAGCAGAGCGCCAAAAGTCTGCGCGGAGGTGAGATGGCGGATGTCATTTTCAACGGCTCGACCTCGCGGCGCAGCCTGAGCCTCGCGGAAGTCACCATGACTTTCGACAATAGCCGTCGTGTGTTGGCCACCCCCGCCGAGGAAGTGCAGATCACACGCCGTGTCTACCGCAGCGGCGAAGGCGAATACCTCATCAACAACCGCGTCTGTCGACTCAAAGATATCAAAGACCTCTTTTTGGGAAGTGGTGCCGGCAGCGATGCCTACTGCATCATCGAGCAAGGCCGCGTCGATGTCTTGTTGCAAGCCTCCACCAAGGATCGCCGTACCATCTTCGAGGAAGCCGCCGGCATTAGCCGTTTCAAAGCCAAGAAAATCGAAACGTTGCGCCGTCTGGAGCGCGTCGATCAGAATGTGGCCCGTCTGCGCGACATTCTCGATGAGGTCGAGAAACAACTGCGCAGCGTCAAATTGCAAGCGGCCAAGGCGCAACGCTACCAGGAATATTCCGAACGCTTAAAACAACTCCGTATCGAGTTGGGGCTGCGCGAGTTCCACCAATGGAGCGAACGTCTGCACGAAGAGACGGCCATCCTCAATCGCCTGAAAGCGGAGTTAGCTGAGCAGATGGTTCAGGCCGACGCCTGGGACAAGGAACTTCAGCGCTTTGAGGAAGCGCTGACCCAACTCGACACCTCCATTCGGGAACAGGCCGCGGTCCTGGCGGCGGCGCGTGAGCAGATCGCCGGGCATGAAGCGACGTTGGCATCGGAATGGACCCTCGCCGAGGACATTGAGAAAGAACTGGCGCGAGCGCGGCAGCGGCGTTCCGAACTGAGCCGGCACGTCGCCGCGCTGGCCGAATCGGCTGGCCGCGTTGGTGAGGAATTGCGGCAAGTTGAAGCATCGTGCCAGGTGCAGCGCCGGGACGTGCAAGAGCGTGAAGAACAGTTACAGGCCACAGAAACGCGCCTGAGTGAACTAAGCCAACAGGTGCAACGTGAGGAAAACGAGCATCTGGAGTGCATGCGCCAGGCCGGCCGGTTCAAAAACGATGCCATCAGCTACAAGGCTCAGGTCGATAACCTGACGCGCGAGCGCATGCGCCTCTTGCAACGCAGCGAGCAAGCTGCCGAGCACCTCGCTTCGCTGGACGTGGAACTGCAAGAGCTGAGCGCCGCTGAGGCAGAGTTGCAAGCACGTCTGAGCAGCGCTCGCCAGGCGCTGACCGATCTGCGGCAAGAGCGCGATCGTTTGCGGCAACTGCGCGATGAGACCACCCAGCGTGCCGCCGACCTGCGCGAGCAACGCAGCGGCCTTGCTAGCCGCATCGAAGTGCTCGAAGGACTGGAACGCAGCCACGAAGGACTGGGCACCGGCCCGCGCGAACTGTTCGCGTTGCTCGAACAGCCCAATCCCGGTCCGTGGCGCACGGTGTTGGGCATTCTCGCTGAATTCCTTACGGTTCGTCGCGAATTCGCTCCACTTATCGATCTGGCCTTGGGGGAACGTGCCCGTAGTTTTCTGGTGCGCGATCCCGATCAACTCGCCCAGGCGCTGCGCCAGCGTAGTCAGCCGTTTTCGAGCCGCGTGAGTTTTCTGCCGTTGCGACGGGCCGGAAGCGTAAGCGACGGTCCTGCTGTTGCTCGTGCTTCCGGATCGTCCCTGGCATCTGCTCAAGGACCGCTCCCCCTCAAAGGGACGCCGGTACATCCGAGCATCATCGCCTTGGCCGAGCAGGTAGTGCGTTGCGACAACCCGGAATTGGCCGACCTGCCGGCACGGCTGTTGGCCGGCACGCTTATCGTCCGCGATCTCACCGCTGCACGGGCGCTGGCGCCTCATCTGCCCGGTCATCGCTTTGTGACGCTGCGCGGCGAATTGCTGGAAGCAGACGGCACACTGACCGTCGGCACGCATCACGCCGAGACCGGTATCCTGTCACGCCGCAGTGAATTGCATGAACTGCGCGAACAGGTCGCCGAATTGGACCACCGGTTGATCGAGCTGGACCGCGATTTGATCGATCTGCGCGAAGCACTGGTGCTCTTGGACAGCCGGGCCGAGAATGGCCAGCAGGAGATTGACGTGTTGTCCGAGCAGGTATCCGACTTGCGTTCGCGTATCGGCCAGCATCGCCAGAAGCGCGAAGGCTTGCATGAGGAAGTGCAAGTTAGCCGCAGCGAGATTAGCGGACTGGAACGCGACATCGAACGGTTGACGCAATCCTGGCAGCAGGCGCGCGATCAGGCTGCTCATGCCGATGCCGAGGTGCAGCGCCTGCATGGCCGGCTCGAAGCTGCCAAGCGCGCGATCCGCGAACACGAGTGCCACCGGCAGGAATGGCAGCAGGAAACGATGGCAGCACGAGTCGCCCTGGCTCAGGTGGAGGAACGCCTTGCTGCCCTGCGCAAGCGGCATGAGCAGGTCGAGTCGGATCTCCGTCAACGCCGCCAGGAAAGCGAACAGACACAGCGCCAGCAAGCCGCCGCTCTGGTACGTCAACAAGAGAACCAGCGGACGCTCTTAGAGACTTTATCTTCTTTAGCGATCTGTTATATTCGTAAGGAAGCTGCCGAGCGCCAACTGGCCGACTGGACTCGTGAACGCGCCCGGCTCAACCAGGAGCGCCAAAAGCTCAACGAGCAAGCCCAGGCCAGCCGCAATACCTGGCGCATCCAACAGGAACAGGCCCATGCGCGCGAACTAAGCGTCAACGACCTGCGCCACCGCCGCGATTCGCTCTGTGCGCGTTTACACGAAGACTATCAATTGGATCTCGCCGCTCTCTACGAAGCGAGGCGGACCACGCGAGCCGAAAGCCCCCACGACGGCACAGCATCCGACGCGGACACTTCTAACTCGTTGCCGCCGGAGCAGGAAATCGAAGAGCTGCGCCGCAAGCTCAGTCGACTCGGCAGTGTCAATCTCGACGCCCTGCAAGAGTTGGCCGAACTGGAAGCACGGGCCGATGCCTTGCACATCCAATACGACGATTTGACATCGGCGCAGAAAGCGTTGCAGGAGATCATCGCCAAGATCAATGTCGATAGCCGCAAGCTGTTCAGCGAGACTTTCGCTGCCATTCGCACGCATTTCCAGGAGCTGTTCCGCAAGCTATTTGGCGGCGGTATGGCCGATATTTTGCTAGAAGACGAGAAAGACATTTTAGAGAGCGGTATTGAGGTAATCGCTCGCCCGCCCGGCAAAGAATTGCGCAGCATCTCGCTGATGTCTGGCGGCGAAAAGACACTGACAGCGGTTGCCCTGCTTCTGGCGATCTTCCGCAGCAAACCAAGTCCGTTCTGCATTCTCGACGAAGTCGATGCGGCGCTTGATGAAGCCAACATCGGCCGTTTCACTGCGGTGCTGCGCGATTTCCTCGATCAATCGCAGTTCATCATCATCACACATTCCAAACGAACGATGGCCTGCGCTGACATGCTCTACGGCATCACCATGCAGGAATCGGGCGTCTCCCGGCGGATCGCAGTACGCTTTGAGGATTGGCCCGATGAGGAGAAACAAGACGCAAAAGCAGAAAGTGCATAGAGTTCGGGATGTGCAACGCGCTAAAGAACGGACAGAAATAACCTCCCATCATTGTGGAAACAAGTCTACAAAAGGTAAGCATTCTGCAGACAGATAATTGGAACTAAGAGCTATCGGACAAGACTCTCCCCCTTGTGGGAGAGGGAAATGTTTGCTCGTCCTTAAACCACACAGACACGCCCTTTTTGCTCTGCTTGAGAATGAGACAGGAGTTGCCGGCTGTGAGATTTTACAGAGATCGGCGAATAAGTTAAGGGCGAGGCGCCCGGACGGAAGGTCGGCGACAAATGCTGGAGCCGTCGGAAATCGCGAGCATTGTGGACGAAGTCGCCCAGGGCAATCGGGATGCCTTCCGGCAGATTGTGCGCGCCTATAGCTTGCCACTGCGCAGCTACCTTGCCAGCCAGATTCACAACCTGGACGATGTGGACGACCTGGCCCAAGAGGTTTTCCTGGCTGCTTTCCGCAATCTGCCTACCTTCCGGCGGGGCGACGATTTCGGCGCCTGGCTGCGAGGCATTGCTCGCAACAAGCTGTATGCCCACTGGCGCCGGACAAGCCGCCACAAACGGGCCATGGAGGCTTTCCGCGAAGAGGTGGCTCACGTTGTCGAGGCCGATCTCGAACACGCTGCGGCAGCGGACAGGTCGGAGACCATCGAAGCGCTCCTGCGCTGCATCGATAAACTGCCGGAGAAGTTGCGTCGGGTTGTGCGCGGCGGCCTGGATGGCGAGAAACCCGCTCTCCTGGCCGAAATCCTCGCTACCTCGGTGGGGGCCATTTACAATCTGCACTACCGGGCCAATCAACTTCTCCGTGCCTGCTTGCAAAAGGAGTTGGACTAATGGACCCAGACTTGCGCGACCTGCTGTCGGCCTGGCGCGGCGGCGATCTCGATGAGGCTCGCTGCGCGGAGCTTCTGGAGAAGCTGCGTCGGGATGAGGCGTTCCGCCGTGCCTTCATCGAGGAAACCCGCCTGCTGGGCATGCTCAAGGCGGTGCAATCCACGCAGCCGCGCTGGCTGGTACTCGAAGACGAATTGGGCTGGAGCGCAGACGAACGGATGACCAGCACAGCACTGGAACAGCGCGTGATGCAGCACATCCAGAATGTGCCCCAAGCCCCCAAGATCGGCCCGTGGAAGTGGGCTGCGCTCGCCGCCGCTGTTTTTCTGATCGCCCTGCTGGTGTTCTTACCGCGTCGCCGGCCTCAAGAGACTGTGCCGCCGTCGGCCAGTCCGGACTATGTCGCCGTGGTGGTCCGGCTGGACAGGGCTCAGTGGGAAGCGCCCGACGGTTCACATCCATCGGAAGGGAGTCCCTTGCCGATCGGTTTGCATCGCCTCCGTGCGGGGCGAGCCACGTTGACCTTGTTTAACGGTGTCATGCTCTCGGTACAGGGACCGGCGGACTTGAATTTACTGTCTGTCGGGCGTGTCTTCTGTCGCCAGGGCAAAGTGCGTGCGCGGGTGCCTACGGGCGCCGATGGCTTCACGGTGCTCGCGCCCGGCTCAGCGGTGGTCGATTTCGGCACGGAGTTCGGGCTGAACGTGGCAGCCAGTGGCAAGGCGCAATGTATGGTCTTCCAGGGCAAAGTCGAGGTATCTTTGCTTAATGCGGAAGGCCATATGTTACGGAGCCAGCTGTTGAGCGAAAAGATGGCTGTCGACCTCGACCCCGGCACCGGCCGCATCCAAGACATCGCCCCGCAGCCGGACCAGTTCGCAGCCGCCCCGGAGATGATCCCCCCTGCCTTGGTGCTTGATCCGAGCTATCCCGATGAGATCCGCAAGCTACGCCCCTGGGGTTATTGGCGGTTTGAAACCCAAGCAGACGGGCTTTTCCCCAACGAAGTGCCCGACCGGCCGCCTTTGCGGGCCATTGGTCCGGTTTCCCTGGCCGGCCCGCCGGGCGACAACCATAGCGCCGTCTTCGCGCCTACCAAGGTTGAACAATACCTGGCTATGGACGGCTCCTGGACGCCGCCGCGGCCAACGGGATACGCCGTCGAGTTATGGGCTTTGTCCGAAAAATTCAAGACCAGCGCCTTGATCAGTTTGACTTCCCGTGCTGATGAACCGAACCAAAATCACATCTTCCTCCTGGAAATAAACGGCCTGAGCCACCATTTGTTACACAATCCCTGTCTGGTGCGTTTTTTGGACCGCTGGCCTCCGGGCCAGGCCGGCGGCGTTAATGTCTTCTCGCAGCGCATGTATGTCCCTTATCGCTGGCATCATCTGGTAGCCCAGAAGATCCAGGACCGCCTCGAACTGTACCTGGACGGTGAATTCCAGGACGCCGCCCGAGCCGACCCGGACGAGGCGACAACGGCTTGCCGCTTGCTTGTAGGACGGCTCAAAACCGACCTCCAGTTCAACATCAGCCAGATCCGCCCCTTCATCGGTCGTCTTGACGAATTGGCCGTCTACGATCGCCCCCTTTCTCCGGAGGCCATCCGGCGTCATTATGAGCTAGGCACGGCCAGCCGATCCATCCCCCAAGGAACGAAGTGAGATCCCGAAGCAAGCAAACAGCCAGCGTCGGCCGGCTGGGGAGAGTCTACCGGCCGGCTTACGCCGGCCATTCGCCGTCATACGAGCCTGAAAAATACGCTGTCCTAAGGATGACCAGAAGCAACTTCCTCCTCGAGGGAAGAGTGAAGGTAGGAGACGAAGTATAAGTGGACCCAGGCATTCCCCCTAAGCCTCCTCTACAAGGGGAAAGGGAAAAGGCCGATTGTTCTAAGCGATGGCTAATCCGTCGTTGACGCTCCCAGCCCGGATGGGTTGCTACGGCTGTGGCTCGGATTTCTGATATTCTTCTATAGCCTGGCGCGCCGGAGCATAGTATGGATCGAGACGGAGAGCGCTTTGCAGCCAGCGCAAACCCTTCGCGCGATGACCGCTCCGTAAAAGAATTTGGCCGAGAGTGCAGTGCAAGGCCGGATCATTAGGCCTTTTAGCGATTTCTTTAGTAACAATATCATTGAAACGCGACAGATCTTCCTCCATCCGCTGGAACTGGCGCTGCTGCCGCTGCGATTCCTCGTGTTGACCGCTTTCCTCCAGGCAGAGAATCAGGCTGTAGTGAGCATGGTGATCCATCGGATTACGGCAGAGAGCTTGGCGCAGCCAGCTTTCCGCTTTGTCCAATTGTCCACTCCGGAGAGCGAGCCGGCCGCGCAGCGACAGAGCCGGTCCGTATTGTGGCTGTCGGGCCAGCACCTCATCCACCAGACGCACCGCCTCCGCGGTTTGGCCCAGACTGTCGAGGCATTCGGCCAGCTGCACTTGCACGTACCAATTGTCAGGCTGGCATTGCCGTAGATGCTTGAAGTGCTCAGCGGCTTGGGCAAAACTCTTACCCAGCAACAAAGCAACGGCTAACCCCAGGCGTGCCTCCTCATGATCCGCATCCAACTCCAGGGCGTGACGATAATCCTCCTCCCCACCGGCGCGGTCGTGGAGATAATCGAGTTTGAAGAGACCTTTAAGGTAGAATATTTGCGGATTATCCGGCTGGATTTGCTGCCAACGTTTTAGGCAATGCTGGGCTTGGCTGAGCTGATACTGCTGCAAGTAGCCCTGCGTCAGTGCTTCCAGGAGCAGAGCCGTATCGAAGCGACCTTCTTCCACATACTGCCAGCATAAATTGGCCATTTCATCGATGCAGCATTCGGCGGCTAGCAAGATCTGCTCGAAGCTGTAAGCCTCATCGCGGCCCCGCACTTGCCGATAGTCATGGAGCAAGCGTTCGCTGTCGCTATAAAGTTTAGCGCGACGGGCCGCGCGCGCGGCCATGAGGAGCGTTTCGGGATCACGGGGCCAAATAGCACGGCAGATGAGCAGATGGCGGATAGCTTGCGGAGTGTGATAGTGCTGTAACTCCGCACGGGCCTGACGGCGGTGATACCAAGCCCGCATCGGGGGCCAGCCCACGATGAAGGCGCCAACCGTCAAACCCACAAGAATGAAGAGACTCACGAGCCGGAAGCGTAAGCGACGACAAGATAGGACCAGCGTCTCGCCGGTCTTCCCATCGCTGACGCTTCCGGCTCGTGAATCTACGGAGAAAGAGAGGCGCATGGCGATACCTCATTTCCGATCAAGGTCCGGCAGCACCAGATAGCGGAGGAGGATTGTCTGATAACTCGATGTCGTGAGTCTGCGATCCCGGCTTCACCGTATAGGTCAATCCTGATGTGGCGCCGTCGGCATAGCGCTCCGGAATCGGCACGTAGCGTCCTTTGAGCGGTATCGCTTCTTCTTGAAAATCCGGCCGCTTGTTGCGGCGATGCTCTTGAACCGGGTTCCGAGCGAACCCCTTGCCCTTTCCGACTTCGTGTTTGGGCTCAAACATCCGGTTGTCCACGCCGATTTGCACCTCACCGATGGGAGCCATGATCCGATAATTGCCGTTTTCATCGATGCGTCCAGAAGAGGGGAAGCCCCCCTTGATGGCAGTGAACGTCACCATTCCTCCCGGCAACGGCTTACCCTTAAAAAGCACTTTGCCTGAAACTTCCGCATTCTCCGGCTCGCGAGGCTTTTTCGTGCAACCCGTCGTCTCTGTTAACAGCCCCAGCGCCAAACAACCACAGACCAAGCGGAGGACGGACTTGACAATACAAGGATTCATATAGAGGCTCCTAAAAACCCAAAACACCAGCGAGCGGGGCGTGTCAATGTCCCGGTCAACGTTCTACCGGGGCGTATCAACGCCCCGCTCGGCGGGTCAACGATTTTTACCAATCCGAACCGAGAACGAAGCCGTCATTGGGTACGCAGGCGTAGAACCAGGTGGTCCCGCTGACGCCTTGGGCCACGAAGCGGGTGCTGCCGTCCCCCATGCCCACGTTGACGCCGCCAGTGTGGCAGCCGGTCGCCCGGCATTGACAAACGCTGAACTTCCCGCCCCAGAGATCCGTCGCCGTGTTTGCCTGGCAATAGGATACCGAAGGATAATACAAGGGGAGGCCGTTCGTCGCGCCATACCAGGCCCCACCGCCGCAATCGTTGCCGCTGGAGGGGCTCATCTGGAAAAGGTTGTTGTTCCACCACCAGAGAGTCCCGTAAGAGATGCCGCTAAGGTTGCCGCCCGAGTAGGTCTCGGCATAGAAGACGGTCATAGACGTGCCGTCCTGGATGCTGGAAGGGAAAGTGCCATAGTTCGGATAGTCCTGAAAGATCAAACCGTTGAGAGCGTAGCAGCCTAACCCTCCCCAGGCGTTTGGGTTCCAGGTCGGATCGCCGGGACAAGTGTATGTTTTCAGCGTTACGAGCAGCCCACCGCCTAGCGATATGGGGCCGGCCCCTTGTTCAACATCGTAGCCGCCATTCGTGCATTTGCAGAAGTTGTACAAGTTTTGCTGCTCGACGAAAGGCAACAGTTGGAACAACGCGCCACCAAATCCTCCGGTGCTGCATCTCACATACGGCCCACCGGGATAAGGCCCTGTAGCAGTAGGCATTTTCCCATTGTAGGTGCCGAACATGTTTTGCATCCCTATGCCGATCTGCCGCAGATTGTTCTGGCACTGGGAGCGATTGGCGGCATCTCGCACCTTCTGGATGGCAGGCAAGAGTAAGCCGATGAGAATAGCGATGATGGCAATCACCACCAACAGTTCGATGAGTGTGAACGCGCGTTCACATCTTGTCCTATGTGCATTTGTACATAGGATTCTCCATCTAAAGCTTCGCATAGGATCCTCGCTTTCCTGAAGGGGCGAAAAAAGATGGAAAAACGCCAAGTGAAATCTCAAATTACGGCAACTACCCGTTCACCCTCACGGATGCCGTAAGCAAGGAGGGCTATTAGTTAGGTTCAATGCAAGTCAAAATCATACTTTGGACACAAATCCATTTTCATCTTGAATAGCTCTTCATTCTTTGTCAAGGAAAAAAACGAAAGATTTTTTCGGTTTTTCTGCTCTCTTATGGGAACGGCTTGGTTTTGTTCGCTGGTGATTCCTTGCAAGTCAATCGTACCGTTATGAGTCGGAAGCATAAGCGGCAGATTGGCCGCCGTTTATGCTTCCGACTCGCCAGGTTCAAAACCATTCCTCGCTTCCAACGAATTACTAGATGTAAAAGAAAATCGAGGCATCACATGTCCGACATGACGACGATGACGGCAGCGACGATTGGCGGCGCCCTGATTTTCGGCATGGCGCTGGGTCTGCTTGGCCGACTCAAGTTGGCGGTAGCGCAGAGTGCACCGGTAGGAGATGGGACCTTTCGCCGCTGGCTCATGGTGCTGAACATTACCCTTGTTCCGCTGATGTTGCTATCTGGCGTCCTGATCGACACCTACGGAGCGCGGGCGATGCTGGTGGCCGGCTCTGTGATACTGGCGATGGCGCTGGTTGGCCTGAGCCGGTCTCGCATAACGCAGAATGCAGAATGCAGAATAAAAGATAAAACGAGTTTT
>JAJPHU010000118.1 GCA_021325115.1 Planctomycetota bacterium | reverse complement strand
TGGCTCCTAAATATATGCTGCCCTTTTTTCCATTTGCACCGATGCATCGTGGAGACTATAAGCCAGCACAGTACCTCTTAGCGACCGCCACGATGCATCCGTTCTTCCATCTCGGTTTGCTGTTCTGGTGTCCGCGGGACATTGTTGCGGCGCTCTGCTTGGTGTGCCCGCTCCTCGTCCGCAGCTTTTTTCTCATCCTCCTGGAATTTCTGCTCCTGTTCCGCGGTCATCTGAACAGGTTCGGCAGGTCCGGATTTGCCTCCGCAGCCAACGAGGATGGCAAGAACGACAAACATTACCAGTACGGATACAAAACGCATACCTATTCCTCCTCCGACACCCAAAAGATTGATGCTGATTGCTGCAAATCAATTGAGGATATTGATCGGCGTCCCGTCGTTAATCATGCAGGCATACATGAACGTCACAGGATCAACGCCGAAGGGAATGAAGTGAACAGAGCCATCACAGAAGACGAAGTTGGCACCGCCGGTGTGCGATGAGCCGAAAGCCAACGGCCAAGTAGTGGGGGGGTAGACAGGCTCGTCGATGTCGGGATACAGGCCGCCGTGGTACATCCCGTTGTTCCAGCCACAGCGCACGGCGTCCTCGTCCCAACCGGAATCGATATAAGACTCGTTGTCGCCGCCATCAACACCCCAATTATGGGGATTCAAAAGTTTTTCGCCGACAGCGAAGGTGTTGGACGTGCCATCCGTAATATCCGCCAGGCGCCGCCGTTGCAACGTCGTGTCCGTCTTAGGAGAAGTGTAGGTGCATACGATCACACCGGTCGATCCGTACTGATCGAAGTTGTGGCCAGCGTTGCCGGCGTAGTCGCTTTTACAGCTGCTCCCGTAGATTCCTGGAGCGCGCCGGCTCGGACAATAGTAAATCTTCACGGGGGTAGCCGAGATGGCAGAGCGACTTAGGGGATACAGGTTCTGCTGTTCGATGAAAGGTAAGATGTTATACGTCCAGTTCCAGCCGAGTCGGTTACTGCTACTGTTGACAGCGGTTGGCGGATAGTTCGTGCCGCCGGGCGGCAAGTAGCCGATCGTGTCGTTGTAATTTAGAACAGCGAGGCCAATCTGCTTGAGGTTGTTGGCACACTGCGTTCGTGCGGCGGCCTCGCGCACTTTCTGAACGGCTGGCAAAAGCAAACCGATCAAGATGGCGATGATGGCAATGACTACCAGCAACTCGATCAAAGTGAACGCAGTCCGGCGGCCGGGCAAAGAAGAAGAGTGAGCAAACATCAGAGAATCCTCCACAGTTACGGAATCAAACGCTGTTCCCCGCGGGGCGACACCCTGCAGTTAAATGCAAGAACGGACACGCTGATTGTAGGGGCCGCTCGTGTGCTTCTTGTGAGCAACCAATGAAAAAAGTCGGAGAATCGACGGGCGACGATTGCCCACCGAATTCGGACATCTCGCGCCGCTGTTTGGGGACAGTTCTCTTGCTTGCGGCACATGTTATGACGTAATCTTAATCACTGGGGAAGTGGAATCTATGTGATTTTGTCCCTTACTTCTTGAGATTCTGTCCCTGGGGCGAGTGGGATAGGTTAACGCCCCGGTGCAAGTGACCGGCGGGCGTTGACGCGCCTCGCTCACGGCAGCGTAGGAGTTCGCCGATGCAGTCGTCTGCTCCGGCTCACAATCGAAAACACGTCGCCGTTTGCGTGGACAGCTCCGGCAGCCACGGCCGCGGCGTGCTGCGCGGCATCGCGGAATACGTGAGTACCTATCGTTCCTGGTCCGTGGTCCTCGATGCGCATACCCATGCGACCGGCCACTCGCCGCATGGCTGGCTAAGAAAATGGCGCGGTGACGGCATTCTCATTTACACGCAAAATCCGTCTCTGCCTCGCAGACTGAGCCGCTGCGGCATTCCGGCCGTAGAGCTGTATAATCATCCGTTGGACGTGGGTCTGCCGCAGGTCGGCAATGACAATGAGAAGATCGGCCGCCTCGCCGCGGAACACTTGATTGAGCGGCGGCTAAAGCACTTCGCTTTCTGCGGCTACGCTGGCGAGTTGTGGTGCCAGCGCCGCCAGGACGGTTTTATCGCGACGGCCTGCGAAGCAGGGACCGTTCACGAGAGTTTTCTCGGCCCCCACTTTCCGGCATCCCTTGCTGAATCCGAACGTACCCGGCGCCGTCTAAGCCAGTGGGTTTGCTCCTTGCCCAAGCCGGTGGGCATCATGGCGTGCAGCGACCGCCACGCCCAACGCCTCCTCGATGCTTGCCGAGAGGCGGGCGCGGCGGTGCCGGAGGAAGTCGCTGTCATCGGTGTCAACAATGATGAGGAGATCTGCTTGCTTGCTCATCCGCCCTTGACGAGTGTGCAGGACAATCTTCGGCAGGTGGGCTACCAGGCGGCGGCCTTGCTGGATCAGCTCATGGGCGGGCGCTTGCGGGCCAACGAGGTCGAGCCGATCCTGATCCCGCCGCTGGGTGTGGCAGCTCGCCGCTCCACCGATGTCACCGCCACCACCGACCGCCTCATCGCTGGGGCAGCCCGACGCATTTACGAGCGTGCCTGTCAGGGATTGACCGTCAAGCAACTTTTGCAAGAACTGTCTGTGTCTCGCAACGCCTTCTATCGCCGCTTTCAAACGGTGCTGGGCCGCTCGCCTCACGAACAGATCCTTCATGTTCGTTTCGAGCATGTGAAAAACCTGCTCGTGCAGACGGACTTGTCCCTGGAAAAGATTGCCGAACTAACGGGGTTTGAATATCCAGAATATCTTAATGTCGCCTTCAAACGGAAATTCGGCATCCCCCCCGGCGCGTTTCGCCGCCAGCAACGGCAAGGGAAATAGATCAACACCAACCCGCCTCGCAAGCAAGGGCATAAGTTATCAAGGAGCTGTAATGGTTCGCTACAGTTTTCCGAACAAAGTCGTCCTGGTGACAGGCAGCTCGCGCGGCTTGGGCGCGGCCATCCTCGAAGGTTTCGCCGCTGCCGGGGCCATCTGCATCGTCAACTATTTCGCCGACGCGGACGGCCGCAATCGCCGCGATGCCGACGAAACTGCCGAGCGCCTACGCCGCCACGGCGTCCCGGTCCACGTTTTCGAGGCCGATGTTAGCCGCTATGATGCCGTCGCCACCCTGATGAAACACATTGCCGATACCTGTGGCGGACTCGACGTCCTCGTCAACAATGCCGGCATCGTCCGTGATCGCACAGTCAAGAAGATGACGCCGGACGAATGGCAGAGCGTGCGGCAAACCAACCTCGACGGTGTGTTCTACTGCTCGAAGCTGGGCGCCGAGATCCTGCGTGACGGCGGCCGGATCATCAACATCGCTTCGATTTCCGGGGTGGCTGGCTTCCACGGCCAGGCCAACTATGCGGCGGCCAAGGCCGGCGTCATCGCCTTGACCAAAGTGCTGGCCAAAGAGCTGGCCCGCCGCCGTATCACCGTCAACGCCGTGGCTCCCGGTGTCATTCAAACACCGATGCTGGACGGTCTTAAGCCGGAAACGCTTGCCGAATACGTCAAGCAGATTCCCGTCGGCCGCGTCGGTCGGCCGGAAGAAGTCGCCCATGCCGTACTGTTCTTCGCCTGCGAAGAGAGCAGCTACATCACCGGACAAACACTGCCCATTACCGGAGGTTGGTTTTGATCCGTCATCCGCTAGCCACGGCGTTTCCTCCCGTAGCGAGCTGGGCGTGTCAACGCCCCGATTGGCAGTTGCCACGCAATCACCGGCCGCCGGCGCTGCATCGCTTCTTCCTGGAGGACCGGGAGGAAGCAGCCATCGGCGAGCTGGCGCGTGATGCTCGGCTGGCGCTGGTAGAGGCGGCTTTGTTGGCGGCTGATGAGCCTCTGTCCTTGCGCCGCCTGGCTGCCACGGCAGGATTGACAGACCCTTCCGACGTTCGCCAGCTCGTGCAGCGTTTGCAAGAGTTGTACGAGCACGACGGCACCGCATTTCAAGTCGAGGAGTTGGCCGGCGGATTTCAATTATTGACACGGCCAGAATATCATCCCTGGTTGGCGCGCTTGCGCCGCGCCAGCAATGAAATGCGCCTGTCCGCCGCGGCGCGCGAAACCTTGGCCATTGTTGCCTATCGCCAGCCAATCACGCGCGCTGATGTCGAAGCGATACGCGGCGTGCAATCGGCCGACATGTTGCATCAGCTTATGGAAAAAGGCTTGGTCCGTATCGCGGGGCGCGAAGAATCGCTGGGCCGGCCCGTACTCTACGGGACGACCAAGAAGTTTCTGCAAGCGTTTGGCCTGCGGAGTCTCCGCGATTTGCCGCAGGCAGAGGAACTCGTGGAACCCGCTCGCAAACGCAAAAAAACCGAAACCGATCCAGAAGCCTGACTTACCAGCCCGCCGCGCCGCAAGGGAGGCCCCTGCTGCCTTGGCGGACTGGTAAGTCAACATAACGGCGTCTTATGGCCAGATGTATATACCTGGATACACACCGGGATAGTAGTAATAGCTGGTGTAAACGGGCGTGTAATAGTAGGCTGGGTAGCTGTAATAGTAGCTGTAGGCCGGCGTGTAATAGTAGCTGTAGGCCGGCGTGTAATAGTAGGCCGGCGTGTAATAGTAGCTGTACGCCGGGTAAGCGTAATACGCCGGATACGCATAATACGCTGCACCCCATCGGCCCCACCACCAGGCTTTCGCCTGCGATGGCGTTGCCGCCATCGTGGTAAGGGCCGCCCCAAACATCACCAATGTCAACATGAGCTTGCGCATCGGAACTCTCCTCCACAGTTGAACTCGTGCGGGGGCCGGGGGAGGTTGTCTACCTGTCCGCCCCGGTCCTCTATTTTGACAAGTAGCAAAAGAAGTACCAAACTGTCCTGCCCGGACCGGACGAGGTAAATGCACGTACAATGGAGGAAAGCTGTTCCGCATCCCTGCAAGGAAAAGAAAGAGGGAACGATCATGATTCAACGCCACTACCCCCACGAAGCGTTGGACCGACGAGGCGATGCGATACGGTTACAGATGGCCCAGCCCGTATTCACCTGAAAGTGATCGGATCGCAAGGTTGAGAGCGGGAAGTCGAAACCCTCATTGATACGGGATATTCGGATTTTTAACCTTGGCCCCCGACCTGGTAGCTGTATTGGGTTTGCGCTGGGAAAGGGTGGATAGAACCCTGTTGGGCTGATGGCAGCGAGTGTTTTTTAACGTGTATGACGGCCAGGGAATACGGGATGGCAAACGGTATCGCAGAGCATGAATCAGCCCCGGCGGCGCAGCAGGAATAGTGTTTGATCGTCCTGCAATTCAGTCTGGCCGCTGAAGCGTTGCACCGCCGCGCTGATCTCATCGGCGCATGCTTCCAGCGACAGCGACGCGCACGGTCCGCTCAGCACTTCACACAAGCGCTCTTTGCCGAACATCTCCTTGCGATCCGGGGCGAACGCCTCTGTGAAGCCGTCGCTGTAGAGGATCAGCGTATCGCCGCGTTCCAGGGACAAGTGCGTGTCACAGATGTGCGGCTCGACGACAGAACCGAGCAACATGCCGGACGCTACGGCCACTTCCTCGACATGGCCATCGCGACGGCGCAGCAAAGGCGGCGGATGGCCGCCACAAGCCAGCAGCAGCGAACCGTCGCTGCGGTCGTAAATACCGTGTAGCATCGTGACAAACATAGAGGCTGGATTGTCGTCGGCCAGAGCGCGGCTGAGGCGTTGCAGCAAGTCCGCCGGGCTACTGGCTGACGGCGTCAGATGGCGAATCAGCGTTCGCACGGCGATCATGAACAGGGCGGCCGGCATCCCTTTGCCGGAAACGTCGCCGAGGAAAAACGCCAATCGACCATCGGGCAAACGGAAGAAATCGTACAAATCGCCGCTCACCTCACGGGCCGGGTGGACACGTGCAAACAATTCGGGATCGCCGTCCTCAAACAACTCGAAGTCGGCCGGCAAAAAGGATTGCTGAATGTCGCGCGCCAGTCGCAACTCCTGATGCAGCCGCGCCTCACGCAGCCGCTCGGCATGCAGGGCGGCGTTTTCCAACACGGTCGCAACCTGGATGGCCAACGTCGTCAGCAGTTCCAGGTCATCGGCGCTAAAGGCATGGCCGGGACGCAAGCAATCGAGCTGGATCACGCCCAGGCGGCGATTCTCCCAGCCCAAAAGCGGAACGCACAAAAACGATCGCAAATGAAGTGAAACCAGCGTGGCCGACAGCACCAGATTGGGATCGTCGCTCACGTCCACGCTGAGCAGGCCGACGCCTTCTTCCAGGGCGCGGCGGACGATGGTTCGGCTGTAGGGATAATCGCCCTCTTCTTCACTTTTATGGCGGCTCCGTTGAGCACGCACCTTCAAGCGCTCGCCCTCGCACAACAGGACCATGCCGCGATCCGCTTGGGGAAATAGACGCAGCAAATGTTCGAGGAGGCGGCCCAGGAGCAGCCCCATCTCCAGAGTACGGCCCAGGTGCTGGGCAATCTCCAGGACCACTTGCAATTTGTAAGCAGGGTTTTGCCCCAGGAGCATGGAGCTGGATGGCGTGGCGCTGACCTGAGCGCGAATAATTTGATCGGGTAGGGGCATCGGGTCCGGCGGGGCAGGCGGATCGGCACGCAGACTCAACACATAGGGACCGATTTGCAGAGCATCGCCTTCGGCCAAGCGGGTCGGGCCGTGGATGCGCCGGCCATTGATAAAGGTGCCGTTGCTGCTACCAACATCTTCAACGAAATATTCGCCACCATGACAGAGGATGCGCGCATGCTGGCGGCTGACGGCCAGCGATTCGAGAACGATAGCGGCATCCTCCTGCCGGCCGATAAGCAGACTATCGCCTGTCAGCGCGAAGCGCTGGCCAAGATTGGGGCCTTTGATCGTCACCAGAGACGCCATGTCTCTCTTTTACCGCGAATGGCTGCGCTTTACCAGCCCCGCCGTTTAGTCACGCTGCCCGCGTGCTCTGCAGCTCTTTTTCTTCGCCCTTAGTTAATCGTTTTGCCCAGCGGTTCGGCCAAGCGGTGCAGCGCCGACAAGAGACAACGGAATGACTCGAAATTCAACGATTGGGCACCGTCAGAGAGAGCGTGATCGGGGTCGGGGTGGATCTCGATGAGCAGACCGTCGGCACCGGCGGCCAAGGCGGCCAGGGCCATCGCCGGAACGTAATCGCGCTTACCGGTGCCGTGGCTGGGATCGACGAGGATGGGTAAATGCGATAAGTGCTTGGCCGGCGGAATCACCGACAGGTCGAGGGTGTTGCGGCTATGATCGGAGAACGTGCGGACGCCGCGCTCGCACAGTACCACGTTGTAATTGCCGCCGGCCATGACGTACTCGGCGGCCATTAACCATTCTTCCAGTGTCGCCGCCATGCCGCGCTTTAGCAACACCGGCTTTGACGAATGCGAGACGCGGCGCAGCAAGCTAAAATTCTGCATGTTGCGTGTGCCAATCTGGATGATATCGGCCACGCTCTGGACGGCGTCGGCATTTTCGGTGTCCATCAATTCGGTGACGATGCCGATGCCGGTGCGCTGGCGGGCCCGCGCCAGGATGTCGAGACCTGCTTGGCCGAGTCCCTGAAACGTGTAGGGACTGCTGCGCGGCTTGAAGGCGCCGCCGCGCATCAGGTTGACGCCCTGTTGACGCAAAAACTCGGCAGTGCGCAGGATCATCTCTTCGTTCTCGACGGCGCAAGGTCCAGCGATGATGGTGAAGGTGCCGGGGCCGATGGTGGTATAGGGCAGGCGCACGTAGGTGTCGGCCTCATGCATTTCCCGGCTGGCCAGCTTGTACGGCTTGGTGACGCGGATCAATTCGAGCACGCCCGGCAGTACTTCGAGGGTGCGCGGATCGATAACGCTGATGTTGCCGGTGATGCCAATGGCCGTGCGTGTGGGACCGGGCAGGGGATGCGGCGTCAAGCCCATGCGGCGAATGGCAGCAACGACCTGCTCGATCTGCTGCGGCGTCGCGTGGCTGTGCATGACAACAAGCATGGCGAGTCCTCCTCAACCTATTCCCGCTTACCATAGCAGGATTCACCACGGCCTGCTAGCATATGTGCGAAGAAACGAAGCATAGAACCACCGAGAAGCATAAAGGATTTTAAAATGAGATTAAGATTTTTCTCTCTGCGTGTTTGGTTCTTTCTTCGAATTATCCTCCTCTGCTTTTTTCTCCTCTGTGTTCTCGGTGACTCTGTGGTTAAGTGTAAACCACCGCGCACCGCAGCGGAATGGGCCAGGCAGCGTAGGCAGATCCTCGCCAACATGCAACTGGTCATGGGGCCACTGCCCGATGACAGCTATAAAGTTCCCCTCGATGAGAGAGTCATGGATGTCGTCGAGTTGCCCAGGTACGTCCGCAAGAAACTGACATTCGCAGTCGAAAAAGACGACCGCGTGCCAGCGTATCTGCTGATCCCCAAAGAGCGCAAGGGCAAACTGCCGGGCGTGCTGGTGCTGCACCAAACCATCCCGATCGGCAAGGACGAGCCGGCCGGTTTGGGCCAACAAGAGAACAAACGCCTCGGCGTCCATCTCGTCGAGCGCGGCTATGTCGTCCTTTGTCCCGATTATCCCAGCTTCGGCGAATATCGCTACGATTTCGCCCAGAGCAAGTTTCAATCGGGTAGCATGAAAGCAATCTGGAACAACATGCGGGCCATCGACCTGCTGGCATCGCTACCAGAAGTGGATGGCGCGCGTATCGGCTGCATCGGCCATTCGCTCGGCGGACACAACGCCATGTTCACCGCTGTTTTCGATACGCGCATCAAAGCGTGTGTATCGAATTGCGGCTTCACCAGCTTTCGCAAATATTATGGAGGCAATCTGAAAGGCTGGACAAGTGCCCGCTACATGCCGCTCATCGCCCGCAAATATGAGATGAAGCCGGAGAAGATGCCGTTTGATTTTCCTGACGTGGTCGCCGCCTTGGCCCCCCGTGCGTTCCTGGCCAGTGCGCCGCTGCATGATGATAATTTTGACGTGTCCGGCGTGAGGGACTGCATCGCAGCGGCGCAGCCGGTGTATGAGCTGCTTGGAGCAAAAGATAAATTAGCGGCAAATTATCCGGATTGTAAGCACGACTTCCCGCCGGAAGCCCGCAAAGTGGCGTATGAATGGTTGGATCGCTGGCTGAAATGAGGGGCGGCGGAGATGGTCATGCCCACGTTTTTGCTCTACGGCGCCAACGGTTACACGGGCCGGCTGATCGCGCGCGAGGCGGTGGTTCGCGGTCTGCATCCGGTCTTGGCCGGCCGCAACGCCGAGGCAGTCAGCGCCTTGGCGCGTGAGTTGGGACTGAAGCATCGCATCTTTTCGCTGGAGGATGCAGCGGCGACACGCGCCGGTCTGGAAGGCGTCCAGGCTGTGCTTCACTGCGCCGGTCCGTTCGCCCACACGGCACAGCCGATGGTCGATGCGTGTCTGGAAGCACGGGTCCATTATCTTGACATTACCGGCGAAATCCGCGTCTTCGAGGCGCTGGCTGCCCGCGATACCGAAGCGATGGCGGCCGGCATTCTGCTGTTGCCGGGTGTGGGTTTCGATGTGGTCCCCTCGGATTGCCTGGCCGCTCATCTGCACCGACGTTTGCCGGCCGCGAAGCGCCTGACCCTGGCTTTTCAGGGCATCGGCCGCTATTCGCGCGGCACCGCCACAACCATCATCGAGAACCTGCCGCACGGCGGCGCCGTGCGCCGCAGCGGCATGCTGACGAATGTGCCGGCAGCTTGGCGAACGCGCGTCATCGATTTCGGCCAAGGACCGACGCTGGCCGTCACCATTCCCTGGGGCGATATAGCCACGGCCTACCGCAGCACCGGCATCGGCGACATTGAGGTGTATACAGCCGTGTCCCGCTGGCAGCTTCGATTGATGCGCCTGAGCCGTCTATTCCACTGGATATTGCGCACATCCCTGGTGCAAAATTTCTTCAAGCGCCGCATTCAGGCAGGACCGCCGGGACCAAGCGATGAGGAACGCGCCCGCGGACGAACCTATTTATGGGGCGAAGTGGAGGATGGACAAGGCCGCCGGCTGGTATCGCGTTTGCGCGGCCCAGAAGGTTACACCTTCACCATGCTGACGGCCTTGGCGGCCATGACGCACGTGCTGAACAGCGATGCGCCGCCGGGGTACCAGACGCCGTCACTGGCGTATGGTCCCGATTTCGTGCTGGAGGTGCCAGGCGTGGAGCGCGTGGATGAATGAGATTGGTTTGGCGATCTGCTCTCGAATCGTCCGATACCTGGCAGCCTCTTTCAGCGGTAGAGCTACCGGACCAAACGGGGGTACGCTGTCTGCGTGCTTGAAAATGAGCAAGCGGGCAGCGTGCCCCACCATTTGGTCCGCCGGTCCTAAGCACTTCAAGCCTTGATAGTTATCCATTCGCCTGGCTTGAGGACAATTGCTTCGCTTTGCGTCTCTTTGCGGACGCGCTCGGCCCAGACGGCGGCGTCTTGAGCGATCAACTCCCAGGTGTTGTAGTGGATCGGCACCACCTGCCGCGGCCCAATCAGTTTCACGGCCCGCAGGGCATCGTCCGGTCCCATTGTGTAATTGTCCCCGATGGGCAGCGTCGCCAGATCGATGCCTTCCGCGCCGATCAGCTGCATGTCGCCGAACAGGCCGGTGTCCGCGGCGTCGTAAATGCGCGTGCCATCTTTAAAGGTGATGAGGAAACCGGCGGGATTGCCGCCGTAGCTTCCGTCGGGCAGCATCGAGCCATGGAAGGCCAAGGTCAGCTTGACGTAGCCGAACGGAAAATGATGGCCGCCGCCGTGCTGCTGGCCGTGGACTTTCTTCACCCCCTGCTTTTCAAACCAACCGCTCATTTCGTAATTGCACACCACCGTGGCGCCGGTGCGTTGAGCGATGGCCACGGTGTCGCCGACATGATCGCCGTGGCCATGCGAGACGAGAATGAAGTCCGCTTGCACCTTGTCCGCCGTTGTCGCCGCCGCTGGATTGCCGGTCAAAAACGGATCGATCAGCACGTGCTTGCCATCGCTTTCCAACAGTAAACACGCATGCCCCAGCCAACATAATCGTGTTGCCATGATGCTCCTCCTGGATGTGTGTTGCTCCGGTGAAAACGATAATCAGTTCTAAACAGCCCCTCGCCCTTCGGCAAGATCCGATACACTGACTTCACCTGGATAGAGGTATGTTTACGATCCGTACAAACAGAAAGAAGGCGACCCATGAAGCGAGGGATTTCGGTAATAAGTCTCGGCATATTACTCAGTCTCGCAGCATTGATCCCGGCGGCGCAAACAACGAAAGAGATGGACTGGATACGGATAAGTGAGGACAAGCATGCCTTTGTCTTGGCCCGATCGGGACAACGGTTTGTGCCGTGGGGATTCAATTACGATCGTGATCATCGTGGCCGGCTGCTGGAGGATTACTGGATCGACGAATGGGCGAAGGTTGAAAAAGATTTCGCCGCCATGAAGAAGCTCGGGGCCAATGTGGTGCGTATCCACCTCCAACTGGGGCGCTTCCTGGAGCAAGCAGACAAGGCGAATAATAAAGCCTTGAAACAGCTGGAACGGCTGGTGAAACTGGCGGAGCGTACGGGCCTGTATCTCGATCTGACGGGGCTGGGCTGCTATCACAAGAAGGACGTGCCGGCCTGGTACGATGCCTTGGCAGAGCAAGAGCGTTGGGCCGTGCAGGCCCATTTCTGGAAGGCAGTGGCCGGACGCTGCGCCGGCAGTCCCGCTGTCTTCTGCTACGACCTGATGAATGAGCCAGTTGTGCCTGGTGGCAAACGCAAGGCAGGTGATTGGCTGGGGCCGCCGCTGGGCGACAAACACTACGTCCAGGTCATCACACTCGATCAGGCCAAGCGCCCCCGTGCCGCCATCGCCCGCCAATGGGTGAAGACGCTGGCCACAGCCATCCGTAAGGTAGACCGCCGCCACCTTATCACGGTGGGACTAGTGGATTGGAGCCTCGATCGCCCCGGCCGGCTGTATTCCGGCTTCGATCCGGCGACAATTGCAGCTGACCTGGATTTCCTCAGTGTCCACCTCTACCCGAAGAAGGGGCAAAGAGACAAGGACCTGGAGACACTGGCTGGCTTCGCCGTGGGTAAGCCGGTGCTGATCGAGGAGACGTTTCCGCTGCAATGCTCCATCGAGGAGTTCGGCGAGTTCATCGACGGTTCAAAGAAAACGGCTGCCGGCTGGCTGGGCTTTTACTGGGGCCAGCCGCCGGAAGAGCTGCAGCACGCCAAAACGATCAGCGATATCTTGACTCTTCAATGGCTGGAATTTTTCCAGAAACACCAGCCATAAATAGGACGAGCCAGGAGCGCAAGCGATGGATGGATATTCTCTGTCGTTTGTGCTCCTGGCTCATCGTATCCTTCCTCACTCATAGCCGATCAGCACGCCGGCCAGGAACACGAGTAAGCCACCAATGACTACCTGGAAGATCGCTGAGCTCCACGGCGTATCCATGTAGCGGTGGCGGATCCAGGCGATGACCACCAGTTCTACCAACACAACGGCGATGGCCGTGCCCGTGGCCATGTAAAAATCAGGGAGGAGATAGGGCAAGGCGTGTCCCAGGCCGCCCAGGGCCGTCATCAATCCGCAAATCAGGCCGCGCACCCAGGGCCGGCCGCGGCCAGTCAGGCTACCGTCGTCGGACAACGCCTCGGCGAAACCCATGCTGATGCCGGCGCCGAGACTCGCCGCCAGACCAACCAGCAGCGTTTCCTTGTTGTTGTGCGTGGCGAAAGCGGCGGCGAACAGTGGCGCCAATGTCGAAACCGAGCCGTCCATCAGTCCCGCCAGACCTGGCTGCACCACTTGCAGCACGAACTCGCGCTTACGCGCCGCTGCCTCGGTGTCCGGCTCTTCGGTGATGATGCTCTCGGCGAGGCGCTCGTGCTTACGTTCTTCTTCGGCCAAATCGCCGAGCAGCTGCCGGATGCCGGCGTCGGTCGCCCGTTGGGCCGCCTTCTCGTAGAAACGCTTCGTCTCCAGCTCCATCAGCTCAGCCTGTTTGCGTACCGCATCCAGCCCCAGCGGCCGCACCAGCCACACCGGCTTGCGGCTGACGAAGCCCTTGACATCCTGTCGGCGGATGAGCGGAATGTGTTCGCCGAATTTCTTGCGATACAGATCGAGCAAGCGATGGCGATGACCATCCTCCTCGGCGCGCAGACGGCGAAACTCCTCGGCCTGGACCGGATAGCTCGCTTTCAATCCATCGGCAAAATCATCGTAGATGCGGGCATCTTCCTCTTCCAGCGAGATCGCCAGGGCCAGAATTTCCTGCTCGTTGAGGCTCTTGAAGCTGCGCATGCTAGTCTATCCCTCCGTTTTTCGGTTTTCCATATATTGAACAGGGAAAACCGACTTTTCTCTGAGGACAGTATATATGCGACCCCACACCTGGATGATGGCCTCCTTGATCCCAATTATTCTCGCCTTCTCCGTTCTCCTTGCTGCCGACGAGAAGAAGAGCGACAACACCGGCATCACCTGGAAGAAGACGGTACTCGACAAACGGTTCCTCTCCGAAGGCGTCGCCGTCGCCGACGTGAATCAGGACGGCAAGCTCGACATTCTCACCGGCGAAGTGTGGTATGAGGCGCCTGGCTGGAAACCGCACCGACTTCGTCCGGGCAAGGAGGATTACCGTGAAGGGACCAAAAATGTATACAGCAACAGCTTCGCCTGTTGGGCCGACGACCTCAACCGCGACGGCTATCCGGACCTGATTGTCATCGGCTTCCCCGGTGCGCCGTGCCATTGGTACGAAAACCCCAAGGGTAAGGATGGCCTGTGGAAAGAACACAGGATCTGGCACAGTGCCTGCAACGAGACGCCGGCCTATGTTGATCTGCTCGGCACCGGCAAGCGGGTCCTGCTCATGGGTTGGCAGCCCGAAGGCAAGGAAAACGAAGGACAAATGTCCTATTTTACTCCCAATAAAGATCCAGCGCAGCTGTGGCAGATGCATCCCATCAGTGAACCGAGCAAGAAAGGCCACGTCATCCCTGGCACGTTCCGTTTCGCGCACGGCCTGGGTGCCGGCGATGTCAACGGTGACGGCAAACTCGATGTGCTCTGCACTGCCGGCTGGTGGGAACAGCCGGCCATGCTCGATGATAAACCGTGGCCGTTCCACCCCGCCAACCTCGGCGATGCCTGCGCCGACATGTTCGCCTACGACATCGACGGCGACGGCAAGGCCGACATCCTCAGCAGCTCGGCCCATCAGTACGGCATCTGGGCCTATCTGCAACGCCCCGGCAGCGGCGCTTCGCCATCTTTCTTAAAACAAGTATTGTTCCCCAAATTGGTCTCTCAGACGCACGCCCTGCATTGTGTGGACATCAACGGCGACGGCCTCAAAGATCTGGTCACGGGCAAACGCTGGTGGGCGCACGGGCCGCACGGCGACGCCGATCCGAACTCGCCCGCCAAGCTGTACTGGTTCGAGGCCAAGAAAAACAGCGACGGTCTGATTCGTTTTGTGCCGCACGAGATCGACGACGATTCCGGCATTGGCACACAGTTCACCATTGCCGATGTCAACGGCGACAAGTGGCTCGACGTGGTGACAGCCAATAAGAAAGGCGTTTTTCTGTTCGAGCAAGTACGCAAGAAAAAGAGCTAGCGGAAGAAACACCCTCCTCCATAAGGGAGGCGGGAGGGTATCTGTTAGCCCTAAGTAACCACGGATTATACGGCTAACACAGATAAAAGAAATAGTTATTTTTTTTATCTGTGTTAGCCGTATAATCCGTGGTTACAGTTTTGTTTCATACCCCCATGATGTTGTAGCCGCAATCGACGTAGAGGACGTGGCCGGTGATGGCGGAGGCCAGCGGACTACACAAAAAGACGGCGGCATTGGCCACTTCTTCCGGCTTGATGCCGCGCGGCAAGGGCGAACGTTGAGCAGCATAATCAATCATCTGCCCAATATCGCCAATCCCCTTGGCAGCGCGCGAGGCGTAGGGACCGGCCGAGATGAGATTGACACGGATGCTCTTGCTGCCGACATTGTGAGCCAGCTGCTTGGCGTCGATTTCCAGGGCGGCCTTGGCTGTGGACATGCCGCCGCCGTAGTGTGGCACCACCCGCACACCGCCCAGGTACGTCAGACCAACCACCGAAGCGCCATCCGGCCGATTTTCCAGGAGCGGCAAACCTGCTCGCACCAGGCCGGTCAGCGAATAGGCGCTGATGCTGAGGGCCGTCCAGTAGCCAGCCCGCGTGGTCTCAACCAGTTTGCTCTTGATCTCCGGTGCGAAGGCGATGCTGTGGATGAGGATGTCGATGCCGCCGTGTGATTCCTTGACGGTCTTCATTAACCCTTCGATCGAGTAATCGCCGTACTGTTCCTCGACGCGCTTGTAACGGCGATCATTCCGCGTCACTTCGGGGACATCGGCCATGGTGTCAAAGCTGACATCGCAAGGCAGTAATTGTTCGACTGTCAGGCTACCGCCGCCATAGGGCAGTTTGCGGCTGGCCACATCATCGGGAGAATCGCCGCTGAGGAAGCCCTCGACAATACGGATCATGCGTGGATGAACGGCAAAGACCAGACGCGCCCCGGCCGCTTGCAGCGCCTTGGCAATGAACCAGGCGAAGCTCTCGTTATCACCGACGCCAGTGACCAGCGCCGTTTTGCCACTCAGATCGATCGGAATCATATCGCCCTCGCTGTTAGGAATCTCGTAAGGTCTAGCAAAAATGGGAGCTTCGGACAAGATGAAACGAATCCGGGCCGTGACCGTCCGACAGTGGTTGTTTCCATCGCCCTTGCCGACCCCCTGGCGGCGGTGCTATGGTGGAGCATTCCCGCGTGTTCTCACGAGACCGCGAAACGATAATGGATGGATGGCTTATGCACCTGGACCAGGCAACTTGGGAGCAAACAACGCCGATGGGTTCGGTGCTGCGCATCTATTTGCTGGGCATGGTCGATTTCGAAGCGGCGTTGGCGTTGCAGCGGACGCTGGCATTCGAGATGTCCGAGCAGCGTGAATCGGCCGCCTTGGTGCTGTGCGAGCATCCGCCGATCCTCACTGTGGGCCGTGATGGCTCTCCCGCTGACATCCGCTGCGATATCGATGAGCTGCGCAGACGCGGTTGGCCGGTGCGCTGGGTCAATCGCGGCGGCGGAGCGCTGTTGCACTTGCCCGGTCAATTAGCCATCTATCCGATCCTGCCCCTCGATTGGCGCCGTCTGGGCTTGGCCGATTACCTGGCCCGTTTGCAGCGCATCCTCGTGGCCGTACTCGACGATTTTAGCGTGTCGGCTGACACTCGACCGGGACAGCCTGGTGTCTGGACGGGCCGGCGGCTTGTTGCCGGTGTTGGCGTGGCCGTGCGCGATTGGGTCGCTTATTACGGTGCTTATCTGAACATCGATGCCGATTTATTCCCCTTCCGCATCGTCCGCACTGGCCCCAACGAACCGGAGCCGATGACTTCGCTGGTACGCGAACGCCGCGCCCCCCTGCGGCCGGCCTTGGTCCGCGAACGCCTGCTGGAGCATTTCACCACAGCGTTTCCCTTTGCGCGCACGGCCTTGTTCTCGCATCACCCTTGCCTGGGAAGCCGGCCGACCCAGGCCGGCCACCTCCGCGTCAGCCACGGAAGAGGCGAAACGGAGTTTCGCGGCCGGCGTTCCCAAACAGAGTTGGGCAACGAGGAGAACTCTGGTTAGGAGCGAGCGAGACGCGCCGTGGAAGCACTTCCCCGCTCCGAGAAAACGATGCAGGCAGCCCGTCTGTTTCCCAACACTCCCTGAGATGCTAGGATAATCCTATCTCCCAATAGATACGAAACCGCGTTTCCCGTTATTGGGGAGGA
>JAJPHU010000009.1 GCA_021325115.1 Planctomycetota bacterium | reverse complement strand
ATTGACGAGCACCGAAACGCGCTAAGCGCCGGTCGGGCGCCGGCTCACCCGTCGCGCTGCGAATTTGAATCGAAAAATCCCGTCGAACAGGAAGCTGACCTTTTTTCATCATGCCTCTTGATGCCGGCGGCTAGGTTCCTCAAGCAGGGCAAGCGGGCATCCGTCGGGCTTCCAGGGATTCTGGAACTCGCCGGCCAGTTCGGAACATCCGTCACCAGCACTGCCATCCGCTACGCTACGCTTGGTCTTAAGCCGTGTGTGGTCATCAAGTGGAGCGACAGCAAGTATGCCTGGAAATGGCTTTCCAGCGATGCCCTGGAAGGGCGGTTCCGAAAGACGTTTGAAAGCGCCGCCGCCATCCCCCAGGGATCGGCCACGGCAAGAGCACTCGCTGGCGAAACGCCGCCAGCGGCCGGCTTCTTTCAGACCGGCAGCACCGCAGCAGCCTGGTTCCCGCACATAAGCCACGGCGCCTTCCGCAACGTAATTCTGATCGAGCAGGCGATCCAGCTGGGACGTTTCGGCGTGCTGACGTTTTTGTATCCGGAGGCCGGGAGTTTCCCGGAATGGCGGGACGATTAAGCCGGCGTCGCACCTTCGCAATCCGAACGCCTCCCGTCAGCCAAGTCACCAGTGCGGGACCAGCGGCCCCAGTTCCCGTCCCGTACCCCACCCCTTTCCCTGTTCCGCTTTTCCCAAGAGAAGGAATGCCGCACTCCGATCTGCCGTAAAATCCTTCTGGACAAGAGCTACCGACCTTGACAAGTCTATCAGTAGCCGATAGATAAAAGGAACCTTGAAGGAGGGTACGGCATGTTGTATGCGCGTTCCTTGGAGATCGAGAAGCGACTGGACCAGGTACTCCGCCTGATCCGAACCGGCAGGTATTCCACGCCGAAACTGGCTGAGGAAGTCAGCGTCTCGATCCCGACCATTTCCCGCTGCGTTACCGCCCTGCGGGAGAGAGGGCATGACATCCGGGCGGAAAAACATGGCAACGGTTGGCGTTACGTACTTGTGCGACCGCCGAAAGCCGGAAACAGAACGGAATCAAGGCAGATGGCCGGAGCGACGCGATGAACCAACCGACGAAACCATGATGCAGGCAGGTGTGCCATGAACGCAGACATCCTCAAGCGCATCGTGCGTGCTATCGCCGAGGGTTCCCAAGGCGACCTGGATCGTCTTGCGCGCAAAGTTGTTGACTCGGAACGGCAAAGCGGCCACACCAGACTTGCCGATCAACTCGAAGCGATTCTGAATCGGCCCCGCCTTGTGAAGAATGGCCTGGCACCCACGACTGACAGCGAACGGAGCCTCAAGGAACTGCCCCTCAGCCGCCGGCATGGCGAGTTGCTGGCGACGGTCATTCCCAGAGAAGCGCTAGAACACCACATGGTTCTGACAGCCGCAACCGAAGAGCGGTTTGCCCGCATTGAGCGGGAGTACGCCGCCCGTGAGCGGCTGGGCGCCTACGGCCTCCAACCGCGTAAGACCATCTTGCTCTATGGACCTCCGGGATGCGGAAAATCGCTCGGGGCAAAGCGGCTGGCCTGGAACACGGGCTTGCCTCTGCTGAAGGTTCGTTTCGACGCGCTCATTTCATCTTACTTCGGTGAATCAGCGGCCAATCTGCGGGCCGTCTTCGTCGCGGCCAAGGAACGGCCGTGCGTGTTGCTGCTCGACGAGTGCGATTTCATCGCCCGTTCGCGTGTCAACTCCAAGGATATCGGGGAAGCATCACGCATTGTGAATTCCCTGTTGCAGTTGATGGAAGGGTACGACGCGCCCGGCCTGCTGGTTGCCACAACGAATGTCGAATCTTCGCTCGATGAAGCACTGTTCCGTCGCTTCGACGACGTATTCCAGGTTCCGCCCCCTGGCCCGGAAGAAGTCGAAAAACTCCTGAAGATGACGCTTTCCTCCGTTCAAGTCTCTGAACGGATTGCATGGAAAAGTGTCATAGAGAAACTGGCGGGCGCATCCGCCGCGATGGTCGTCAAGGCAGCTCAGGATGCGGCCAAGGCCGCTGTGCTTAGCGGTCAGAAGATCGTAACGGAATCGCACTTGAAAAACGCTATCGCTGAACTCAAGCGAGGTGATGGCAAGGAACATGGCGAGTAACTCATGCCGGCTTCGCACCAATTTGAGTATCTTCCCCTCATTCTCCGCGACCGGGGACCGGCGCGGTTTCCGCCGGCACCACAGGCTCCCGATCCAACCACGGCGAGCAACAAAACGAACCGTCCCGCACATAGCCTGGTCCTAAGAAACCGCGCCGGCACGATTGTCGCGAGCTGGCAGAGCCGCAAGGCACAGCGGCAGGCCGAGGGGCTACCCACCATCGAGGCCGGTATCCCCCTTTTGCTCAAGATTGATCCGTCGCTTGACCTGGACGAGCTGCGTCACTTCTTTCAATTCGAGATCGTTTCGGAACAGGAAGACGGTTTCGTCATCGTGGCGTCTGAAGACATCTCGCTGGCGAACTTTCAGCAGAAGCTCAACGATTTTGTGGCCAATATTGCCGGGTCGGCCAACGTGGCCAAGATTCACGAGTTGCGCGAGGACCCAAACCAGGAAGAACGCCTTCGGCGCATCCTGACCGATGCCCTGTTCAATGAATGGCCTGCGCTCGACGATGACCAGCTTTACATTTGCGACGTGAGTATCAGCTGCGCCGGCACCTGGCAGATCCCCAAAAAGCCCAAGCGCGGCCGGCTGACCGACGAGAAATGGGCACGCAAGGAAAGGGAATGGTCGGAGGCCCGCAACAACGCCTACGATCAATGGGACGCTCTTAAGGATCAGCGGTTTAATGCCATCCGCGAAATCATCTCCCATTACCACGGTGAGATTCTGCTCAACGTCGATGACTCGCCCGTCGATGCACCCACCTTGCCGGACAGCTTCACGCTGCGCCTGAAATTGCCGGGCCGAGGACTGAAAGACTTCGTGCTCAATTACCCCTACATCTTCGAGGTCGCCGAACCAGACGACATCGAACTTCCGCAGCAAATCGCGCGAGAAATGAGAGAGGTCCGGGCCAGGCTGGAAATCCAGGCTCCGGCCGCCGGCGCCCCTGCCGTCTGCGTCATCGACAGCGGCATCCAGGAAGAGCATTTCTTACTGGAGCCGGGAATCGACAAAGACAACTCCCACTGCTTCTTGCCGAACACGCCAGCGACCGACGTTGCCGATTACGTCAGGCCCGGCGGACACGGAACCCGCATCGCAGGCGCGGTGCTTCATGGCGAGAAGATTCGGACCGAAGGCCAGGTTCCCCTCGAAGCCTGGGTGCAAAACGCACGCATCCTCGATGCCGATTGCAATCTTCCGAAGGAGTTGTTCCCTCCAGCCGTCCTGCGCGAAGTGGTGAAGCGCTATCACGAGGGCAACCGGCATACGCGCATTTTCAACCATTCCATCAATGCCGACGCGCCGTGCCGCACCCGGCACATGTCTGCCTGGGCTGCCGAAATTGACCGCTTGAGCAGCGAGTATGACATCCTGGTCATCCAGAGTGCCGGCAACCTGAAATCCTCACGGCCGGCGCCGAAGCCGGGCATTGCCGAGTTTATCGGTGCTGGTCGGCCTTATCCCGACTATTTCGGCGAAATGGCCTGCCGCGTGGCCAACCCGGCGCAGAGTTTTCAGGCGCTGACGGTCGGCTCCGTCGCTTATGGCCCATT
>JAJPHU010000277.1 GCA_021325115.1 Planctomycetota bacterium | reverse complement strand
GCATAGCGAGTGCTCCAATACTCCAGGGCAGGACTGAGATGTTTGGTCAGAGCCAATGCGATTTCGCGCTGAATGTCTTCAGGGGCAGGGAAATACTCGTTCCGCATCTCTTCGTTCCCTGTGTTCTCGTTTCCAAACTCTGTTTGGGAACGAACTTCTCGCTCCCAAACTCTGTTGGGAGACGAGGAAGAATTAACAACCAGATCTAAAGACATAATTGGCCCCCGTAAGGTGTCTTGTTAGTTTGTCACTGCATTGTGAATTCCACCCAGGTATTCGAAGCAAACGGCGGGCCGAAGGCGAGAAGACTGAAACTGGTAAACCCGCCTTGCACATGGGCGGCAGCCCCGGAAGCTCCGGTAATCATTCCAGCGCTGTTCACGTACAGCGCTCCGATGGTCGGAACGATCCCTTGTATAAGGGACAGATCAAAAGTATGAATTGTAGCCAGAGGCAGATCACCCGCCGGTCCAGGGAAGAAAGTGAAAGCAGCCTGTCCCAGTGTCCCGACAAAAAAGCCGCCCAGGAACAGAGGTGTAAGGGTTTCCTCATATTGGCCGACAACCGGGCCTGTTGGTTGGGCACCTACATAGATATTCCCCTGGAGCGATGCCGGAAGCCCTCGTTGGTCGAAGGTTATTCCCGTGCCGCGGATGTCCAGGGCAACGGTGGCTGGCGGTTGATTTCCCGGCACGCTCACATTGAATACGGAAACCGAGGGGAGATCGCGCGCCTCCAAAGCTTCAAGCTCCAGGCGAACCTGTTGCCGGTTCTGGCTCAGACGCCGGTATCCGCTAATCATAACAATTCCTATTAACATAGGGGGCGACGATAAGCCTGACCCAAGGCGTTTATCAAAGCGATGTTGAGATTGCAATTCCGCAAAAAGCATAGTTTGCCAGAGTGGAAAAAGCAAATAGCGGATAAGATGCAGCATTGCTACCCCGCAGCGCAAGCAAGGGATGAAATCATTTTTACTCGCGTTGCGGAGTGGCAGCGCGGCGGAGAACTTGCTTTGTTGTATAGATTATTCTACGTTTCTTTATCTCCCCATCCCCTCAATGATAATATAATTCCCCAAAGACCCGTTCTGGGACGGAGTCTAATAGATCCAACAGTGAGGCTCCATTCATGACTCACCGCTTTGCCTCTGTACCAGAAGCGCTTCAGGCCTTGGCCGCCGGCCGTATCCTTATCGTGCTCGATGCAGAAGATCGAGAGAACGAGGGCGATTTCCTGGCCGCAGCGGAAAAAATCACTCCCGAGATGATTTACTTCATGCTTCGCCGGGGGTGCGGCCAGCTGTGCGTCCCGGTAGCACCTGTGATTGCTTCCCGGCTGGAGTTGGAGCGGATCGGCACCAATCTCGATCTGGCCAGCACGGCGTTCGCGGTGCCGGTGGATCATCGCAGCTGCCGAACAGGCATCAGTCCAGCTGAGCGCGTGCTTACCATTCAGGAAATTCTCAACCCTTTCAGCCAGCCAGAGGATTTCCAGCGGCCCGGTCACGTATTTCCCTTGATTGCCCGCGAAGGCGGGGTGCTACGTCGACCGGGACATACCGAGGCCGCTGTTGATCTCACTCGGTTGGCCGGCCTGGCACCGGCCGGCGTCTTGTGCGAGATTTGCAGCCGAGACGGTTATCATATGGCCGACCGAGCCGAGTTGTGGGAAATCGCTGAGGAGTTTGATCTGCCTCTCTTCGCTATCGATGACCTCGTCCGTTTTCGTTTACTTCACGATGACGACCTTACGATGGCCGAGTCATTGGTCCCATCCGTAGTTATTTAGGGGTCAACGAACAATCCCCACCAACCCGCAGCGCAAACAAGGGCATAGCCATGCCTTTGTTTGCGCTGCGGGTTGGTGGGGAGAGCTGAAAAAAGCAAAAGGGGGAGTCGGGCGAACTCCCCCTTCTCATCTCGACGAGCCGCATCCGCGTTAACGGCTGGCAATCTCGGCGGAATCTTCGGCATCCAGAGTGACGCGCGTCTCCTCGCCGGCTCGGACCATCACTTCCTTGCTCACGGTCACTATCTTGCCGTTCTTCTGGAACTCGGCCTGCAAGGTGTAGTGATACTCGCGGCCGAAATTCAGGGCCGGAGAAACAAAGATGCGCTGTGTCGCCGTCGAGGTAGTGGCCTCACCATCGATGCTCAGACGGGCATCGGCCGGAACGGTGACAATCAAAGTAGCCGGAGCGCTATCTTCGAGAGTAGTCTTCTTGGGGGTCGCCGGAGCGGCCGGAGCAGCCGGAGCGACAGGCGGGACAATTGTGCCCGGGACGATCGCGCCGCCGACGCCGCCGGCACAACCGAAGCAGCCATAGCCGCCATAGCAGCCGCCGTAGCAACCATAGCAGCCATAGCAGCCGCCGTAGCAACCGCAGCAGCCATGCTTACGGCCGCCGAAGCAGCCTCCCCGGCAGCCGTGGCAGCCGCCGTAGCAACCACCGTAGCAGCCGCAGCAACCGTGCCTACGGCCACCATAGCAGCCGCCGTAGCAGCCATAGCAGCCGCCGTAGCAACCGCCACGACAACCGCCCCACGCCGGCACATCGCCGCCGCTGGTCAAGGCCATCATCAACACAACACTGTACATCGTCAAACGCCTCCCAGTACGGAAAGGGAACTCAGAAACCTTGGTACATGTAAGCCCGCCACGGGCTTTGAACCCACCATTTAAATGGGCGATTCGGGACGCACCTTCTCCTCGCACGCAACAGGTCCTACCTCTTGCG
>JAJPHU010000020.1 GCA_021325115.1 Planctomycetota bacterium | reverse complement strand
CTCGCAAGCTCATCCCTGCCTTCCGTACAGTGGCGCCACGCGCTTGGCATACTGCGCGTAAAAATACTCCAACTGTTCCTCAATCGTGCGGCTGCCGACGAACTGATGGCTCGGCAAAAACACCGGCTCAATGCCGCGATCCACCAAGCGCTGGGCCACTTCACAGCGTAACAGATTCATTACCATGCCGCCGCCCAGCGTACTGAACGGTCCGGTTTTGTGGGCGCATCCTTCCAACTCCAGTAGACAGTCGCCGACCGGAGCACCATTGTCGAGAATCACGTCGGCCACGTCGATCAGTTTTTTGCCGGACGCATGGGCTGGCCGCGCTTGTTCGCAGTGTACACGACTGACGACACCAATGACAGGTAAGCCACGCTGTTTTGCGCCCTCGGCCATTTCGATGATGACTTCGCGGATGCCGCTCGTCGAAATGACAATCAGCACGTCTTTCGGTCCGAAGGCGAAATTGCGCAAGATCTGCTCGGCGTAGCCCGGCGTTTTCTCCAGGTGCAGACTTTGGCGCAGACCGTTAGGACCAACAATAAGGTTGTGGTATGTCAGAGCCAATTCGACGAGGGTGTGCCAACCGACAAAACAGCCCTGGCGAGGCGTCATCTCCTCACAGAGCATTCGGCTATGGCCGCAACCGAATAGATGTACCAGACCGTCCGCGGCGATGGCCTCGGTACACAGGGCGGCGGCGCGGTCGAGAGCGTCCCGTTGGGCATCCAACAAATTTTGCAAACGGGCCAGGGCAGTTCGATGATAACGTTCGGCGGCCGGCAACGATGGTTTTGGCATGAATGCATGGGTTTGCAGGCGAGTCTTCCGGGAGACCTTCTTTTACAATAGCAAAGGAGAACGCAGCCGGGTATCCCTGCGGTCGGAGCGGGAGAGTGCTAATGATCGAAGAGTTCCTGAATCAGCGTGTGGTAGTGGATCTTCGCAGCGAGTACGTCTGCCTGGGTACGCTCCAACGCATCGATGAGCATTTCCTGGAGCTACGCAACGCTGACATGCACGACCTGCGCGACAGCGATACAACACGCGAAAATTATGTGGCCGAGTCGTTGGCCACTGGTATCAAACGCAATCGCCGCCGCTTGTTGTTGGTCCGGGCCGAAATCGTCGCCATCGCCCGGTTGGAGGATGTCGTGGAAGCGTAAGGGCGAGCGGACTTTTCTCTCCCCTCTTGGGGGGGAGGGCCGAGGTCTTTTCCCTCCCCCCTTGTGGGGGAGGGTTGGGGTGGGGGGACACCACTTCTTGGCTCCCTTGCCTTGACACCCCCCACCCCAGCCCTCCCCCACAAGGGGGGAGGAGGTTTTGTCCGCTAGCTCTTAGCTTCTGGCTCATAGACACACAGATCTTCCAACATTGCCCGCCAGCCGACAGGTGCGGCTGTTCAGCATCCCTGGTGATCCGATTGAGCCTCAGTTTTGCGGCAGCGCTTGGCGGAAGAAGCGCAGCCAGTTGCCGTGCAAAATGCCGGCGATAGCTTCGTCGTCATAACCACGACGGCGGAGCAGTTCCGGCAGACGCTGCAAATCGGCAATCGTATCGAGATCATAGGGCGATTGTTCGCGGCCGAAACCGCCGTCGAGATCGGTGCCGATGGCCGCATGGCGGGCATTTCCTGCCAGCTGGCAGACGTGATCGATGTGATTCACCATCGTTTCCAGTTTCACACCCACTTCCTCTGGTCGCGTTTGCCCGCGGACCCAGCCCGGCGCCAGCATCCAGGCGTCCAGGGCCGTGCCGATTACGGCATCGCGCTGAATCAGCCGCTTGATCTGCTCATCGGTTAACTGGCGTTGATGGGGCACCAATGCGCGACAATTGTGGTGACTGGCCAGCACCGGCCCGCCGTAAATGTCCAGTGCTTCGTCAAAGCACTGGTCCGATAGGTGTGTCACGTCGAGAATCATGCCCACACGCTGCATTTCCTGGAGCAACGCCGGTCCTAGGGGGAACAGCCCGCCTTCCGTTCCGGTGCCGTGGGCGTAGGGACTGACACCGTAGTGCGCCGGGCCGATGATGCGCAATCCTGCTTGAAACCACTCTTCGACCTGTTCCGGCGATAGCACCGGGTCGGCCCCCTCCATGCTCAGGAGGAGACCCAGCGGCTCATGCTGCGGATTAGCATTCCAGGCACGGACGTGGGCATCGAGGCTGGCCGCGTCCTTGATCCAGCGCAGCACGCCCTTTTGTTCCAGAGCCCGATAATACGCCATCTGTCCGTGCGCCGCGGCGTAGGCTGCCTCCATATGCTCGTAGCGCTGAAGGGCCGGCGTTAGACCCGGACGCAGCAAACGGGCCAGCAGCGTGGCGATGAACAGACCGACGCCGCCCCGCCGTAGCTCGGGAAACGACACGGTGCCTTCGCCACGGCCCTTGCCGATCAGGCCCAGCTCGATTTCGCGCTTGCGGATTTCGCTCACCGGCCGCAGCAGGTTGCGGTTCCAATCCAGAGCATTCCAGGCCAGATCGAGATGTGCGTCAAAGATCAGCATCGGAGGGTTTCGGGTTTAGGGACAAGGGTCCGGTGGTCAACTTCTGAGGCTTACTATACAGTGAAGACATGATGATGGTTTTTTTCAACCCTGAACCCTGAACCCTCAACCCTCAATCCTACGATGCGACAAATTCAGATCGGAAACGTAACAGAAACGGTCGTCGAACGCGCCGATTACCCGCCGCAGCGCTTGCAGACCATTCTCGGTCCCGAAACGGTCGCCGTTCTTGGTTACGGCGTACAGGGCCGCGGCCAGTCGCTGAACATGAAGGACAACGGCATCAAAGTCATCATTGGTCAGCGTGAGAAAACACGCAGCTGGGACCTGGCTGTGCAAGACGGCTGGGTGCCCGGCCAGACGCTTTTTCCGCTGGAAGAGGCGGCCCAGCGTGGCACCATCGTGCAATATCTGCTCTCCGATGCGGGGCAAAAAGAGTTTTGGCCCAGGCTCAAGCCCCATCTGACCGCGGGCAAGGCACTGTATTTCTCGCACGGTTTCAGTATCGTCTACAGCGACCAAACGGGCGTGGTGCCTCCCAAGGATATCGACGTGATTCTCGTGGCCCCGAAGGGATCGGGCACGACAGTACGGCGGCTGTTCCTTGAAGGCAAGGGCATCAACGCCAGCTTCGCTGTCCACCAGGACGCCACCGGCAAAGCCCGCGAACGTGCCCTGGCCCTGGGCATTGCCATCGGCTCTGGCTACCTGTTCGAGACCACTTTCCAGAAGGAAGTGTTCAGCGACTTGACCGGTGAGCGCGGCGTGTTGATGGGCGCTATCTACGGCTTGTGGCTGGCGCAGTATGAAGTGTTGCGCGAGCACGGCCATTCGCCGTCGGAGGCATTCAATGAAACGGTCGAAGAGGCAACACAGAGCCTTTATCCCTTAATCGCTGAGAACGGCATGGATTGGATGTATGCCAACTGTTCGACGACGGCGCAACGCGGGGCATTAGACTGGTTCCGTCGTTTCCGCGACGCGGCCAAGCCAGTCTTCGAGGAACTGTATCGCAAAGTGGCCGAGGGGGAAGAAACACGCCGTGTGCTGGAAGCGAACAGTCGCAGCGATTATCGGCAGCAACTCGAAAAAGAACTGAAAGAGGTGGCGGATAGCGAAATGTGGCAAGCTGGTGCCGTGGTCCGCTCCCTGCGCCCTGAACGCGCCGCCAAATCGAAGGGATAAAAAGAGCTAACCACAGAGTCGCAGAGGACACAGAGAAAAACACAGAAAAAAGAAAAAGAGATACAGGGAATCGTCCTCTGTGACTCTGTGGTTAGCTCTTCTTCTGGTTATTATGGCACGTCCTCCTTGCATTCATCACTGTACTTCCGAGCCGTATCGCTTTTTCGGCCGCGCTGCCGAGTTGGCATTGCTGGATGCTGCGCTTGAGGGTGGTCGGGAAAGTGTCGTGGCATTGGTCGGGCCGGGTGGGCAAGGCAAGACGGCCATCGTGCAACATTGGCTGGAAGCGCTGTTCCGCGCGGCGGAGCGACCCGACGGCTTATTCTTGTGGAGCTTCTACCGCGGCAAGGATGCCGATCTTTGCCTGCGTTCGCTGTACGCTTACGCTGAAGGATTGCCACAGCCGCCAGAACTGTCCGCCAGTTATTGCGTCGATCATCTGCTGCCGCGTCTGCGTCGCGAACGCTGGGCCATCGTCCTCGATGGCACGGAAGTGGCTCAATACGATAGCGGATCATGGATGGGGCGCTTTGTACATCCAGAATTGGGACGATTGCTGGAGGATCTGGCGTCGGATCCGCTGCCCGGTGTGGTGGTGTTGACAACACGCTTTCCGCTGCCGTCGCTGGCAAGCCGCCGTCATGCGCGGTTGATCTCACTGAGCCGTCTCGATGCCGACAGCGCTCGTGCCTTGCTGGTTAGCCTTGGCGTGCGCGGCGAGGCAACGGACCTCGATGAAGTAGCGGCAGCTGGTGGTTATCACGCCAAGGCAGTGGAATTGCTGGGCACTTTTCTCGTCCACTTTCATCAGGGCGATGCCCGGCAGCAGCGCGACTTGCCGGACGTGCCGCACGTTGAGGGAATCAGCGATGACGAATATCGGGTTGCGTGTGTGCTGGCGGCATATCAGCGTGCTTTGCCGCAAGAGACACAAGATCTGATCGCCTTGGCCACAGCGTTCCGCGATCCGCCAACCGAGGCCCGATTGCTCGAATACCTGGCCAGTTCGCCGGTGCAAACGCTGTTGCATCAGATATGGCAGCGAACATATCCGCCCTTGGCTCAACGACCCGGGAATTGGCTTCCAGAACAACTCCAACAGCTGATCGATTTGCGCTTGCTGGAGCGTGTGGGCCGGGCAAGTTCGGTCGCGGTCATCGATGCGCATCCCTTGGTGCGCCGTGCTTTCGAGCATGCGCTGGGTCCCGGCGGTCAGCGGCAGAGCGCGGGGACGCGCGCTGGCTTTCTGCGTGGCCGGCCCGATCGCCGCCGTCCCGATACGTTGGATGAGGCGCGCGAAGAAATCGAGATGTTTCATGCTTACGCCGATGCTGGCTTGTGGACCGAGGCTGATAGCGCTTTCGTCGCCCTGGACAATCCCAAACATCGCTTTCTGGCCCCTGTCCTGGAACGCGATTTGCTATTGCGGTTTTTCCCTGGCGGCGATTGGACAAAGCCGCCGCTGTGGCCGGGGTTCGGCCGTTATCGGAGTTTGGCGATCTGCTTTGAGATGCTCGGCCAATTTGAAGATGCCTTGGCTGCTTACCGTGAAGAGGACGCTGCTTTGCGCGGCGACGCCTTGATCGCGCTGGGCCGACTAGAGCCGCTGCTCGAGCAGCCTCTTGTGCCGCCACCCTGGCAGACGTTATGGAAAGCATATCGCTGCCATGCGCTGTGCCTCGCCGGGCACAGCGAGGAAGCGGTCGCCTTGGCGAAAGCGCTGGTGCCAGTAGATGTCTATGAATGGGTGCATGTCTTCGAGTGCCTCCTGCGTGCTGGCCAGCTGGCGGTACTTGATGTCCGCAGCATTCTTTTTCGACCGCCGCACAGCAACGAGCATCGCTGGGCCGAGCTGGCACGCCGCCGTATGCGCGCCGATTATCTGCACGTGGTGGGAGGCGAGACAAATATCTATTTGGAGAATGAGTATCGCGAACTACTCGAAGCCTACGATCGCAGTGGACTGCCATGGGAGCGGACCCTGACACGCCTACGTTACGCCGCTTGGCTGCGTGCTCAAGGCGAAACAGAGCGGGCCACGAAAACAGCAAGCACGGCCCTCGACCTGGCCCGGCAATATAGTATGCGCATTCTCGAAGCGGATAGCTTGAATTTTCTCGCCCGTCTGCGGTGCCAGCAAAGGTAGATCTTTCCTTGCTGGCACCGCAGACGGGCGAGAGTGCCTGAAAAAGTGGCACCGCCCGCTTGACAGTTCGGTTCTTTTCCGCTCACATAAACAGCGAGAGAAATTGACAGAGCGGCGAACCATTGAGGCTTTGACCGCGTAAAGATAGCAGGGAAAACGTGGAGTTACCAGACCCCCTCAACGCCTGTTCGGACGAGGAGCTGCTGGGCCGTTTCTGTCGGGGACAGACGGAAGCGTTCGGCGTGTTGGTTCGTCGCTACGAGCGTGAATTGTACGGCTATCTGCGGCGTTACCTGGGCGACAGCAGTTTGGCCGAGGATGTGTTTCAGAACACATTCTTGCAGGTGTACCTCAAGAGCAGTCAGTACGAGCCGGGGCGTCCGGTTCGCCCGTGGCTGTACACCATTGCCACCCATCAGGCCATCGACGCCCTGCGCCGCAACGCCCGCCATCAGATCCTTAGTCTGGAACAGAAGCGTGAGGACAACGGTAACGGCGAGCTACGCAGCTTGCTTGACGGCTTGGAGAGCCGTGGGCCGGCCCCGCTGGACAATCTCTCAGCCCAGGAACGCAAGGAGCGCGTTCGCGCCAGCGTCGATCGCTTGCCGGATTTTTTACGAGAAGTGGTGATCCTGGCCTACTACCAGGGCTTGAAATATCGTGAGATTGCTGACATTCTCGGCATCCCTGTCGGGACGGTGAAATCACGGCTGCACGCCGCCCTGAGTAAACTTCAGGAAGCGTGGAGCGAATCACCCTCTTTCTTTGAAGTGTGACGGCATGGAAGAGAACTTGGTCGGTTATCTGCTCAATGCGCTTGACGACGACGTGCAACGTCAGGTCGAGGCTTCCTTGCGGGAGTCGGCAGAATTGCGGTCGCGTGTGGAGCTATTGCAGCGTGCCCTTGCCCCGCTGGCTGCCGATCGACAGGCGCCCGACCCGCGCCCTGGTCTGGTCCTCTCGACCCTGGCCCATATTGCCGAATACAAATGCCGCAAGCTGCCTGCCGCCCCGCCACCACCGCGCAGCCAATCTCAGCCGGTCTCCCGGTACTGGCTACGCCGCGCCGATGCCTTGGTGGCCGCCTTGCTGCTCATCGTCCTGGGCGGCCTCGGCTCATCTTTGTTGTTGCACCTCTGGCGCGACTACTACGGACGAACAGCCTGTCAGGAGAACCTTTTACGCCTCTGGACAGGACTTCAGCGCTACTGCGACGTTCACGACGGCAATTTTCCCATTGTCGAGGAGAAAGGGCCGCATGGCGTCGCCGGTATCTTCGTGCCTGTGCTTGGCGATAGCGGAATGCTCGGTCCCGACGTCTCGGTTGGCTGTCCGGCTCAGGAACGCCGGCCACCGGAGCATCGATCTGTCCGGGAAATGGAAGAATTGTACGAACGCGATCCTGCCCGCTTCCGAGCGGAAGCTTTGAAATTGGCGGGAGGTTACGCTTATACCCTTGGTTACGTCGATGCTGCCGGCTATCACGGTCTCCGCCGCGATTTCGGCGATCACTTGCCGATCGTCGCTGATCGGCTCGAATCGTTGACACAGGCCAACAGCATTAATCATGGTGGCGCGGGACAGAACGTCCTGTATATCGGCGGCCATGTCGAGTGGCATACCAACCGTTTCGCCGGTATCAATGGCGACGACATCTTCGTCAATCGACACGGCAAACTCCTTGCTGGCGAGGGCCGCGAGGATACCGTGCTCGGCCGCGGCGATGCCAGTCCTGGCCCCGGAGAATAGCAACGAGCCGGAAACATAAACGACGGATTAATCTATCGCTTAGGACTAACGGACCCAACTCCTCCCCCCTGGTGGGGGAGGGTTGGGGGTCTTTTCCCTCCCTCCTTGTGGGGGAGGGTTGGGATGGGGGGGACACCCCTCCTGGGCTCCCTTGCCTTGACATCTCCTACCTCACTCCTCCCCCACGAGGGGGAGCAAGTTTGGTCCGGTAGCTTTTATCTACTTCGTGGCGGCCACGGCGACATCGCTGTGGGTTGGGACGGGCTGGCCGCGCGGCAGCTTCACCACCAACACCGAGCACGATGCATCGCGCAACACTTTTTCAGCGACGCTGCCCATGAGCAGACGTTCGATGCCAGTGCGACCATGCGTGCCCATGACGATCAAATCGATGCCAGCATCGCGGCCATAACGGACAATCTCGGTGGCCGGATCGCCCTCCAGCAGCACGTGCGTGACCGGGATGCGCGTATCGACCGGACGGATCTGCTCCAGTTGTCCCTGCCAATAACGACGGTCGGCCACTTCATCGCCCTGCGAGCCTGGCGTGGTCGTGCTGTCTGGATTGTAGACGAACAGCACCGTCAGGCTGGCGTTGTGTTTCTCCGCCAAGGCGATGGCGTGGAAATACGCCTGATTGGAATAGGACGAAAAATCAGTCGGATACAAGATCTTTTTGATACGGATCATGCCTACCTCCTGGCACTCAATGCCGCCTCAAAAGGAAAGGCTGGCCCCTAGTAGGGTATCACTTAGCACGCTGCGCGCCAAATGCGGAAATGAATTTGCCCTGGTTAAAGAAAGCGCAATCGTACCATAGCGAACTTGGGTCAATTCCACGCTGCTTGGCAAAACAGCCAATTCTTGTGCCGTTAGCTTTTGAGATTCCAGTTCCTTCACTTCCAAGCTCTCCTCCTGAGCTGCCGCTGCAAAGGGCGCTCCTTCATCAGGATAACGGCTCAATCGTGGAATACCCAGCGCAACATCTCGTTGAGTTTGGCGCCCTTGCCTTGCATCAGAATACCGACACGGAAAATCCGCCCCGCCACCCACACACACAACAGCGTTGCCAACATTACCAGTCCGACGCCGAGGACTGGTTGCCACGACGGCACGCCGGGCGGCACGGATTGACGCAGGATCATCAGCATTGGCGTCGCGAAAGGGAAAAACGACAACCCCACGGCCACAGTGCTGTTCGGCTCCTGCAAAACGTTGCCCATGAGGAACATCGGCAACATGGCCAGGAGCATGACCGGCCACAACAGATTTTGCGTCTCTTTCATATCCGTACAAGCAGCACCGACGGCGATGAACAACGAGCCGTACATCAGCGCCGCCAAGGCCTGAAAAACCACAAACCAGGCCAAGAGATCGGGCGGGATGTACTCGGCGAAGCCATATTGCCGCGCTGCCCCATAGGCGCTGCCCAGATAGACGGTCGTGATCGTCAGCGATACAGCAGTCATCCCCAGCAACTTGCCGAGCATGAGATCGAACGGCCGTATCGAACCGAGAAGCACCTCGGCAATGCGCTGCATCTTTTCCTCGACCACGCCTTGCATCAACGGTGTCGCCGTCATCATGATCACCATGAACATTAGCATCATGAAGCCGATCGGTACCGCTACTGAAGCGATGCGGCCCTGGAGGGAGGCATCCTCGATAGTGCCAGTGGCGGGATTGCGGCTCGTCAATCCCAACGCTTCTATCGAGACTGGCCGCATGATGGCGCGTATCTGTTCGCGCGGCGCTTGCAGATGCGCTTCGTCCATGCGAATGTCCTGGATGGCGTGTAAAAGAGGTTTCTCAATCAAATGCGGAAAATCGAGGTTCGTAGGGCGGTTGGATTGATAGCGAAGGAGAGGTTCCTGCTTGCCCATCTCGCCTTTGCTCCAACCGAGGACTTCGGGGCTGATTTCGAGGAAACCGAACAACTCGCCCTTGCGGACACGCTCGGAAAGTTCGAGCCGTTGTTCGGCGATTGCTTCCGACGTATTCATCGATGCGGACACCAGCTCCAGGTCGAAGCGCGGCAAAATCGCCTTGTGTGTGGCCGGATCGATGGTTTTCTCGTTATAAGCCTGGATCGTTTTTTCAATCGCGGGATAGAGACGAGTACCAGGCGTGCGGTCGATAATAGCGAATTTTTTAGTCTTGGTATCGCGATAGTCTTTCAAGAGCCATTGGATAAGGATACTGCCGCTCATCAGTACAGGCATGATAATCAGGGTAATAAGGAATGCCTTGGTGCGGACGGCAGCCAGGTATTCGCGCACAGCGACGACGAGCATCTTACGCATGGCTCTCCTCCTCCGGCGCCGCATCCGGCCGGGCAATGCGGACGAAGATGTCATGCAATGTGGGCCGAGTGACCTCGAAATGGCGCACGCGGCCACACTGCATCAGACAGGCCAAAAGCGCTTGCGTGTCCGCCTGTGGCGCCAGCCGTAATTCCTGATGACGGCCGAAGTCCGTGATCTTGACGACGCCCGGCAGATTGTCCAATGCTGCCGAACTCTCCAGATGCACACGCACGGTATCGCTGCCATAGGCGTCCTGGATCGATTCTAGCGTGCCGTCGAGCACCTTGCGGCCCTTATAAATCATACAAATAAAATCGCATAACTCCTCGGCCACGCCCATGTCGTGCGTCGAGAACACGATGGTGGCGCCACTGCGACGCAGCTCCAGGATGGCCTCGCGCAGCACATCGGTATTGACCGGATCGAGGCCACTGAACGGCTCATCAAGCAGGATCAGCTCCGGGCGGGCGATCACCGTGGCGATGAATTGCACTTTCTGGGCCATGCCCTTGGACAGCGTTTGCACTTTCTTGTCGGCCCAGGCGCTGAGGTCCATGCGCTTCAGCCAGGCATCGATATCCGGCCTGCTACGGCGGAACCCTTTCAATTCGGCGTAAAAATGCAACACCTCGCGCACTTTCATCTGCTTGTACAGGCCGCGCTCCTCCGGCAGATAGGCGACACGGTCGAGGATGGAGCGATCCGTCGGTTTATTGTCTCCTGGCTCATCGAGGACGCGGATGACGCCGCGGTCGGGATAGAGAATGCGCATAATCATGCGCAGCGTCGTCGTCTTTCCGGATCCATTGGGTCCGATAAATCCGTAAATGCTGCCGCGCGGCACTTGCAAACTCAGATGGTCCACAGCGACGTGTTGACGAAAGGTCTTGGTCACACCTTCGATGGCGACAGCGAGCATGCGGTCCTCTGAGCTGATGCTATCTGAACTGCGCCTCTTAGAGAGGTTGGCGTTGCCGCTCCCCGGGCGTGACTCGGTTTTATCCGCTCGCTTTACGCTTGCAAATTTTGCAGCATCTCTTTGCGCGACACCAGACGATGGCCCCGGCATTCATCGATGCGCAACGCCTTGAGCAAACGGCGGCGCAGCTCGCTTTGCATCTGCTCGATGGCGCTGGCGGAGGTACTCAGTAGCGGGATGGTGCCACCAGCACGGCGGTCGTGGCCACCGGCACGGCCAAGCTTGCCCACTACCTGACGCAGCATTTCGCCAGCCCGGGCATTCTCCGCGGCGCTACGCACCGACAGGATCAGCTTGTCTTCGTAGACGCCGGCACAGACAGCCCAATCAATCTCCTCGAAGCGGATCAAGAAATCGACCACCTCGGCAGCCAACTCCGGTTGCGGCAACTCATTGACCCAGCTAATAATCAGTCGATCGTAGATGAACGAACTTTGCAAGGCTTGCAAGATACACTCGAAATGGCTCTGAGGCAGACGGGCATTGCGGATGCGGGCCAGCAAATCTTTCGAAGCCAGCGGATACAGGTAGAGCAAGGCGCTGTCGTCAAGCGGACTGGCCTCGCGCGGATAGCCGCTCAGTTCTGTTTCGATGCCGTAGAAAAGCGCAGTGGCCAGGCGCGGCGGCAGCTCGATGTTTTGCTCTATCAAATAACTGGTGACCAGAGAGCAAGTGGCACCGAGACTGCGGCGGACATCGACGAACGGAATACCTTCCAAGTCGCCAGGCGTGTCGTGATGATCAATAACGGCATAAAGGGGACAGCAGGGGCCGAGATTGTGCCGGCCAGTGTTCGGCTGGCTATCCACCATGACGATGGCATCGCCTTCATGCCAACTGACGGTTTCGATAGGAACCAGATCGATGTCGAGCAGCTCGACCATCGCTCGGTTTTCGGCCCGGCTGATAAGGCCGTCACGCGTCAAGCGTGTCCGTTTGCCCAGGGTCGTTTCGACGAGGTGAGCAAGCCCCATCATGCTGCCGAGACTATCCGGGTCCGGATGAACGTGGGAGACGAAGGTGACCGTACTCGCCTCCTTCAGTCCTGCCAGAAAGCGATCGGAACGACGGGTGGGCGAAATTTTACCATTCACTCCAGAGTCGGCGCTGCGACGCGCCATAACCATTATTCCTCCTACAGGAGCGAGTCAGAGCAGCCGAAAGAACTAAATTTACCAGCCCGCAGCGCAAACAAGGGCATTTCGTCCCGTGTTTGCGCTGCGGGCTGGCAACTTGGTCCTTTCTGATTCCGGCTGCCGGCCAAGCCGACAACCGAAGAGGGAAAGTCAAAATCACTCCCCTGACTCTGATAGCAATTGTAACTTTTTTCCGGCTTCCTGCCAAGCCAGTCGCTTATCCCTGCTTGCTCAGCTCCTCGATCCGCTGCCATTGCTCTTCGCTCACAGGCATCACGGACAGCCGCGGCAAACGAACCAGGTCCCAATCAGCCAGCAGAGGATCACCTTTGATACGTGCCAGCGAAACCGGATGAGGCAGCAACCGCACTGCCTCTACCTCCACCAGTACTTCCTTGGGATCGTCGGCCTGGGCATCCGTCCATGGATCGCTCACCACGCGCATCTCGCCGACAATCGCTTTCTCCTTGCCCGTATGATAGAAAAAAGCCCGATCGCCCTTGCGCACCTGACGCAAATGACGACGGGCCAAGGCGTTGCGAACGCCATCCCATACGGTCCGTCCTTCGCGTTGGAGCTGGACAAAACTGTAATGCTCCGGCTCTTCCTTGAACAGCCAAAGCCCCATGCTCGTGGTCCTTTCTGCCGAATGTTCCCTATGGTTTGCCCGGTTGACGCAACCGGACAAGTTTCCCATCAGTGGACGAAAAAACACGTCCCTTCCGCTTGCCCGGACAGTTGGGAGCATCGAGCAAGCCTATAATCTTTTTGCCAACACGGCGAGGGTTGATTCGGCGTCAAGGTAAGCCTCGGCCGCCTGTTTTTCTCCGTCGCATCTCTCGTGCCGAGGCTGTCTTCTTGCGGTCCTCTCGCGGACGGTGTTGTTCTCCACTGCAACTCACCCTTATGGCAGGAGGAAAACCATGTCTTACCTTTCTCTTCTGTTCCCGCCGGCAACGCAGGGCACGGCGAAGAGCGAGCGGAGTTGCGCAAGCGCTCCGAGGTTCGGAGAGCTTGCGCAACCCCGCTCGCCCAACGCGGCAGAGAGCGTACGGGTCGATTCCGGAGACGGATCGAACGATTATCGGCTGCCTTCGGGAATCGCTTCGCTGGAGCATTGGCTAGACCTCAACGCCTGAGCGCCAAGGTATATTCTCAGCTAACTCGCCGCGCCCGCAAGAGCATTCCTTGCGATGCGCGGCGAGCTGGCGAGAGGGTTTAAGACCGTTCTTTAGTGTAATCAATCCCAGCCAGTGAGCAAGCCGCAATTAGCCAAGAGTTGAGTTTCCTGTAGATGGCTGCACTTCTGGCAGGAGTGAAACCGTGACGTCGAGGCTATTTCGCTGGCTGCCATTCCAGGCCGAGGTTGGTAAGCTTGTCGCGCTTGGCCAGCACTTCCCACGGCGTGCCGGCATTGTTCTTGATGATCTTATCCAGCAGCTTTTGTGCTTCCTTGGCCATACGCTTGCCGGTGCTGTCGCCTTGCAGCCTGGACTGCGATGCCAATTTCCAGCCGCCATGCAGGTTCGGATCACGCGGCGGGAACTCCTTGCGGATCGAGCCGAGCATCGATTGATACTCAAACAAATAAGCATATTCCAATTGCACCCGCGCCAGGATGAAATCGTAATTGGCCTGCCAGCGCTTGCTCTCGTTCTCCCTGGCCTCGACGACTTTTGGATCGCGCAATTCATTCAGGGCGTCCTCGACGGCGCGCATGAGCAGGGCTACTTTGCGCTCATCGTTCTCAACGCGGTCTTTGAACTGCTTCTCAGCATTGCCGCCGGCCGGAGCGCGATAGCCGTCCTTGAGAACGTCAAGCCGCACCGGATATTTTCGCCGCGCCATGCTTACCTCGACACTTAGCGGCCCCGGCGCCTGGATGGGATAAATGGCCCAGAGAATGGCGCGCGCGTTCAAGACCGCCTGACGCAACGGCGAATTGGGATTCGGCGTATCATCCTCGTATTTCTTAAGCGCTTTCGGGGAGAAGGGCGGCAACGCATCGTAGCACAGAGGCAATTCATGCGTGACCTTGATCGGCGGTGTGCTGATCTGATCAAGAACCGCTTCGATCAACTTTTTGTTCTGCTCGACATCGGCAGGCGGGCTGGCCAGGGCAGCTTTTGCAGGAGGGGGAGGCGGCTGCTGCGAATCGTAAGCGGCCCCGGAATCCGCTTCCTTGCCGCTCAAGCGCGACACCTGTTCGAGCTTGCGTTTGCTTAACTCATCCGCCATGAGCTTATTGACCAATTGGACGTAGTGATCCAACGGTAGCGCTTCGTCGGGTTTTTGCATTTGGCCCTTGTCCCCTTGCCGCAGTACCTCTTGCAAGCTGTCCAGGAAGATGCCCATCGGATAATCGTCTGAAGCGAACGAGCGTTGTTTGGCGATGCACGACGACCACACCTGCACGCCGTCTGGCGGCGCTTTCAGCAGGGCATCCAGCTTCGGTCCCATTTCTTCGCTACCGGGACGTTCTTGACCGAACGTTTGATGGTAGCGATTGCCGTCCAGCACCAGCACTTTTTGCCGCGCCTTGCATTTGGCCAACTGCTCGTAAAACCACCTGAGTGGGATCAGTGTTTCTGCCCGGTCCAGCTCGCCCTCGATGGGGGCAAGATAGGCATCTTCGCCCAACTCAACGGCATGGCCGAAGAAGAAAACCAGAATGCGGTCCTGCGGCCGCGAGCTGGCCAGGAAATTCGTCACGGTCTTCTCGATAACGGTTTTGGTTGGCGCCCGTTTTCCCCACTTAGGCTCGGCAGCATCACTATCGCTAAGAAGAGCGATTTGATTGAGGGGAATATGCAGGCCCAAATTTAAATCGTTAACGAGAGTATTGAGATTAATCGTCTGCGAGCCGGGCATGCCGTTTTGCAGAGGGTTGGCATAGAGATAATCGTGGATACTGATAATCAGAGCGCGGCGCGGGAAAGCATTGCTCCGGGCCTTTTCATTTCCACGCGGAATTGGGGAACGCAACGGTACTTTCGTTGTCTTTGTCGTCTTGGCCGGCGTCTGCGTCAGGGTGCCGCTGTCTCGGCTGTCTCGCGCGGCCGACTCATCGTCAGGCGGCAACAGAGCAGTGAGATGGTCTCGGTAGAGGTAGGCACCAGCCAAGACGGCGAAGACAAAAGCGAAGACAGTGAGAGCAAGGACTGGTCCTTTCCACCAGCTGCTGCTCTTGCGTCTGCGGTGGCTGGTGCGAATCACGGCCGACTCATCGGACGCGAAGGCGAAAGGTTGCGACATTGGTTCCGGTATGGTTTCCTTTTGAGGAGAGGCCAGGGCGTTTCGGGAGGACGTTGTCCGCTGTTTGATTTGCAGGACCACACCGCAGTGCTTGCAGCGAATCGGCTGATGAAGCCATTCCTTCGGGATATTCAGACGTTTCTTGCATCCCGGACAGACAGATTGAACCAATGGCGACATGAGGTAGCTTCTCCGAAGAACGGCGTGGATAAGTCCTTCCGGGAATTCATGAACTCGTTTCCTCCTGGATGAAATTGTAGACGATCCGGTTCCGGGAAGGTAGCGGAAACGAACAAAATGCCAAGACGCCAAGAAAAAAGAGGCAGTCCCCGAAGCCCACGAATAAGAAGGAGAAGAAAGAGAAGCGAGAAATTTATATGATTCCTATACTCTAATTGTATTTTCATCTTTTATTTACATGATTCATGATGTGTCTCTTTTTTTGGCATCCTTGGTGTCTGGGCGATTTATTCTTTACCCAGCAGATGCAAACGTACCTGGTTGAGCGCCAGTTTGGCCGTGCGCCGTTGCACTTCGGCACGGCTGCCGGTCCAGCTGAAACGCACCGAAGAAACACCGCCCGACCAGGCGAGTGCGACGTAGACCAGACCGACCGGTTTGTCCGGTCCCCCATCGTTGGGGCCGGCGACGCCGACGGTGCTGACGGCCAAATCGGTGCGCAAGTGCGTGCGGCAGCCGACTGCCATTGCCTCGGCGACTTCGGCGCTGACGGCCCCGCGGCTGTCGATCAACGTTTGCGGCACGCCTAAGAGCTCAACCTTGAGTCGATTGTCGTAAGCGCTGATGCCGCCGCGGAACCAGGCGCTGATGCCGGGTACGCTACTGAGCTGTGCGGCGACCAACCCTGCCGTAACGCCCTCGGCCGTCGCCAAGCTCTGTCGTTTGGATTCCAGCAGGGCCGCCACAGCGTCTTGCAGCTCCTCCTCGTCAGCGCCGAAGACGAGAGGACCAAGTCGTTGACGGATGGTCTGCTCAACCGGGACGATTTGCGCCTGAGCTTCGGCAAGGGTCGGGGCGCGAGCGAGGATACGCAGCGAGATGACAGCATCATGGACCGTGATGCCGACCTCCGGCACGTGGTCGCGCCGCGTCAAATCGAGCAGCTTTTCCTCGATAGCAGATTCACCTAGTCCAAAAGTATTTATTTTGCGCTGCACAAGCACGCCGCCGCCCAGGCCCAGCGCCAGCAAGCGCGGCCGCACCTGGGTCTCGAACATGGCGTGCATTTCTGAGGGCACGCCGGGCATGGCAGCCAGCCAGCAATTGCCCAGACGCATCCAGATGCCGGGAGCGGTGCCATGCTCGTTGGGGATCGGTACGGCGCCGGCCGGGAAGAGCGCCTGCACGCGGTTGCGCTGGGGCATGGTCCGATTGCGGCGGCGAAACATCTCTTCGATCTGCCGCAACGATTCAGCGTTCTCGACCAGCTCAACACCAGCCACACGCGCCAGCACCTCGCGCGTCAAATCGTCCTGCGTTGGTCCCAATCCGCCCGTAGCCAATACCAATCCAGCGCGACGGCTGGCGATGCGAAAGGCTTCAATGTTGGCGTCGAGATCATCGGCGACGGTGGTGTGCCAGCCGACGGCGATGCCGATTTCCGCCAGCCGACGGCTCAGCCATTGACTATTGGTGTCCAGATTTTGTCCGCTGGTCAACTCGCTGCCGATCGAGAGAATTTCGCACTTCATGGGTCTGTTAAGTCACATCTACTTCCTCAGCCACCTCAACCGTTCGCATGGTCTTCGTCAGTATGGCCCGTTGCCGCCATGCCAGCAGAAACTCGACGAGCATCGGCAACACGGAGATAAACACGATGGCCAGCACCACCAGTTCAAAATGCTCCGTCACCCACGGCAAACCACCGAAGAAATAGCCACTCCACAAGCAGATCGCCACCCAGGCCGCGCCGCCGACGCAGTTATAGAGGAAGAAACGCGGATAGCGCATGGTGCCGATGCCGGCCACAAACGGAGCGAAGGTACGCACGATCGGTACGAAGCGTGCCAGGATGATCGTTTTGCCGCCGTATTTTTCGTAGAACGCTTGCGCTCGCAGCAGATGCTTTTTATTGAAAAACCACGATTGCTCATATTTGAACACCTTCGGTCCCAGGCGATAGCCGATGGCGTAATTGACGGCATCGCCGATCACAGCGGCGGCGATGAGCAGGCCGAACAGAAGCGGCAAGCTCAACGATGACGCAGCGCCGGCCGCCAACGCTCCCACAGCGAACAGCAGCGAATCACCTGGCAAAATCGGTGTCACCACCAGGCCCGTCTCGCAGAAGATGACAGCGAACAGCAACAGGTAAAACCACAGACCCATCCACTCGGTCAAATAAAGCAGATGATGCTGCGGATGAAGGAAATATTCCAGCAATTCGCTCAGATTCATGGATTGCTCGAATAGAGGACGCCTCCCTCATGCGGCCCCGTTACCGCACGTCAGAGATCAATCAAGATTAACGATTATCGGCGTTGGCACCAAGATCAATTGGGTGTGCCTCTGGAATTGGGCGAAGTACATCTGGACCGCCTCCGCTGCCGCGCTGGCTGCGCAGCTCGGCTTTCACTCTATGCCTTCATCAGCGGTGCCAGAACAAATTCAAAAATGGCAACGCCATTGATAACACGATCAAAGCGGTACTGACCAAACGAGTCTGGCGGATCAAATCTCTGGGGTTGAACGCATGAACATCGGCCAAGCGACGCACTGCGGCGCACTCTTGCCGCTCTTCTTCTGTCACTGATGCATTCACCGCAAGCCCCGTATTTGTCCCGCCTATCCAAAGTTAATACTTCGGTTAATACTTCGCCAGTACGGCATCTGCCGTCGCCGTCGTTTCCTTATCGTCGTTATCGGACAAGGCGGCCAAGCACTGCTTGATGCGACGGTTCGACAGTCGCAGGAAATAGCGTCCGACCGCCACATCGCGAGTCAGCTCCGCTGCGTGGCCATTGCCTTCCGCCAAGAGGGCATCCAGCCGTGCCAAGGTGCAACTCGATGCATACAACTCGCAGGCCGCATCCGCCAGCCGTTCCTGCACGTATTGACGGAACAAAATGTTTTCCCGATATTTCATGAGCATCGCTTGCACAGCGAAGCTGAAATCGCGGACACGACGCCCCAGTTCCGCCGCATGTTCGCGTAGCGAGCTATGTCGCACCGGTACTTCCGGCGTCGTGAAGCGCGCCCGCAGCTGTTTACCACCGAAACTCAGAAGCGTGCTGAAATCGCGGAAGGGGTGCTCCAGTGCCTGTTTGACCGTGAGGAACTGATCGGCCACCGGCTTGATGCCCACCATAGCGATGAAAGCCCGCAGCACATCGTTGGCTCCTTCGCCAATCATGTTGATGCGGGCGTCGCGCATCATGCGCTCATAGGGTTCGTCGGTGAAGTAAGCCTTGCCACCGAAAATCTGAATGGTGTCGTTGACGATCTTCCACAGCGCCTCAGTGGACCACACCTTGAGCATGGCTGTTTCCAGCATGTAGTCCTCGAAACCGCTGTCGATGAAGCGGGCGCATTCGCTGACGGTCGCTTCCATGGCGAAAGCGTGGGCAGCCATCCAGGCGATTTTCTTTTTGACCAACTCAAACTCGGCGATGGGCTGCTGAAACTGCACGCGTTTCTTGGCATGGGCGGCGGCAGCGCGGAGGCAGGTTTTAGCCGCCCCGGTGCAGCAGGCGCCGAAGGCGATGCGACCAAAATCAAGCACCGTCAGGGCGATGCGCAAACCTTTGCCGACCTGGCCCAGTACGTTCTCGGCTGGCACAACCATGTTCTCGAAGGCGAGCCGGCCGGTGGCGGTGCCGCGGATGCCGGTCTTGGCCATACGCGGCTCCAACACCTTGAAGCCCGGCATGTCCGGCGTCACGAGAAAGGCAGTGATCTCCTTCTTTTTACCAGTCGACTGACTCCGATCGTTCGCCCTATCGCTGCCGGGAGTGCGAGCAATGACCGTCAACACACCGGCGATGCCGCCGTTGGTGATCCAGCGTTTGGTACCGTTGAGGATGTAGGCTTTGCCGTCCGGCGTGGGTATAGCGGTGGTCTGCACATTGCTGGCATCGGAGCCCGCTTCTGGCTCGGTCAGGGCGAAAGCGGCCAGCTGGTCGCCGCGCGCCAAAGGCGGCAGCCAACGACGTTTCTGTTCCTCCGTACCGAACAGCAACAAGGCACGAATGCCGATACTGTGATGAGCGTTGACGAAGACACCGACCGAAGCATCGTGGCCGCCGATCACTTCCATGAGACGACAGTTAGCCAGCTGCGATAAGCCCAGTCCGCCGTACTCTACTGGCGCCGTCGCCCCCAAGATGCCCAGACGCCCCAGCCCGGAGATCACTTCCGTGGGAATCTCAGCGTTGCGGTCGATGGCGGCTGCGTCGATGTGTTCTTCGACATACTGGATCAATTCATCGACTTTCTCGTTAACACGCGACTGCTCATCCAGGCGGATCTGCGGATAAGGATTGAGCAGGGCGGCGTTATAGTGGCCGAAAAACAGCCCCTTGGCGAAGCCCAACGTTTGTGGACCGGAAAAGAGCAACTCTTCGGCTTGTTGTTTTTGCTGTTCCAGCTGTGCGGCGGTTAAGGCCATGCAAACCTCCCGAAAAGAATTGTCCCGCGCCGCATCCAGGCAGCGCGACACGAACACTTCTCTTAGTAATTTTACCCTCAACCGCGTTTGCGAGCATCACCAAGTCCGGCTAATCAGCACCAACCGGCCCGGTTCGGCGTGCGGATGCGGCGCTTATGCGGCTGAAAAGGCCGCAACACGAGGGCAAGGTCCGGCCGCTTTCCCTTGACCCCTACGCTCTCTTGGCACAACAATTACAATTAAGGAAGGGTCTGCCCGGTGGGGCAAAGGCGTCTTGTCGTCCGGGCAGTCAACAATGCAAGGGGCTCTCCATGTCCGCACTGGAGCGACTGCGGTTGCGCTCGGATCTGGCCTGGGAACATGCCGGCATTTCTATCCGTCCGCCCGCCTGCACCGCCAGCTATGGCGCAGACCCCGTCTTCCTGCGGCGTTCGCTCGATCGTCTTTTCACCGCGCCTGATGGTCCCGGCCGGCCTGGCCCGCGCCGCCCTGATCCGCATTTCTGCGCTGCCCTGTTGCCGCACATCGATTACGCCCGCGGCGGACTCAGCTATGCCTGGGCTTACAAAGAACTCTTCGAGCGCACACCGGCCACCTTGTTCCTCATCATTGGCACCTCCCATTACAGCTTGCATCGTTTCACACTTACGCGCAAACATTTTCAAACGCCGTTGGGCATCGCCCCCACCGATTCGGCCTACATCGACCGCCTCGTCGCCCATTATGGCGACGGCCTTTTCGATGACGAATTGCCGGCCCATCTGCCGGAGCATTCGATCGAATTGGAAGTGGTATTCTTACAATATCTCTTTGCCGGCACGCCGTTCCGCATTGTGCCGTTGGTGGTCGGCTCGTTTCACGATTGCATCACTTGCGGCCGCGAACCGATTGAGGCGAGTGACATCGGGCGAATGATCGCAGCCCTACGTGCTGTGGAGCGCGAGACGCCAGAACCGATTTGCTACATCATCAGCGGCGATTTGGCGCATCTCGGCCCGAAATTCGGCGATCCGTGGCCGGTGGGGCGGACATTACTGGACCACAGCCGCCGTCAGGATTTGGCCTTGCTGCACACACTAGGCGGAGGCGCAGTGAAGCCGCGCTGCTTCTGTCCGCCGGATGCGGCCGCATACTTCCGCATCATTGCCGGTGAAAGCGACATACGCCGCATCTGCGGTTTGCCGCCTACCTATCTGGTCCTGGAAGCGATTCACCCCCGCCGCGGCGAAGTGCTGCATTACGATCAATACATCCATCCCCACGGCTACGAGAGCGTCAGTTTCGCCAGCGCGGTATTCTATAAGTGATGATGAACGATAAGCCAAATACTACACCGGCTTCCGGGCCTGATTGTCGGCAGCCAAGTTGCCCTGCCGGCGATGCTCACGACTGCCCTCTGGCTTGTGCTGATGTATGCGCCTTGCATCCCGGAAGACCGCTTCCCCCCATTGATTTCGCCGAAGCGCGGGCGTGTTTCGAGCGCGAGGCGATTCACGGAACTTGCGCTACCGGCCGGTATCTCATGCCCTACTACGTCTGGGGTGACGGCCCACCGCTGCTTTTTGTCCACGGATTGGGCGATAGCTGCCGCTCCTTCCTGATGCCGATCTCGCGTCTCTCCGCACATTTTCGCTGCATCGCCTACGATCAGCCGAGCGGCCACTGCGACGGCGCACGCCTGCGTTGCTATACTCATGATCATCTCGTTGCGGATATTTGGGCACTACTCGATCACCTGGGCCTGCGGCAGAGCTACATCCTTGGCTCCTCGTTCGGTTCTACGATTGCCCTCAAGGCGATGTATGCTCATCCAGAGCGCTTGCCGCGTGGCATCCTGCAAGGCGGCTTGGCTTACCGGCCGCTGTATCGCGCCGAGCGTTTTCTGGCGTATTGGGGACGCTTTCTACCTGGCCGAATGGCTGGCGTCCCACTACGTGAAAAAGTGTTGCTCAAAGTCGCTGGCCCGACCTTCAGGGAATCGTTTCCTGACATTTGGGAGCATTTTCTGGACTGTTCGGGCCGAGCGCGTCTGGCAGCGGTCGCCCATCAGGCGTGTCTGTTGCATCGCCTCGATCTGCGGCCGATCTTGCCCGCCATTCGCCAACCGGTGTTGTTGGTGTGCGGCGATCGGGACCGTGTGGTGCCACGCTTGCATGAAGAAATGTTGCTGCAAGGGCTGCCTAACGCCGGCCGCGTCGTTATCGAAGGCTGTGGCCACGTGCCCAGCTACACGCACCCAGCGATCCTGGCCGAAGTGGTTCGACAGTTTCTGACACCGCCGGTCTAATCAGGTGCGACTCGATGAGAGGAAAAGACAGAGGTACTCTCATGGAGCTTACTGAAGAAACTCATGGACAGCATTTATCGGGAGCGCATTCTGCGAGCGCGCCGTACTCCCTTGGATACAAAACTGTTGCTGGGACCTGAATTCTTCACGGGAGTGTGTCGGCGCATGGCTGTCGTCATCTGGCGCATCTGGGATTGACCAGGGCTGCCGGGTGTGTACACTCGCCGTCGCGTCGGGCAAACCGTTAAAAGGGTCCACACTGTGCAACACGGCCCGGCACTTCATTATCCGAGGGCCAGTGGACATGCAATTTTGCTCGCAGAAGTTCTTTCTCTTTTTTTTACTCATTTTCTCTCTCTATTGGGCGCTGCCATGGCGGCGCGTCCGTGTCGGGTTGCTTTTGGCGGCCAGCTTCTATTTTTACGCCAGTTGGAACAAGTGGCTGGCCTTGCTTATCTGCGTTTCCACCTTCGTCGATTATCTGATGGCATTGGGCATGGAACGCTCTACCGTGGATTGGCGGCGCAAGCTGCTCTTGTGCATCAGTCTGTTCGCCAACCTGGGCCTGTTGTGTTATTTCAAATATGCCAATTTCTTCTTGACCTCACTCAATGATGCTCTGAAAGCGGTAGGCATGTCGGCGTCGTTTCATACGCTGAAAGTGCTGCTGCCGGTCGGCATCTCTTTTTATACCTTTGAAGCAATCAATTATGTGGTAGACGTGTATCGCCGCCGTATTCCGGCCGAGCGGAACCTCGGCGATTTCATGCTGTTTATCCTGTTTTTTCCGCACCTCATCGCAGGTCCCATCGTGCGGGCGCGTGATTTCCTGCCACAGATCAAACGCCCCAAGCGTTGGAGCTGGGCGCGAATGTACCTGGGGACCGGCTACTTCCTCATGGGTTTGGTCAAGAAGCTGGCCATTGCCGACCGTATGGCCGAGTATGTCGATCCGGTCTTCGCCAATCCGTCGGTCTATCGTGGCTCAGCGATTGTTTTTGCCGCCATTGCCTATGCTGTGCAAATTTACTGCGATTTTTCCGGCTACAGCGACATGGCCATTGGCACAGCCCACATGCTCGGCTACAAGCTGGCGCGCAATTTCAACATGCCCTATCTGGCCGTCAACATCGCTGACTTTTGGCATCGCTGGCATATTTCCTTGTCGAGTTGGCTACGCGATTACCTGTTCATTCCACTGGGCGGCAGCCGCGGCACACGCGGGCAGACCGCGCGCAATCTGCTCCTTACCATGACGCTGGGCGGCCTGTGGCACGGCGCCAGCTGGACATTCGTGTTTTGGGGTGTGCTGCACGGATTGTTGCTGGTCATCCATCGTCTTTTCCGCGACTTCAGCAAGGGCCATGTGCGGCTGGAGCGCTTTTGGTGCAGTGTACCCGGCAAGTTACTGGGCATGTTTCTGACGTTCACCTGTGTGACGATCGGCTGGGTGTTCTTCCGTGCCACAACGTTCGGGACGGCGTTCACGCTACTGCATCGCGTGGCGGTGTGGCATTCGGGGCTGGGCACGCCGATCCCGCTGTTGAATCTGCGCTGTACCTTGTTGTTTTTGTGGATCTGTCATGCTGTGGGCTATTGGGTACCCTGGCGCAAGCTGTGGCGGGTGCCGGCCCCGATCCAGGGCTTCGCCTACGCTGCGGCCCTGGTACTGGCGCAGGTGCTCGCTCCCGATAACGGCAAGGTCTTTATTTACTTCCAGTTTTGAAAGGCGCTCAAGTCACCGATGCTCCGATTAGGCAATTTCCTAGCAAATGGTTGGCGTCAACTGGCCGGGCGCTCTCACCAGTCGGCTGACTCCGGCCGGTCGCCTCTTCCTCGTAGCAGGCGGCGGCGCTTGACTGCCCATACACGTGCCTGCCTCTTGTGGGGACTGGCTTTCTTCGCCGCTGCCCATCTCGGCATGTTGGTCGCCACGCAGAGTTTTTGGCCGCATCTGCGCGATCCGGAGTTCGGCTACAAACTGAGTGCCTTGCGCCGCCAGCGCGCAGAAGATCCGAATCGGCCTTTGCTCGTCCTCTTGGGGTCTTCGCGGACGGGACAAGGCATACGACCCGGCGTCCTGCCGGAATTGCGGACATTGGATGGGCGAATTCCACTGGTGTTCAATTTCAGCCAGGTCGGCTCCGGGCCATTGGCCGAATTGGTGACACTGTGCCGACTGCTCGATGCTGGCATTCGTCCCGACTGGCTGGCCATCGAGATCTTGCCCGCCCTGCTGGGGCGAACTGTCGATGCCTTCGGCGACGTCGGTACCGGCATCAGCCGTCTCAGCTGGAAAGATGTGATCTTACTCAATCATTACGTCCGTGATCCGCAGACTATGAGACACCGCTGGTACAAGGACCAGCTGTATCCCTGGTATGCTCAGCGTTTCTCGGTCATGAATCACTATGCCAGCAATTGCGTTCCGTGGCGGCTGCGTCTGGATCACTGGAAACAACTGGATCGCTGGGGCTGGTCAGACATCGGCCAGGACAACCAGCCGCTTGTCCTTAACCCCACCGCCCTGGAAGTGACGCGCACGACTTATTATGTAGACCTCCAGACTTTGCACATTTCCTCGATGCAGGACCATGCCCTGCACGATTTGATCGCCCTGTGTCGGCGCGAGGGCATTCCGCTTCTGTTCTACCTCATGCCCGAAGGCACCATTTTCCGCGGCTGGTACGCCCCGGCTGTCAGTGTTCGTATCAACGATTACCTGACGCGCCTCAGCCGGGAGTGCAATGTGCCTATTGTCGATCTGCGCACCTGGATGGAAGATAAATACTTTGGAGATAGCCATCATCTTTATCGCCAGGGAGCAACCTTGTTCACGCGCCGCTTCGGTCCGGAGGTGCTCGCCTGCCTGGTACAGGGCAAACTCACGTCACTTCCATCGCTGATGACGCCCTTTTCCGCTCCTTATCCAGAGGAGCCGCCCGATTCGGGAGCTCGCCCGCAGGTCAAAACACGGCCGGTACACCCTCTGTCTCCCACGCTCTCCATCCATCGTGGACAAGAGCCAGGCGAGCGTTCCAGTCCCGCGGCAAAATGAGCGGCGTTACAATTAAAGACGCATAGCGAGTTCCTGAAACGCTTTTCGCTTTGCCCGCTAGCACTTACAGCCACCTGGATTTCGCCACAGAAGCTTTCGCCTTGCAATGCCTTACGCTTATCGGCATGCGGCGGCCCATGCTCCTCCCTGTCCCACGGACCAGGGCTGCGGTCCTGAAGTGCTCCCCTGCTGGCCACCAGACCCCATGATGAGAGCTGGCCGACAGTCAGAGCAACGTAAATCGGTGAGCATCTGATTGTGCCGGCCAGAGGACATGGCTGCGGCTCAAGAGAACGAGGATCTCATCTGGGTAAAGGAATCGGCGTCCAATTCAACCTCCGGTACTCTGTGGCGAACTCGGTCACTTCGATGGCTTGATCGACGGCGAGGTCTCGGAAGATCTGGGTGGTGCCG
>JAJPHU010000090.1 GCA_021325115.1 Planctomycetota bacterium | reverse complement strand
GTGCCGCTCAATCCCGCCAACATGATCGCTTTCCCGCTGATTCTCGGCGTCGGCGTTGATAATGGCGTTCACATCTTGCACGATTATCTGCTCCGCCGTCGTCCCCACCCTTCCTTCCCCCAACTTGAGGGAGGGCAAGGTGGGGGCATCAGTTACGCCATTGGGCGTGGCGTGCTGGTCAAGGCGCTGACGACGATGATCGGCTTTGGCACGCTGATGATTGCCAGTGAGCGCGGCCTGGCGGGGTTGGGATTGATCCTAACTTTAGGTGTCGGCTGTTCGATGCTGACCGCACTCATTTTCCTGCCAGCGATGTTGCACCTGTACGGTGCGGTGACCGGAGTTTGTCCACGTCCCGGTAGCATGTTGGACCGGGGTGTGGACACGTCCCGCTCGCCGGTTCCGGCCGCAAGGTCCGCTGCATGAAATCCAGGACCAGTCGTTGATAATGTTGACCGCGGATGCCGTGGCGAGCGTTGGGATAGACCATCAGTTCAAAATCCTTATCGGCACGCTGAAGCGCGTTGACGAGTTGCAGCGTGTTTTGCAGGTGTACATTGTCGTCGCGGATGCCGTGAAGGAGAAGCAAGCGTCCGTGCAGCTGCGCCGCTGCGGCGACGACGGAAGAGCGTTTGTATCCCTCCGGATTCTCCTGCGGCGTGTTCATATAGCGTTCGGTATAAAAGGCATCGTAATTGTGCCAATCGGTGACGGGAGCGCCGGCGACGCCGGCAGCAAAGAGCTTGCTATGCGTCAGCGCATAGGCGGTTAAAAAGCCGCCGTAGCTGTGTCCTGTCATACCGATACGCTCGGCATCGACGAACGAATGGGCTATCAGCCAGCGAATCGCTGTTTCGATGTCGGCCAGTTCCTGGACGCCGAGTTGCCGATAAGCAGTCCAGGTGGAACAGATGCCCTTACCGCTGGCGCTACGTGGATCGACCTGAAAGACGAGAAAACCGAGGTTCGCCAACCCCTGCTCGCGCAACCGGCCTCCCTGCCAGGCATCCTGCACGACCGGGGCATGAGGACCGCCATAGGTTGTGAACCATACCGGATAGCGTCGCGATGGATCGAAGTCCGGCGGCTTCAAAAGCGATGCCTCCAACACGAAACCATCCGGCGTCTGGATCTGAATCAGCTCATGCTTACCCAGATCGTATTCTTCCAGGGCGTACACCGGATTGGTATCGAGCGTGCGGGCCAGTGTGCCCTCGCTGCGGTACAGCCGCGCCGTGGGTGGCGAAGCGTGGCTGTTGTTATAATCTATAAAAAAGATCATTTTTGGGCTTATACTGACGCGATGCTGGCCTGGCCCTGTCGTCAGGCGCTGCGGCTCGCCGCCGTCGAGTTGAACACGATAGAGATTCAGGCCGATCGGGTTGTCCTTGGTCGCCGAGAAATACACCCATTGCGACGATTCATCGATGAGGTGCAAGTGGCGCACTTCCCAGGGACCACTTGTCACTGCTCGCTTAAGCTTGCCCTTGGCATCGAAGTGATAGAGATGCCGCCAACCGCTGCGCTCGCTCGCCAGCAAGAATGAACCATCTTTCAAGAAATGCGGCGGACCAGGATCATTCACCCAGGCGCGCGTCCTCTCACGGAAAAGCCGGGTGGGACTGCCGCCCGTGCGCGGCGCCGTGCAGAAGTCGAGCCAGGTTTGTGCCCGATCTTGAATGTAGAAATACACCTTTTCGCTGTTCGGCAGCCAACCGGCCCGTGTCAGGATCATCGCGCCTTCAGAGTAGCCTGAGAGATCAACGAAGGCAACAGGACCGCCCGCTGCCGGCACAATACCAAATTTGACAGTCGGTATGGGATCGCCTGCTTTCGGATACGGTGTCAGCTCAACCTGCTGCCGTACGGGCAGGGTATCGAGAACGGCGAATTTGTAAACGGGCGTATCATCATAGCGGACGAAAGCGAGATGCGTGGAATCCGGACTCCACCAGTAGGCGTTGCCGCGACGATTGCCGATCTCTTCCCAATACACCCAATCCATCTTGCCGTTAAAAATGAGAGCGGAACCATCCGTAGTCAGGGCACGTTCCGTCTGTGTGGCGATGTCCACAACGCAAAGATTATTTGAGCGGACAAAGGCAACATATTTTTCATTTGGGCTGAGTGAGATCAGCTCCTTGGTCCCGGTCGAATGCGTCAGGCGGACCGCCTTGCTGCCATCGAGGAAATAGTAATACAAATCGTCACCGTGCTGGAAAACGCGCCCTTTTTTGCCGTCGGGCATTTCAGATGCAGCGCAAGCGGCAATCTGCTCCGCTGTTTTTTGATCAATCGTTGGCAAAGCAATCAGGGCTGCCTCGATCTTTTTCGCATCTGGCATCGGCTGCGGCTGCGCGCGGCCGCTTACCGCATGGACCTTCCAGAGTCGGCCATCTTTGCGCTGAAGGAAATGTTCGCCGTCGTCGAGCCAAACCACATCGGTCATCGGTGTGCCAGACAAGTTCGGCAACTTCTTTTTGCCGATCAGCATGTCCCGCTCAATGCGTTTGTGAAAGGTGCGCTTCTCGGCCAACGGGCGCACCGGCGTACACAATAATGGCGTCTCCTTCGGCAGTCGCAGCACAGGATAATCAGCACCTTCACGGATGGCATCGGTGAAAAAATTTCGAGCACACAAACCATCTTCTGCCTGTGGCTCCAATAGAGTAGCAACGAGCGTGTTCTTCGCTTGCCCCGTTCGTACCAGGATCGTTCCCGCCGCAATGCGCCGCGTTTCTTTACGCAGCGCCGCTTTGACCTTGATACGGTCCTGTTTGGGAGGAGTCGTTCTTTTCACTTCAACGACTCGATAAATCTCTAAATCCAGCTCGATGTCTTCCCGCAATTCTTCCACAGGGACGTTGCGATGCTGGAATTCTCTGATTACTTTCGCCCAGGAAGCCGGAAACAGATAGGCATAGGGGGTACTTATCTCTGCGGCGGCGCAGAGCGATAAAGTGTCCGGCGCAACGATTCCAGCGGCCAAGAGAAAGCTCAGCAGGACAGAGCTTGGACCTACGCGAATAGACAAAAGAGTTTTCCGCTTCATAGTCGTCTGTCGCACTATCGAAACCAGAAACGTCGCCTTTCGCTCTCTGCCCGTGAGCCGCCTTCTGGGACGCCGGCGCTCGCAATCGGCAGCGATATTATTTACGGCTTCTCTTGGTCCAGGTAATAATCAATCCAGCCGATCATCATTTCTTCCCACGTCTGATCGCCCCAATAAACTGCCTTTGTGGGATCGGGATTGTTGGGATTTTTCGCTGAGTTGTCGAAATGGGCGATGCAGTGCAGCTTCGTGCCTTTGGGCATGGCCAACGGCTCGGCGAGGCGGTAAACACTTTGCCAGTTGAAATCGTAACGCGGCACCGATAGCAGGGTTTCTTTTTTGCCATTGGGATAAATGGCTTCGTAGAGAAAGTCCTTGCCGCGCAGGTGCATGTGCGGCATGAAAGTCAAGAGATGGGCGTCCTGTTCGAAAACGTGCTCGGATTCGATCTTGTAATTGTCTGCACCGGCGGGGATGCGATCAAGGCGGCTGATGAAGCGGCCATTCCAAACGGGTAGAGTGTAGACAGGGTGACGCGGGGGTTTCTTGGCGAAGACCAGGGCTACGGAACTTTGGTCGCGCTGGGCTTTGCCGTTGGGCGTATAGTGCATCTGGAAGACGAGCTTGGCCCCGGCGGGGACTTTCTTGGCCAGGCCGTCGGGCAGCATGAGCGGCATGTCGCCCGGGGCGGTGCCGCACAAAACGGCGCCCGGCTCGTCGGGGTTAAAAAATTCGCCCTTGCGCTGAATGAATACGAGGATATGATGGACCACGGCAGCCGCATCGGGACGCGCTTCGGCGCACTGGATCCAGCGATCTTCCTTGAAGCCGGGATCGACAGTGAAAAACTGGTAGGGGATGCCGTCCTTGGGTGCCTTGGCGGGCACCTCATAGGCGCGCGGCATCTTAACGACCAGGTCCGGCGTGCCGATGCTCCAACCTTCCGGGAAGCGGCGCGGCGGCGGCAGATCTTTGTCATCGCCGCGCGGCGTACCGTGGTCGAGCCAGGCCAGCAAGGTCTCTTTGTCCTCTTGCGACAGCCGGCGATCGTTGCTGAATTTGCCATACCGCGGATCAGCGTGCCAGGGCGGCATTCGTCCTTCGCTGACGACCTCGCGGATGGTGTCCGACCAGGCCAGCGCATCCTCGAAAGTCAACAACGACATAGGGCCGATCCGCCCGGGCCGATGGCATTCCTGGCAATGCTTCTGCAAAATACGGCTGACCTGCTTGGCGTAGGTGATCTGTCCTGCCGACTTGGGCTTGGCGACGCGGCCGATACGACAGCCGGCCGCATCGGTCCGCGGCACGGAGACCGTTTTACCGGCCAGGATCTCATCGAGGGCAGCAGCGAGGTCGCGGCGTGTGGGCTTGCCGGGCCGCGCGTAGCCGATACCGAATTGATCGTCGATGCGTCCCTGGTAGCGGATGATGCCGGAGCTATCTACGACAAACGCTTCTGGCGTGCGGAGGGCGCCGAGTTGGTCCGCCACTTTGTGGCCGGCGTCCTTGACGACCGGGAAGGGGATGGCATGTTTCCGCGCATGCACGGCCACGCGCTCCCGACTATCCTGAGCATTGGCATTAATGCCGACAAAAGCGATTCCTTTACTTTTATACTCCTTATACAATTCGGACAAGACAGGAGTGAATTGATTGCTGAGTGGGCATTCGACGCCGAGGAAGATGAGAACGACAGCCTTGTTTTTTTGGCGCAGCTCGGACAATGTGATGATCTCTTGATCGCGCGGATCTTGGAGACGAAAGTCGGCGGCTTTGCGATCCTCAGCCGGCGCCGGTTCGGCACTGCGAACCGCCAGGATACCAAGGAAGCCAAGAAAGAAAAAGAAATGAAAAAGGCCTATTTTGATCCTGAACACCTTTGTCTCGGATTTTGATACGACTGTTCTCATGTTTCGCTCCTCTCGTTTTCTTCTCATGGCGTCTTGGTGGCTTATTTAAGGTGCTACAATCCTGCGCGCAGTTTGATGTTCATTTCCATCTCCCTGCCAGCACGCTTGATGCCAAGGGGAACCGTTGTGCCCGGCTTGAGATGGCCGGCGATTTCGTACAAATCGGCAAGTGAATCGGTCCAGCGGCCGTCAATGGTCAGCAGGCGGTCGCCCGGCTGGAGACCAGCCTCTGCGGCGGCGCTGCCGGCCAGGACTTCCTCGATGTCCACGCCAGCTTCCTCGTCATTGGCTTTCTTACGCGGCGTCAGACCCCATTGCGCCGCTGGCGCCAGCACCTTCACTGGCGGAGCGCTGGCTGTCATGAACTGCATCAGTGTCGATTCCAGCGAACGCAAGACATTTGCCGGCTTATAATTATTGGGGATGAACGTCAATGTTTCGGCCTGATAATCGATGGTCATGCGGTAGCGTGCGAAGAATGGGTAGCCGACGATGCCGTACAACGGACCCATTTTTCTCGCCATCAACTCGACCAGCGGGTGATCCAAAACGATGGCGTGCTGATCAGCCGTTGTGGCGCCGCCGACTTGCAATTCCTTCACCTTGACTTCAGCAATCGTGCCCAGGAATGGAAACACCGATTTCGGTGCGTCCTTGAGCAGATCGGCTTCCTTGGCCAGCTTGTTGTTGAACAGATGGATCGGTGCTCCGGTGTCGAAAAGGACACGGTACGGACCTTTGCCGTTGACTTTAATCTTCACGGCCATATGGCCGCTCTGGAGCGTTTCGAAAGGAACGACGATGGGCTTGGCCAGAGGCTGCTCAGCCAGCCCCCAGCGCCAGCAAGAGACAAAGAAGACCGCTATTAGCAATAGATGACGTAATCTCATGTCATAACCCCTCCCCCAGCTTGATGGTGATCTCTTTGGTCTCTTGGCCGCGCTGTACGGTCAGTGTGATCTCCTCGCCCGGCTTTTTCCGGCTGACGTAGCGCAGCACGTCAGCGGTGTCAAGGACAGGACGCTTCTGAACATGGGTGATGCGATCGCCAGCTTTCACTCCGGCCCGACCTGCTGGTCCTTCCGCAAGGACGGCCCGGACCACCGGAGTGTCCTCCTCATCTTTCAATTCCACACCGAGGAAGCCACGCAGCCGCGCCGGTGGACGGACCTGGGTGTCGAGCAGTCGACCGAACGATTTCATCAGGCTGCCGAGCAGATCGAGCCCGCTACTCCCTCGGCCTCCGCCCAGCGCCAGGGATGCCTTAGGCTTGTAATCGAGAGGCGTCCATACCATCTTATCGCGCGTGAAGTCGATCTCCACTCGGTAGCGGGCCAAAATGTCGTAGCCGATCATGCCGTGCAGCTCAACGCCGGCCAGTCCCAGTGCATTCATGCCCTCAATCTGCGGCGGCGTCTCGATGCGGCCCTTGATCTGGGTGAGGATGATACCACCCTCGATCTCGAAACGATCCAAAGTCCCCCAGTCTTTATTGTCCGGTTTGATACCGAGCTTGCGGGCCACGGGCACGGTCACGAACAAGGCCGGCGCACCGGTATCGAGGATGAAATTATACGGCCCCTTGCCGTTGATTTTGGCGCGGACAAGAACATGCTTGGCCTTGGTCAGCCGATACGGCACCTGAAACGATTTTGCTCCCTTATTCCCGTGCTCGGCGTGGGGACGCTCCTTGGGCTTCTCCTGCTGGCCGTCGCGCCGGACCAGGATTCTTCCCGG
>JAJPHU010000069.1 GCA_021325115.1 Planctomycetota bacterium | reverse complement strand
GGGATCGGCAAGGGATCGGCAATCGGCGTTCGCTCCACTCCCTTGAGTTGATCCATCTCGAACGCCTTTTCGTTGATGTCGAAGGTCAGATGGTAACGCTTGGAGAGATTTTCCAACAGATCGCCGAGGGTCGCTCTAAGATCGTCCGTGCCATTGTAGTTGACCGTTTGTTTCAGAATGTTAGCCGGATTTGGTTGAGCTGGTGGAGCGTTCGCGGCCGGCGCCGGGGCAGACGGGGCTGCTTCGCTTCCTAGCCAGGCAACGCCGAGAATCAGCACGACAATCAGCGCCAATTTCACTCTTCTGAGGATCATGCTTCACACCACTCTTTCTTTCATGCCACTCCTCCGACCGGGACGGCGAACGGCGTAGACGGTTTCTCCAGAAAAAATTCCCCACGGATAAAACCAGCGAATGCCGCTTTTCGTTGGAGCGATTGACCGCCTTCCCTTCTTTCGCTCCCGCCGGTACATTGACTTTGTAGAACCGTTTGAAGGGGGAACGGACGATGATTTCCTTCCAACGTATCGCCAGCTATGTGGGTGCAGAGCCGTTTCGACCGTTTCGGATTACCACTGCCGGCGGCCGCACGTTCGACATTCGCCATCCGGAGATGATCCAGGTGGGACGAACTACGATGACCATTTTCACATACCTGAGTGACAATCCAGAGGAAGCGAAAGAGCGACAGGTCGAGGTCTCTCTTCTTCTGACTGAATCTATCGAACCTTTGGAAGTCGCGGCCGGCCCTCAGCAGGGGACATGATGAGCAAGACGCCTTCAGACAAATCGACTCCGCCGATTCTCGCCTTTGTCAGCCTGGGCTGCCCGAAAAACCTCGTCGATTCCGAGCGCATGCTCGGCAAATTGGCTCAGGATGGCTATCAGCTGACGCCGGATGCCGACGGTGCCGATGTCGTGGTCATCAACACTTGCGGATTCATTGAGCCGGCGCGGCAGGAATCGCTCGGTGTCATCCGCGAGATGCTGGCCCTCAAGGAGCAAGGTCGTGTTGGCGCCGTTGTCGTGGCCGGCTGTCTCGCCGAACGCAAGAAAGACGAACTGCTGCACGAAGTGCCCGGCGTTGATCAGATCGTCGGTGTTTTTGGCCGCGAAGAAATCGTGCAAGTCCTCGATCGCACCTTGTACAAACGACGGCACGACGAACAGCGCAGCCTGTTTCGTCCCGCTCCAGTCCGCGCTCTGGAAGACACGGCCCGCCTGCGCATCACGCCGCGGCATTATGCCTATCTGAAGATATCCGAGGGATGCGATCGGCTTTGTACGTTTTGCGCTATCCCCAATATGCGCGGCAAGCACGTCACCAAGCCGATCGAGGAAGTCTTGCGCGAGGCCCGCGAATTGGCTGCCGATGGCGTGCGCGAGCTGATCGTCGTTGCCCAGGACACGACCTATTATGGACTCGATCTGTACGGTAAAGTCCGCCTCGCCGAATTGCTGCGGAAGCTCAATGATGTGGAGGGGCTGGAGTGGATCCGCGTGCTCTATGCGTATCCCATCCACTTCACCGATGACTTGATCGATACGTTGGCCCAGACGCCGAAAATCGTGCCGTATCTCGATTTGCCACTGCAACATATCAATGACCGTTTACTCAAGCGCATGCAGCGGCGTGTCAATCGGGCCGAGACGGAAACCTTATTGGACCGGCTGCGGCGTGCCATCCCCAACCTGGCCTTGCGGACGACGTTCATCGTCGGTTTCCCCGGCGAGACCGAGGCCGAGTTTGAGGAGTTATGCGCTTTTGTGAGCGAAGCGCGTTTTGAGCGCGTCGGCGTCTTTCCCTATTCACTGGAACCCGGTACGCCGGCCGCACGCCTGCCGGACCATCTGCCCGAAGAAATCAAGCAACAGCGGCGCGATCGCCTCATGGAAATTCAGCAGGAAATCGCCTTTGACTGGACGCGCCGGCAGGTGGGCAAGGAGTTGGAAGTGATCGTCGATGGTCCGGATCCGGAAGTGCCCGGCCACTTCCTGGCGCGCAGTTATGCCGACGCACCGGACATCGATTGTGTGGTGCGTCTGAAGGGCAAGGGGCTGCGGGCCGGCGATCTGGTCCGCGCCCGCGTTACCGGCACGGACGGCTACGACCTGGCCGCCCGCGCTCTTGGCGTTCGCTGAAACAAGGAGACGGCGGCGATGGCCATTCGGACTCCTCCCCAGCGGCCGCAGATCTGGAACTTGCCCAATCAGCTCACTGCCTCGCGCTTCGTGCTGGCTCTGGTGCTGTTCGCGCTCATCGCCGCCGAGCAGTGGCTGTGGTGCCTGATCATTTTTATCGTCGCCGCTTTCACGGATTGGCTTGACGGCTACCTGGCGCGCAAGCAAAATCTGGTCAGCACGCTGGGGCGCATCCTCGATCCGCTGGTGGACAAGGTGCTGATGTGCGGCGTCTACATTTGCCTGCTGCCGATCGGTGTGAGAGAGGGTTGGCTGTGGCCGTGGATGGTCACAGTCGTGGTGGCGCGCGAATTGGTCATCACCGGGCTGCGTAGTTGGATGGAAGCACACGGAGCCAAGTTCGGGGCTGATTGGCTAGGTAAATTCAAGATGGGCTTGCAGTGTGCTGCCGTCATCGCCGTGTTCGTGGCGTTTTTGGCGCCGGAGATCGTTGCCCCGGCGAGTGCGTTTTTCGCCTGGGCGCGGGATGTCCTCATCTGGGCCATGACGGTGGTGACGCTGCTAAGCGGCTTGCAATATATCTGGAAGGCTGCGATGCTACTGAATGCATAAGGGCGAAGTCACATGCCATCAAGTACATCACCAATCGGTTTCGCCATTGTAGGCTGCGGCATGATTGCGCGCTTCCACGCCCGCGCTCTCGCCGAGATACCAGATGCTCGGCTGGTTGCGCTGGTTAGCCGCCGAGAAGTCAATGCCCGTGCCATGGCCACGGAACTTGGCCTTGATTGCACCGTTTCCACGGACCTCAACGCTGTCCTCGCTCGTCCTGACGTGCAAGCGCTCATCGTCACAACGCCGAGCGGCGCACACCTCGAACCAGCTCTCGCCGCGGCCCAGGCGGGCAAGCATGTTGTCGTCGAGAAACCACTGGAAATTACCACCGCGCGCTGCGATCAAATCATCGACGCTTGCGATCGGCATGGCGTCAAACTCTGCACCATTTTCCCCTCGCGTTTCGGCGACGCCAACCGCACCCTAAAAGCAGCCATCGACGCCGGACGTTTCGGGCGCTTGACGCTGGGTGAGACGACCTGCAAATGGTGGCGGTCGCAATCGTACTACGACGAAGGCGGCTGGAAAGGCACCAAAGCGCTCGACGGCGGCGGCGCCCTGATGAATCAAGCCATCCACAATGTCGATCTTTTATTGTGGATGATGGGTGACGTGACGCACATCAGCGGCTTCACGGCCACCTTGGCCCATGAACGCATTGAGGTAGAAGATACGGCTGTGGCCTGCCTGCGTTTTGCCAATGGCGCTCTCGGCGTCATCGAAGCGGCAACGAGCGTACATCCGGGCTGGCCGAAAACCATTGCCATCCACGGCGATCATGGTACCGTAGTCATCGAACAAGATGATGTGCTGCGCTGGGAACTGGCACCCGAAACGCCGGAGGACCGCGCCCTCAAGGAGCGCTTCGCCCAAAAGACAGGCGCATCCGGTGGATCAAGCAATCCGGCGGCAATCTCGCACGTTGGCCACGCCCGCCAGCTTGCTGATTTTGTTCGCGCCATCCAAACCAATACGTCCCCCCTGGTAGATGGCCGCGAGGGACGCAAGGCCGTGCAGGTGATCGAGGCGATTTATCAATCGGCAACGACGGGACGAACCGTGACTATCGTAGGTGGGTAGGAACCACCTCTTGCCAAAGGAGTGGCCCATGTCCAAACCGCGTTCTAAACTTGCGGATTTCGCTGTGTACCTTGGGGTGCGCGTGGTTGTGTGCTTCTTGCAAGTGCTGTCGTTTCGTGCCGCCAGCCAGGCGGCGAACATCTTGGCGTGGTTGGCCTACCACGTCGATCGCCGGCATCGTTTGGTGGCACGGGACAATCTGCGGTATGCTTTCGGCGATGGCGACGCCGCTGAGCGCGATCGGCTGGTGCGGGCTGTCTATCGGCATTTCTGTACCATGCTCATGGAAATCATCCATCTGCCGCGCAAGCTGCATCCGCAGAACTGGAAACAGCACATGACGCTCTTAAATCATCAATCCATCGTTGATGTATTGTTATCAAACCGGCCGGTGTTGGTTGTCAGCGGCCATTTCGGTAATTGGGAACTCGGCGGCTACGTCCTCGCCCTGCTCGGCTTCCGTACCCATGCCATCGCCCGCCCCCTGGACAATCCCTACGTCGATGCGTTCCTGCGCCGCTTCCGCGAGAGCACCGGCCAGAAAGTTCTCCGTAAAGACGGCGATTTCGATAAGATGCAACGAGTGTTGGCGTCGAATGGCATCCTGTTGACCCTGGGTGATCAAGATGCCGGACAAAAAGGGCAGTTTGTAGATTTCTTTGGCCGGCCTGCTTCGACGCATAAAGCCGTTGCCCTCCTGGCCCTTGAATACAAGGTGCCCATGCTGGTCTTGACCAGTACGCGCGTCTCGTCGTCTGCCGCTCCTCCCTCCTCTAAATTGAAGGGGGCAAGGAAGAGCATCTGGCGCTACCAGGCCGAGATTGCCGACATGATCTCTCCCGAAGAATACAAGGACCGTCCCGACGCCGTAGCGGCGCTGACGCAGCGTTTCACGACGGCACTGGAACGCATGATCCGCCGGTATCCCGAGCAATACTTCTGGCTGCATCGCCGCTGGAAGCACCAGCCGAAACGTCGCCGTAAGGACAAACAAGCAGCGTGATCAAACTGTGCATTCCCACGCAGAGTATGGGAACGAGGTGATAGATTTGTGCTAACGGGACCGAACGTTCTCTTGATTTTGAAAATCGCTGTCGCTGCCGTCACGGTCTTGCTGATCGCCGCTGTGATTGCTGTGGCGCGCGGTAATTATCGACTGCACGGCCGGCTCAACCTCCTTTTCTTCACACTGACGTTGATGGCCGTACTCGGCCTGGAGTTGGTAGTGCGCATCCTTGCTCCCGAGGTGTTTGATTACATCAACAGCGATAGCTCTTTGCGGCAGGCGCTCAACTGGCACTTATGGTTCTCGGTGCCTTCTACACTCATCTTGCCGGCCATGTTGTACACCGGCCTGAGAGGCTACGTCCGCGTTCATCTCGTGTTGGCGGCCTGCTTCGCGATACTGTGGAGCGGTACGTTCATCACCGGTATGATGATTTAATTTCGGGCCATGTCACTTGCCGCCGGTCTCGAACTTCTCTAGCTCAATCTCGATCTTGGCGTCGCCCATCTCGATAATTTGTTTGACCATGCCAACCCCTGCGGCGAAAAACGTCGTGAGGATCGGTTTGAGGGAATAGACTTCGAGATCCTGACTGGTGACGCGAAAAGTCTTGTAGGTGCCAGCGGGCACGGTGATTTCCTGCTCGGCCACCTGGAAACGGCCGCGAAAAGTTTTGCCGTCGCTCTGGGAATCGACTTTCCAGCTATCGCCCTTTTTTGGCGGCAGTTTCAAGAGAAGCATCGGCGGTCGAAATGAGCCGAAAACGTCAGCGACCGTTTTTTTCCCGTCACTGATACTTCGGATTCGTTGAGCCAGATCATAACGATAGACGCCATCGGCGGCGACAGTGAGATGTTCGGAGCCGACGACTTTGCCGTCGCGCGTCGTTTCCAACAGGGCACAGAACGCATCGCCGACTTTCTCGTGCCGTACGACACGAATCGTGAACTTGCTGTCGCCGGCGCGGTAGTGCCAGGTGGTTCCCACTTTCAGCGGATAGTAAGGCGTTTCCTTGAGTTTGTCCTGCGCCGCCAGCTCAATGGCCATAACGGACAGCAGAAGGCAGGCGAACAATACACGCATCAACCGATGCCACCTTCCAGCCAGAGCCATTGAATCAGAATTGTGTGATATTAGTATGGCAATTATAGTCCGAGCGCTCATGGCAACGATCCTGCAGCGGTTGGGGCGAGACACGTTTCCGGCAGCGATAGCATAACAACTGGTGCCTTGTCTGTCCCGTGTACTTGCGGTCTCCATTTGTCTTCGATTGGGCATAGTCAAACGCGCTCCGGCCAGCAGCGCAGCGCCAACTGGACCACTTCTTTCAGTTGCGTGCGGCTGGCTCCGCCCGCGGCCTGAACCGAAAGCCCCCAAAGCACCGTGAGGACATAACGGGCCAGGTTCGCGGCCTTCACGTTTGCCGGCAGGTCGCCTTCGGCAACGGCACGCTCGAAGCGACGTCGGACGGCCGCCTCGGCTGCCTTCCGGCGCAAACTCAGCTCCTTGCGGATGGACGCAGCAGCGGGACTTGAAGCCAGCGCTCCTTGCACGAGCAAGCAGCCATCGGGATGACGCGGATTCATGACCATGTTGATGGCACCCTGAAAAAGTTTCTCGACCGCGCAGCGAGCTGTAGGCTCTTCAAGTGCTTTGGGGAGATAAGATGCTGGATTTTGGAGATAGCGATCGAGCGCTTTTTTGAACAAGGACTCCTTGTTACCGAAAGCTGCGTACAAACTAGGCACGTTGATCCCCATGGCCTTGGTCAAGGCCGCCATAGATGTGCCTTCATAACCGTGACGCCAAAAAAGTAGCAGGGCCGCATCGAGCGCCTGGTCGATGTCAAATTGGCGCGGACGTCCTTTGGGCATCGCCCGCCTCCGCAAAAAAATTTTAGCGATTACTAAATTTCTACACTACTGACCTTGACCGGCGACTTCAAGTTCTTTATTGTAGCATCCGATACATAAGTATAGGGCAGACCTCCCGGCCAGGCGAGCCAGGTGTGTCCACTAACTCGTCTTGTTTGCCCTCCTTAACTCTCAACTCCCATAAGGAGACCTTATGAAGGTCGAAGCCTATCTGAACTTCGATGGTCGCTGCGAGGAAGCAATCGAATTCTACCGTCATGCACTCGGTGCTGAGGTGGAAATGCTCATGCGCTACAAGGACAGTCCGGAGTCTTGCTCCCCCGGCAGGGTTCCGCCCGGCTCGGAGAACAAGGTGATGCATTCGAGCTTCCGCATTGGCAATACCAGGGTGATGGCTTCCGATTGCCATTGCCAGGGCCAGTCGAATTTCCAGGGCATCGCCTTGGCACTCACGGTGCCAGACGAAGCCAAGGCCGAGCGACTGTTCACGGCTCTGGGCGATGGTGGGAAGGTGTTGCAACCGTTGACCAAGACCTTCTTTTCTCCCCGCTTCGGCGTGATCGCCGACCGCTTCGGCGTGTGCTGGATGATTCACGTGGCGCCTTGAAAACGCGTCCGAATTATTCTGGTTGGCCGCGATGTGGAGTGGAGCGGGAACGTGCTCCCCTCCGCGTCGCGGCTAACCTTGGTTATCTTTTGCGTTTAGACCACAAGAGGGCGAGATACTCGCCGATGAGCATTTCGTGAAACTTAGCGCTAGCGGACCAAACCTGCTCTCCCTTGTGGGGGAGGGCTGGGGTGGGGGGTGTCAAGGCAATGGAACCAAGGAGTTGTGTCCCCCCACCCTAGCCCTCCCCCATAAGGGGGAGGGAAAAGCCCCGAACCCTCCCCCACAAGGGGGAGGGAAAAG
>JAJPHU010000015.1 GCA_021325115.1 Planctomycetota bacterium | reverse complement strand
GTGTCATCGAAGATGACGAGTGGTGGCATACCTTGCGACGCGGTGCCGTCGAGGCGGCCAAACCGTTCACCTGGGAGCAGTGCGCCGCCGATACCCTACGCGTCTATAGGAGACTTGGAGGAGAGGAAAAGGGTATAAAACGGCCGCTTGCAGCTTAGTGCCGCGGACTTAACGAGCCGGAAGTATCAGCGACGGAGGAGCCGTCGCTAACGCTTTCGGCTCGTTAAGTCCGGGTCTTCCAGAACGCGCTCGGTGTATTACAACTATGTTTGAAGGAGAGAGACCGACCATGAAACCTGGCGGGATTCTTCCCAGAAGGTTTGTGCCAGCGATTGGAACTGAACGGTGCTCACGGTATCCACAACTTCCAACTGGATGGCTCACGTCGCTACCAACTTCCCGAGATCGTCGCGTTGGACGTCCTTTCCAGGGCAGGCATCGTCCGATCTTTTCGCCATGCGTTGCTGGATTGTGCTCTACCGCTGCTAACACTGCCGGCTCGTCTCGTTTGCTGCAACCACCAGGCCAGCAGTAAGATGACGCTCCCGATAGCCAGCAATGTGAAGGCGGCGGGAGCCGGCATCGGTCCTACACCAGGATCAGGTTCGGAAGGCGAGGGTGTTCCGGAGTCGAGAGACGAACCTTGCGAGGGTAAATGGTTGCCAGTGTTGTCTCCGCCATTCGAGGAAGACAGCGAATCGTTCCCGGATGGGCCATCCCCGGACTGGCCCGTGCCGATAGGCTCTATCGGCAAGTTAGGCGGATTGCCCAACACAGGCGGGGGAGGAGAATAGGTGAGGACCGTCGGTCCCGACAGCGAAGAAGGGAAGGTGTCGCCCATCAATCCGGCCCTCGGTTGGTGCAGCCAGAGCCAGAAGAGCCAGAGGAGCACTTCGCCCTGGATCGCTGTGGGCGCTTCTGCCAAGATCAGCAAGGGCATATTATCGAGACGGGCGTTCCATTGGCCGAAATCGCCTATGAAAGCGAGCGCCTCATCCCGGAGAGAGCTTGCTTGGCACGGCAGCGTATAGCCGCCTTGAACGGGAGTAGACAAGGCGATAAGAGTCAGACCAGCTCCCAAGGTCCCAGCCATCCACCGGATGATGCTGCGGCGCATGTCACAGTCCTTTCTCTGCGGGTAATACTTTATAGGGCAAGACCACCGAGCAACGGGCCAGGGGACGAGGTAACCCATCAACAAATTCTTTCCTTTGACACATCTACAAATAAATAAGTTCCCTAAAAAGCGCCGAAGAAACGGAGCGACGGAGCACGAACGGCTTTGCGCTCTGCTACCTCTGCTACTGCCTCTCGACCAAGAAGCCGCTTCACAAAAGACAGGAAAAGCCCGCCGCGGCGGTAAGTGTTATCGTTAGGATTCTGCGCAAATCCTTTTGGGGAACAGTTCGTAGAAATGGCGACAGTGCCAGGGGAGAAAGCTCTTCCATGAGCGCTCTATCGCGAGAGTACTGTTTCGTTGAACTCCCGCGCGGACAGGATAGAAATACCTCGTCTTTTCCGCACTGTATATCTTTGTATCATCCTCAGGACGAGGATGCAAGCCCTCCTTCTGCCCTCCTGCCCAGATAATTTGTTCTTGTCACAATTGGACCTTTTTGAGAGGATAAGATGTGGTGGAGACCGGCTTGCTTCCTGCTTATGCTATGGGGCAGTACGGTTTTGAGGCATTGGGGTCTCGATCCGCCGCGTGCAATGTTGCACAGATCCGGAGAACACTATGGTTCGTTGTCTGTTTGGCGTTTTCTTCCTCACCGCAGGTTTGCTAGCACTGGCCTCAACTAATCGAAGAAACTTGACCTTCCAAAAGAAACCAACCTCAAGCGGCGTTCCTCGCTTGCGCGAGAGTGAAGCTGTGGCCCTGTCCGGCGCCAGCCGGACGTTGCTTCGGCCTCTTCCCGCTCTGGGTATTGCGTTTTCGCTCAATTAGGGCGTTGACCCTTTTTCCTCCGTTTCGTGAGCTAGGATTGATGAGAAGCCGTCCGCGGCCGACGCCGGGGTTGGGGTGCGCGAAAGGGCAAAGGAAGAAGCTGTTATGCACGATGCCGCCTGGGTGAAGCTGCTGCGCCATATCCCGGTCCACGAGCATTCCAATCTCATGTTAGTGACAACTACCGGAACGGAAATCGCCATCCAGGCATTGCTGCGGATCGATCCGGAGTGCCTGGCTTTGCGCGGTCGGCTGGCCGGGAGCACAGATGCCGGCCGCGTTTTCTTTGTACCTTATGCACACATCGATTATTTTGGTTTCCAGCAGCCGCTCAAGGAGACCGAGTTCCACGAGTTGTTCGGCAATCTGGAGTTGCTTTCTGCTGCTGAGTCACCGACTGCTCCTTCTGTGCCTTCTTCCGTTGCGCCAAACTCTGCCGAACCTGCACCGACTTCAGCTTCTCTGCCGCGCAGCCCAGCGGCCATCAAATCGATGGTGTTGGAAAAGTTCCGGGCGCGCTCAGCCAGCAACTCTGGCACTCAGACGCGCCCGTCCCCGGAATGAAGCGACATGGCGTAGATCACTTGCTGCTCTGTTGTTGGAGCATGGCAACCATCGTGCCCACCCAGCACTGGTGAAGTCTCACACTTGCCCATGTTCGGATAGCCAGCGCTCCGCATCGATAGCCGCCATACATCCGGTGCCCGCGGCTGTCACAGCTTGACGATAATAGCTGTCTGCAACGTCGCCAGCTGCGAACACTCCCTCCACGCTTGTGTAAGTTCGCTGCGGTTTGGTCCAGATGATGTAGCCTTTGTCATCGAGCTTGACCTGGCCTTGGAGGAATTTCGTGTTAGGCGTGTGGCCGATGGCCAGAAAGACGCCGCTGACTTCCAGCGTTTCCGTCTGCTGGTCCACCGTGCTTTTCAGACGCACGCCGGTGACGCCGTCCTTGTCGTTGCCGAGCACTTCTTCGAGCACGCGGTTCCACTTCATCGTGATTTTCGGGTTTTGTAGCGCTCGTGCCTGCATGATTTTGCTGGCCCGCAGCTGATCGCGGCGATGCACCAGATACACATTGCTGGCGAACTTGCTCAGGTAGGTGCTTTCCTCGACGGCCGAATCGCCACCACCGATGACTGCAAGTGGTTTATTGCGGAAACGCGGCAATGCCCCATCACAAACGGCGCAGGCGGACACGCCGTTGTTCTTGTACTTGTCCTCGGAAGGCAGCCCCAGATAATTGGCCCGCGCTCCTGTGGCAATGATGACGCTCAATGCCTGGACCGTCTGTCCCTCCCGCGCTGTCAGGACGAAAGGCCGACGTTTGAAGTCCACCTGAACAATATCGTCGGTGATGATACGGGTCCCGAAATTAACGGCTTGCTGACGCATGTATGTCATGATTTCGGGGCCAAATGCCGAGCGCCTCCCTGTGCCGTGCTTGCCGTGATAATAGCCTTCCAGCATGGCAAATTGATCCGGGGGCAGGGCGGAGCGCGAGAATTGCTCCATCACCGCGGCATCGACGAACGGCCAGGAGGGATAATTTTCGACTTCGGTAGTCAGATTTAATTGCCCCAGTGGCAACGTGCCTTGCAGGCGGTTCTCCTCGGTAATAGCTCCTTCGTAGACCACCGGTTGCAGGTTGGCGCGAGCGGCATAAATTGCCGCCGTCCAGGCAGCTGGACCTGAACCAATAATGACAACCTTTTCTGGCATTCGTTCTCCCTATCTAGCGTAACTCGGCGAGCGGGGGGTACACGCTCCGTTCGCACGTTTCCCTCCCCAAGGGCGACGTTGGGCGGTACACTTCACTGTGTCAACATTGTAAGGAGTGGGTCAACATCCGGCACGGGATCGTGAGAGGGCAGGGCGAATGTTGCGTTTGACGGATCTGCGTGAAATTCTGCGGTACGTGCCGCGTTTCCGCGACAAGATTTTCGTCATCGCCGTAGATGGCGCCATTGTCGAGCACGACAATTTCCGCAATCTGTTGCTGGATATTGCTCTGTTGCGTAGCCTGCGCATTGGCGTGGCGCTGGTGCATGGTGCCGGCCATCAGATCCGCCGCCTCGCCGAGCAGACAGGACAGACGCCTTCCAACATCGACGGCACCGGCGTCACAGATGCGGCCACGTTGCAGCTGGCCTTAACGGCGGCCAATCGCGTCACCCATGAGATGCTCGAAGGTTTGTCGGCCAATGACCTGCGTGGCGCCTGCGGCAACGCCGTGGTGGCACATCCGGCCGGCATCCTGCATGGCGTCGATCATCAGCACACCGGCCGCGTCGAGCGCATCGATACGGCCCTGTTGCACGCTCTGCTCCATCAAGACATCGTGCCGATCATTCCGCCGCTGGGCGTCGATGGCGAGGGACGCTCGTATCGGCTCAATTCCGACGGTGTCGCCGTCGAAGTCGCTCGCGCCTTGCAGGCGGTCAAGCTGATTTACCTGACCACGTTCGAGGGGATTCAGGCGCCCAGCGGCGAACCGGCGTCGGCTGCCGGGTCTGGCGAATTATTGCGGCAATTATCCGTCGAAGAGGCGGAGGCAATCCTCAAGAAGCAGCGTGCCGGTGTTCCTTCAGCGCAGTTGTCGAAGCTGGAACACGCGGTGCGGGCGGCGCGAGGCGGCGTGCCGCGCGTTCACATCATCGATGGCCGTGTTGAGGAGGGGCTGCTCGCCGAAGTTTTTTCCAATGAGGGCATCGGCACGCTCATTCACGCCAACGAGTACCAGGCCATCCGCCGTGCCCAGCGCCGCGACGCCCGCGCCATTTACACGCTCATCCAGGCCAGCATCGAAAGCGACGAGTTGATGCGGCGAACGCTCAGTGAGATTGAGCGCACTATCGACGATTTCTTCGTTTTCGAGGTCGATCGTAACCCGGTGGCTTGCGCTGCGCTACATCTGTATCCACAACAAAAGCAAGCAGAGCTGGCGTGTGTCTGCGTCAATCCGCGTTACGAGAACCAAGGTATCGGCGCCAAGTTGATGCAATACGCTGAGACACAAGCCCGCACCGCCGGCTACACGCAACTGTTCTGTCTGTCCACGCAAGCGTTCAACTACTTCCAGCAGAAGGGCGGCTTCATTCCCGGCACGCCGGACGAGCTGCCGCCGAGCCGCCGTGAACGTTACGAGCGCAGCGGTCGCCGGTCGTTGGTGCTGTTCAAGAAACTTACCTAGCAGAAAAACTGAGCCGCGCCCTGGTGGTTCCTGGTGGTTCATTGTAACTGACTTGTTGGTTGCACAAGATTCTCCTTCCCTACCCAGCGCGGAGAATCTTCATAGCTCTGAAGGAAAAGATTGTCGTCCGCCTGACTATTGATTTCCCTCAACACAGAAACAATCTGGGTCGGAAACCTGAGCAAAGAGCAAAAGGATCGCTATTGACGCGGACGTTGACATCTCACCGCAGGGGCCCCGGCGGCAGGAATAGCTCATTCACTCGATCAGCGGCCTCGCTCGGCGCACCTTGTTGCCAACTGGGGATGCCCTTTTTCTCCGGCGGATACAGCGACTCCATCGGCGCCCACACTTCATCGACTTTATCCGTAAATAGATCGCCAATAAGTAAGTCAGTGATCTTGCCGCGCAGGTGTGGGAAATGCTTGACGAATTTACCGAAGCTGAAGCCGTCATAATATTCGCAGACCAGCCGACGCATGCGATCGACGCCCTTGTTAAACATCTCGCCCCAACGGCCAAGCTGAGCAGCGGACACGTCGCCCTTGGCCAAACCGTCGGCGATGGCATCGGCAGCCAATTCGCCCGATTTGAGCGCCAAAAGCACGCCGGAAGAGTACAAAGGATCGAGAAAACCAAAGGCATCACCGATCAACACCCAACCGTCGCCAGCTACCTGTTTTGAGCGATAGGAATAGTCTTTTGTAGCAAAATATCCTGTCGCACGCTCGGCTCCGGCGAGGCGCTTCTGCACGGCGGGGCAAGCGGCTACTTCCTCGTTGTACGTCTGCTCATGGCTGCCGCGGCCCTTGAACAAATAATCGAAGGGGGCCACCACACCGACGCTGACGGTATTGTCGTGTTGCGGGATATACCACCACCAGCCTTTTTTGTTCGTGGTCTGAATGACTACGGTGGCGCCTTCATCGCGGCCAGTGTCGCGGTAGGCGCCTTGCCAGTAGGTCCAGATGGCCCCCTTGTCCAGCACCGGGTCCCACACGCGCAGCTTGAAACGATTTTGCAGCATGGCACTTTGCCCGCTGGCGTCAACAACCACTTTGGCCTGCACCTCTCGCACCGAGCCATCCTCCGCCTGCACACGCACGCCAACGGCACGGCTGCCCTCGAATAATACCTCTAAGACGCGGGCCGGCTGATGTACTTCGACGCCTTGCTCGCGGGCATTGTCGAGCATCATCGTGTCAAATTCGCTGCGGATGACCTGCCAGGTCTGCGAGCATTCGTGCGGCTTGTTGTCGTGGAAATAAAACGGGGCCGATTCCTTGCCCTGGGCGTTGACAAATTGGACGCTGTATTTCTTGACGAAAGGACTGGCCTTCATTTTGTCGAGCATTTTGAGACGTTTGAAGACCCAATAAGTCTCTGGAATCAGCGACTCACCGATATGGAAGCGCGGGAAGCGCTCGCGCTCGAAGAGCTGGACTTTGCAGCCGTGCTGGACCAGAAGCGTGGAAACCGTGCTGCCTGCTGGGCCGCCGCCAATGACAACAACATCCGCTTTTTCGCCGATATTCACGTTCATGAAGAGAAAACTCCTGGTTGACCCATAAATTAGCATCATCTGTAACTAATTTTATGGAGAGAATCGAACCATGTCTCCGATACGTGATCCGTTTGATTTGACAGGCCGCCGCGCTCTGGTCACCGGTGCCAGCCGTGGCATCGGCTTGGCCGTGGCGGCGGCGCTGGCCCAACACGGCGCCGCCATCGCCATCACCGGCCGCAAGTCTGACAGCCTCCGTGCCGCCGCCGGCCAACTGCAAAGCACCGGCGCGGACGTGCGCCCCTTCGTTTGCCACCAAGGCGAACCGGAAGCCGTTGTTCGCCTGTTCGAGCAGCTCGATCAAACGACATTTACACCCGATATTGTCGTCATTAATGCCGCTACCAATCCCGTCTATGGCCCCCTGGTGGATCTCGATCTTGATGCGTGGCGCAAAATCCTCGATGTGAACCTGACGGGCGCTCTGCTGACGGCGCAGGCAGCGGCACGGCGGATGCTGCCCCGGCGAAGTGGCTCGATCCTTTTCATGGCCTCGATCGCTGGTATCGACCCCCTTCCCGGTCTCGGCGCCTACAGCATCAGCAAAGCGGGGCTTCTCGGCCTGATGCGAGCACTGGCCAAGGAGCTGGGACCGAGCGGCATCCGTGTCAACGCCATAGCACCGGGGCTGATCGAGACACGCTTCTCGGCGGCGCTGTTTCAGGACCGAGCAGCCTATGAGCGGATCATCGGGCAAACACCGTTGGGCCGTCACGGTCAACCGGACGACCTTGGCGGTGCAGTCGTATTCTTGGCCTCGGACGCGGCAGCATACGTGACAGGGCAAGTGTTGATCGTGGACGGCGGCGGACACATGGGGTAAATGCGGCCAGTCCGAAAGCGCTGAAAACCACCCTATCAACCCGGACTTAAG
>JAJPHU010000322.1 GCA_021325115.1 Planctomycetota bacterium | reverse complement strand
TAGGCTGCGCCGAAGCAGGAGGAATTCTGCGTAGCCCCGATGATGACCGGACCCGGGGCCTTCAGGAACTGCTGCCACACTTTGCCTGCTTCCAGAACATGCTCGGCCGTGCAGATACTCTGTGTGTAGCCGCCGTGCGGACCAAGGCCAGGGACGACGGAGAAATCGACGTGCGGTCCGGTAGCGATGAGCAAATAGTTATAGAAAATCTCACGCCGACTATCCGGTTTTCCGGGCATGGTAATCTCAACGACTTGTCGTTCGGCATCAACCCGTTCGGCAACAGCCTGAATGAAGTCGATGCCCATGTGGCTTAGCGAGGGTTCCAACGGAAAGGAGATTTGTTCCAGCGTCCGCCAGCCGAACGGCACCCAGATGAGCGATGGGATGAAGACGAAGCGGCTGTTCTTGTCGATAACCGTGATCTGGTGCCTGTCGTGTAGCTGTTGTTTCAGCTCATAGGCGGCTGTCAGCCCGGCGAAACTACCGCCGAGGATGACGATACTTTTCTTGTTGTTGACGTCCATGGTTTCACCCTTCATAAGAGGTTAAAAGTCGGTACTCAGCGACTTGCTCGACTCTTACTGACTTCTGACTTCCTCCGACCTTTGACTTCTGATTTCTGAATAGTCACGTGTCTGGTGGGCATAGTTCTCTCCCTTTTAGGTCCGACTGCATGGCTTAATCCTTGGCGCTGATGTCGAGGTTGAAGGTGTCGAGGACGAGGTCGTTCTCGCGGGCTTCGTACCACCGGACTTTTTCGACTCACCTCCGGACTTTTTCCCAAAACACTCCGCTCAGGCCGCTCACTACCGCGGTCTCTCTGATGAGTGCATCCCGGGATCGCTCCAGCGCGGTACTTCTGGGCAAGCTGCTCGATTGTCCATTCCAGGCGCGACTCCCACTTCTGCACAGCGTCCATGTAGCCGTTCTGTTCCTCGAAACGAAAGTGTTCCGTGATGTGCTCGCGCTCCCCCTCCAGCCAGCGACACAGCTCTGCCACCTCCCCAGATGCGGGATGCGCCGCCTCCTCCTCCAGTTTATGCAGGTCTTCCAGGAGTACCGCGTAGGTTCGTTCGAGGACCTCGGCAACAGAGGTCTCGTTGTTGGCCAAGTATCGACCCGCAGCATATAGTAGATGCCGTTCCGGGTCGTCTCGGGCACCGCGACTTTTCCGGACCCTTTCTTCACCAGCACTTTTGTCTGTACCAAGGAGCATTTCCTTTCGGGTTGTTGTGCTCGAGTACAACACCACCCGGTGCAGCCAGGTCCGGAAGTCGAACTCTCAGCGGTCAAAGAGCCAGTCCATCTCCCGCAGCATGCGTCTCATCTCTTGCTAGACCTCTCGGAAGAGTTCCCAACGCGTCATGATCGACATGGTTTCCTCCTGACAGTTGGAAACAGAGTAGTTGCCACCAGTGTCGAACTACCCGGCGCCTCGGCAGCCTCGTGATGTTCTTCCCTGGTCGAAATCGCGTCCATACCCACCCTCGCATTCTCAGATTACCTCAATCTCGTTGGCCACGATCGGAAGCCTGATCACCTCCATGACCGCGTGCTGGGCCAGCTGCTTCGTGTAATACGTGTGGGTCTGCCCGCGCAAGATCACGCCTCCATCAGTAACCATCACACGGAAGTTGCGAAGTTGCCTGCCCAGCCGACATTGGACATGGACCTCTAGCTCCGTCACTCCTTCACCGGTAGTCAGATCGAAGCTCTGATCGGGAACCTGCCCCTTCATACCACACCTCGGAAGCTACTCTCGGTCCCTACTCACGCCCTTACCTCTCCCCCGACGCCGCCGCCTCCGCCATGGTCGGGATAGCTTCTTCGCCAGGCGACAGCTGGCGCTGCGGAATCTTCACCGTCAGCACGGGACAGGGAGCCTTGCGCACGACTTGCTCGGCCACACTGCCCATCAGTAGCCGCCCCAGTCCGGTCCGCCCATGGGTCCCCATGACGATCAGGTTACACTTGGCTTCTCCAGCCAGCCGCAGGATCTCCCTAGCCGCGTCCCCCTCGATCAGGCGGTGTTCGATAGGGATCTTCGGGTCCTGGATAACGACTTGCTGGAGCCGCTCCCGCAACCGTTCCTTGTAGTCTTTGGGTTCCGGCGGAAGTACCCCTTCGCCGTAGACAACTACCGGTGGCGCCGCGACGTGCAGCACGATGAGCCGGGCGTCGTAGTCCCGGGCCAGGTCGCAGGCCAACTGGAAAGCGTAACCCGAATATTCCGAGAAGTCGGTCGGGTGAAGAATAGTCCGGATAGGCAGCATGGCATGCTCCTATGGTTGAGTGTCAGGCCGGGCCCCTCCTGGTCATGGCAAGTACTCCAGGGCCCTGCGGGATGAGTCTCGCCGGAAGCACCCACGCGGGGCACTCTTCCACATCTCGCCACCTCTCTGCCGGTTTGGTGGCGCTTGAGTTAAAGCAACGCTCATGCCGGAAAAATGAGGTGGACATGAAGGAGTGGAAAATCTCAGAAAACGCGGAGATTCCATAGTGCTCGACTGTTTCCAACTTCTCTTGGGTTAGAGAAAGGCCGATCAGTGGCTACCGTGCAAGGATGGGACGATGTGCGAATCAGCACATTGCGCGCGTTCCGGTACACGAACCATGAAGCAGATGGGCGAGTACGTATGCCATGTTCTTCGTCTTTCACCTCAGCACCGCACGTCTGCACGCTTTGGGAGTGCGGTCTGCTGGAGCCAGCCGACGGCAGTCAATCACGATGCGCCGGGAAAGCTGCTATTCCACAAAGTGGAACCGTTCAAAGCAGACCTGGCGGGCCACCGTGCCGTCCTCGAAATACAGGTCGGCCACCTCTACCGGCCCGCTGACCGTTTCCACGATGTAGGGGCAGAGGCCGACAAAGACTCGTGTTCCCTTCCGGACACGCACTCGCTCCAGGCTCTGCCGGGGCGAAACTTCCAGGTCCGCAATAAAATCGGCGATAAACTCGATGAGGTGGTACATAGCGTCTTCTCCTTTGCCTGTGAGGAAAGCGAATCTCGCGCCCAAAACAAAACCTCAATGCCGTGACCAGGCCCTTTTCGGTTCCGGGAAGTATGAATCCCTGGCAGACCCTCGCTCAGACGCTTTCTCCTCCTGGGCGGCGCCGAGCGAGCAGCTTGCGGAACTGGGCCAGCGTCCGCGTGTTGATCACGTCCCTGGCCTCTAGCCCGGCCCGCCGGGCCTGGTAGACGCCGAACTCCATGAAGGCCAGCTCCTCGACTGCGTGGGCGTCGGTACCGAGCACAATCGGGATGCTGTGGTTCTTGGCTGCGGCCAGCGCCGTGTCGTCGAGGTCAAGCCGGCTCGGCTGACAGTTCAGCTCCATCAGACAGCCGTAGTCGGCAGCGGCTTTGAGCACCGTGTTCAGATCTACGTCATAGCCCGCGCGTTTACCGATCAGCCGACCGGTGGGGTGGCCGATGGCGTGGACGTACGGATTGCGGATGGCGTTCAGGAGGCGTCGAGTGATCTGCTGGCGCGGCTGGTTTTGACCGTAGTGGATCGAGGCAACTACCCAATCCGCCTCGGCCAACACGTCGTCGGGCAGGTCGAGGGTTCCGTCTTCCAGGATGTCCAGTTCCACGCCCCTGAGTACCGTGATGCCTCTCACCTTGCCTGTCAGCTCGCTAATCACCTTCCAGTGCTGCCGCAGCCGGCCGGCATCGAGCCCCTTGGCAACGGTCACGCGCTTGGAGTGATCGGTGATCGCGATGTACGCATAACCGCGTTTTCGGGCCGCTTCGACCATTTCTTCCAGGGAAGCCCGCCCGTCTGTGGCCTTCGTGTGCATGTGCAGATCTCCGCGGAGGTCCTTCAGCTCCAGCAGGCACGGCAGGCGCCCCTGGAGGGCCTGCTCGATCTCGCCGCGGGCCTCGCGCAGCTCCGGCGGGATCCAGGGAAGTCCAACCGCCGTGTAGACTTCCTCCTCGGTCCGTCCGGCCACGCGCTGCTCGCCCCGGAAGACGCCGTATTCGTTGAGCTTCAGGCCGCGCTCCTGGGCCATCCGCCGCAGCAGGATGTTGTGGGCCTTGGAGCCGGTGAAATACTGCAGGGCTGCCCCGTACGACGCCTCGGGCACCACGCGCAGGTCGATCTGCAGGCCGGTCTTGAGGCGCACGGACATCTTCGTCTCGCCGCGGGCCAGCACCTCGGCGACGCCGTCGTAGGTGGCCAGCCGGTCCATCACTTTGCCCGAGTCGTCGCACGTGACCAGGATGTCCAGGTCGCCGACAGTCTCTTGACGGCGACGAAAACTGCCGGCTACACAAACCTCCTTCACCCCCTCAGCTACCCGTAGATAGTTGCTCAAGGCATCGGCATAAACCTTCGCCTCGGCGAGGTAGAATCGACGTTCAGCCGGCACGAGATGGTTGAGCCCCTAGAGGATCTTCTCTTCCGTCTTCGGGCCAAAGCCTTTGAGTTCGCGGACGCGATGCTGCCGCGCGGCTTGGCGGAGTTGATCCAGGGAGCGAATGCCGAGTTGCTGGTAGAGTACCTGGGCGCGCTTCGGGCCCAGGCCGGGCACGGCGACCAGATCCCGCAACCCAGCCGGCACCTGACCGCGAAGTTCCCTGCGAATCGGGAGATCGCCGGTCTGGAGGAGGGTTCGGACCTTCCCGGCGAGGTCCGCGCCGATCCCAGACAGGTCCTCTAGCTTTCGCTCCGGATCAGCGGCAATCTTTGCCACCGGCTCGGCCAAGTCGCGCAGAGTACGGGCCGCGTTGCGATAGGCGCGCACCCGGAACAGGTTGGCCCCCTGGAGTTCAAGCAGATCGGCCACCTCATCGAAAATTTGCGCCACTTCGGGGTTTTCCATCGGCGCTCTCCTTAAAGCTCTTTGGCCGGAAACTCCTGCCTTGCCACCTACCGATGACGTGGAGAATCCTCCAAAACTTCCGCTATACAAGTTGAGTACCGATCTCTCCCATCGCTAGAAAAGCGGGATGCTGCATGTGCCGGACTCTCAGTGGGTGGTGAGTTTTGTGATAAAATCCGGATGCGACCTTGAGGTTCACCAGATCAGAGTAAAGAGGTCGCCAATCTGGTCCTGCTCTCAAGCCGGCCTCCGTGTATCCATCTGTCACACTATGTGCGGGTCCGCACGCACAGAGAAACGTCCCGTTTGCTCGTCATTCCCGTTCGCGCTTGCAATCTCGCGGACTCCGGGAGAACCTCTGAGCGGGCTGGATGACCAGATCTGCAGAATGCTCAACGGTCTCGACGCGCGCAACCTGGTAGACTTGACGGAGCGTGGCCGCCGCGTGCGGGAGGTCATGCTGACAACGCCACTTCCCGCAGACTTCTAGCAAGAGAGCATCCAGGCCTACGCCGGACCACGCTGCGAATACGGGCTGGAGATAAACACTGCCGTGCGCTCCAGCGCTACTGCCGAGGACCTGCCCACGGCTAAATGATCGTGCGTGATTTAGCTGTAGAGTCTTGCTCAGCAGGAAGGTGGCAATGAAAAAAATGGGAATTCCCTACTGGCAAGACACACTCGGGGCCATACGCCCCAAGGAGGGAATTCCCATGCCGTCGATTCTTCCCCGCCTCCGCTTCGTCGTCAAGGAAAAACTCTGCAACCAACTGCGCCGCTGTCGCCAAGCCGGCGTCCGCATCCGCTACCGGATCGTGATCAACCTACTCAACGGCCGTGTTCCGCTTACCAGACTGCCAAGGTGCTGAGCGTGCATAACCCCACGGTCTATCGGGTGGCCCACCGCTTTCGTGACCCCGGGGAGTGAGGCTTGTCGGACGCCCGCGAATAACGGGCCCACCAAGTTCGACGGCCATTATCTGGCGGTGCTGCACCGCGTGGTGCGGAAGTACGCCTCAGCCGTACAGCTGGTGTCGGCCGACCTGGACACGCATGTTACTGATCGAAACCCTGGTGCGGCAGACCGGGGTGCGCATCCACGTGACAACCATGAGCCGGGCGTGGACGCTGGTCCACGTCCGCCACAGCCACCCTGCCTGACGGTCGCTTGCCCGTGGGCCAAGCTCGCAAACCCCCGGCGGCTGAACGCGATCCGGGGCCTGCTGGCCGTCCTGCCCTGTCACCCCATCGCGGTCTAGGGGGACGAGGTGGACATCCTTCGGAACCCGAAGATCGGCCTGGACGGGATGGGCTACAAGCACCAGAAGGAGGTCAAGACCCGGGGCAGAACGAGAAGCGTTACCTGGCCGGTGTCTTGAACGTCCGCCCGGGTCAGTTGCTGGAGGTGGAGGGAACCAAGAAGACCGGCGAACTGTTTGTGGACTTGCTGGTGAAACGTATCATGCCTATCCGAAGACCAAGGTGATTCAGATGATCCTGAACAACTACTGCATCCACAGTAATGGTTTGACGAACCTGGCGTTGCAGCAGACAGAGGATCGGATCGTGCTGCACTTCTTGCCGCGGTACTACCAGCAAGGGAACAAGATCGAGCGGGTCTGGGAGGACGTGCATAGTCATGCCACTCGCAACCATATCTGTGTGGACATGAAAGCCTTGATGCATGAGGTACAGGGGTAGCTACGTCGCTACGACCGCCGAGCAGAGAAGCTTTATGGCAAGAAGGCTGCTTGACATAATGCTCTTGTTGCATCATCGCGCACGGTCATTTAGTGCCATGTCAGATCGAGTCGAACCCTCCCGTAGCTTCAACTTGTTCCGTTCAGCGCTGAGGTCATCCAGTACCTTTCAACCATTCCCAAAGCAGGGGGAGCAAGCCCGCCGCGCGATGGGGCTGGCGTTGCTCGACTCGCGGTCTGATGAAAAACCTCAAAAATGGGACGAAAAACCTCAATTGAC
>JAJPHU010000284.1 GCA_021325115.1 Planctomycetota bacterium | reverse complement strand
TCTGTGTTTTTCTCCTCTGTGTTCTCTGTGGTGAGTTGTCTTAGAACAATTCACGGACAGCGGCGCCGTGTTCGACGATCGGGATGGGTCGGCCGACGTTGCTCTCGTTTTCCGTACGCGGGTCGATGCCGAGTGCCTGGCAGAAAGTGCAGAACAGGTCGGATACTTCGATCGGCCGATCGATGATTTCGATACCGCGCGCATCGGTTTTGCCGATGACTCGCCCGCCCTGAATGCCTGCGCCGGCCAGGATGGCGTTGAACACCGTTGGATAATGGTCGCGGCCTGCGGTGAGGTTGATCCGCGGCATTCGGCCAAACTCGCCCATCCAGATGACCAGCGTGCGCTCCAGTAAACCGCGTGTCCGCAAATCGGCCAACAGCGCCGCCGTCGCCTGGTCTACCGGTGGAACCAGTTTTTTCAGTGCTTTCAATTCATTACTGTGCGTGTCCCAGCCGCTTGCCTGCACTTCAACGAAGGTCACGCCTGCCTCGATGAGCCGGCGGGCCATCAGGCAGCCTTGGCCAAATGCTGAGCGGCCGTATTGATCGCGCACGCGGTCGGGTTCCAGGTCCAGCTGAAAGGCTTTCGTGCGTGGGCTGAGGACCATGCGGGCCGTCTGCTGATAGAGCGTTTGATGGTCCTGGACCCGTTCAGCGGCACCGTTCTGGGCTTGCTCTTGTTCCAGCTCGCGCAACAGGTCGAGTCGGCGTTGGAGCCGTTGGCCCGGCACCGGGGCAGGCAAATTATCCGGCGGCTGATTAGGGTTGGTGACGATGAAGGGAGCGTAACGCACTCCAAGAAAGCTCGGCCCGATGCTAGTTCCGGAGATGCTGACGAACGAAGGCAAATCAAAATCGTCGGGGCCAATCTGCTGGGCGACGGTCGAGCCGAAGCCGGGGTGGACGATGCCACCCGAGGGAGCGTAGCTGGTGTGCAAAAGATACGTGGCCCGACCGTGGTTGCCTTCTTTGCTGGTTAGCGAGCGCAGCAGGGCTGCATGTTTCATAAGCGGGGCCAGATGCGTCCAATGTTCGGCAATCTGCAAGCCGGGCACGCTGGTAGAGATGGCCTTGGTCGGCCCTTGCGTATCGGTCCCTGGTTTGGGGTCGAACGTTTCAAATTGGCTCGGCCCTCCCGCCATCCAAAGCAAAATGCATGCCTTGCCCTGGCGGCGGATCTCGTGGGCACGGGCACTCAGACAATCACTCCAGCGCAGTCCGGCCGCGGCCACGCCGCCGGCCAGACAGCGTAAAAACGCCCGCCGGCTGACGACGCCCCGGCTACTGATACGCACATCCACGCAAGTTTGTATTGGTAACATGGCGTCCTACTTCTTGTGCAAAAATTCCGTGGAATTAACCAGCCCCCACAACACATCTTCGAGTGCTTCGGCACGATTACCGACTTTCTGGATATAGCGGAGACAGATACTCTTTTCCTTGGTGCTTGGCTGCCGCGCCAACACACGCTCATACAGGGTGGCCACGATCTCCTCGTCGGATTTGCCCTTGGCCAACAGATCGGCCAGGACCGTTTTGCCCTTGGCGGAAGTTGTCGCCTTTACCAGGGCGCTATTCATCAGCAAGAGCGCCTGCGGGATGGTGCCTTGCATTTCAGCCTGCGGCAGCGAGGGGTCGACTTTGAACGTTTGGTAGATCATGTTGCGTAGGCCGTGGTGCCGCTGCACCGCCGGCGACGAGCTGGGCGCCGGAGCTGGGATGGTTTTATCGTTCTCGTCAAAGCCCAGTGCTTTTTGCAGTGCCTCGAACACTTGCTCCGGCCGCAGCCGCACCGGGCAGACTGCGACCGTCTCCGCTTCGGCTTTTGGTCCCTCCAGATGTCCCTGATACGCCCGTGTCAAAGTGATGGTCCGGAACAGCCAGCGCATGTCGTAGCCGCTGGCAATCCAGTCTTTTTCCAGCACGTCCAGCACTTCAGGATAGCGGGGTTTGCTGCTGCCTACATCGTTAACCGTGGGATAAAAGCCCCAGCCAAAAAGCGCGGTCCAGATGCGATTGATGTAGCTGCGTGCGAACCAGGGATTTTGCGGGCTGGTCAGGAAACGCGCCAGCGCCTGTCGGCGCTCTACGTCGGACGCATCGAGAGAAACGCTTTCGCCAGTGAGAAAGCGCGGCTGCATAGGAATAAGATGATCGGGCGCTTTTTTGTCGGTCATGCAATATTGGCCGTCGCTGCGGCTTTCGATGGCGTAAGGCGTGCCGCGGCCGTCCACGTCCTTGTGTTGGATCAGCTTGGCCCGTCCGAAAAAGGCGGCGAGTTGATGGAACTGCTCCCGTTTCCACGGCTCGGTCTTGGCATCGTGGCACTGAGCGCACTGGATCTGCACGCCGAGGAAGACGCGGCTGGTCGTGGCCGCAATCTCGATCGGATTGCCGTACAGTGCTGTCAGATAATTCACCGGGGCAATCTCGTCGTTGATGCCCGAAGCTGTTACCAGGGCCGTGACGATCTCGTTCCAGGGCCGATTGCGGCGAAACTGTTCGACCCACCAACGATCGAACAACTCCCAGCGCAGGTAATTGCCGCTGGCCGGCGTGTGGTATGTCACCACATCGCGCCAGTAGCGTGCCCAGTTGACGGCGTAGGCATCGCTATGCAGAAGTTTAGCAATCAGGCGGGTGCGCTTGTCCGGCGTGCGGTCGGCGATCCCGCGCTGGATCTCATCCGGACCGGGCAGCTTGCCGGTGAGATCGAGAAAGACGCGGCGGAGGAAAATTTCGTCTTTGGCACGGGGCGGCAAGGCACGGTGGAAAGCCGCATCGACCCGCGCCGCCGTCTCCTGGGGCGCCGGCGCAGCCGCATGCAGAATCGGGGGCGCCGCCAGCGACAACAGCCCCAACAGCAGGACGCTCAAAGCGGACTGTCGTGGAAGGTCCATCTTTCATCCCTCAGATACAGCGAAGTCGTCAAAAATGGCGAGGGCATGGGCAGGGTCAGCTATCTGTAGGAGTAAACCGGAGGACTCCGGTTGTCAATGAAAAAATCTCTTTCGCTCTGCCTGGGAACAAGAGTGGCGATGGCCTACTGTACAGGCTTGAATCTCCCGCCACCGCCTCTATGATGTACCGGGGAAACCTTCGTTCTGTTGCAGGGACAGCGATCATGTTAGAGCGGAAATATCTGTTCCCTCGAGTCATCGAGATGAATTACCAGGCTGGCCGCCGCCTGGGGGTCAATGTTTATCTCCTCGATGGCGGTAACGAGTTTCTGCTCATCGACATTGGTTATCTCGATACCGTCGAAGAGATCATCGAGCTGATCCGTCGCATGGACTTCAACCTGTCCACCTGCAAGATGATTATCGCCACCCACGCCGACGCCGACCACATCCAGGGATTGGCCCGCGCCAAGGAGATCCTCAAGACCAAGGCAGCCGCTCATCCGCTCAGCGTCGGACCGTTGGAATCGGCCGACGAGGTACAAACCTATGCCTCTATCAAGGCCCAGGGCATCGAGTTGCCTTTGACTCCTTGCAAGATCGATATTCTCCTTAATGAAGGCGACACCATCGCCGTCGGCGATCTGCGTTTGAAGGTCTGGCACACGCCCGGCCACACGCCCGGACATCTCAGCTTTAAGATGAGCAACCTGCTTTTCAGCGGCGACAACATCTACAAAGACAGCTGCGTCGGCGTCATTGACGCCCATCACGGCTCGAACTTGCCGCACTTCATCGATTCCCTCAAACGCATCTACCGCGACGATGCTGAATTTTTGTTGCCCAGCCACGGCCCCGTCTTCCGCCGCGATCCGCGCATTATCCAGAAGGCCATCGATCGCCTGACACAATATCAGACGATGGCCGACTTCGGCACCTGCGCCACCAGCTGGCCTCTGCTGGACGAATGGGAACGCGACGTATGCGAAGGACGGATGCCGGAGTTCAGCCACACAGGGTCGCGACCGTAACATCTCGTTCCGCTTGCCGGCCAGTTTGTTCGTGCTTTCGTGTGTTTCGCAATTCTATTTGAAGTATGGCTCGGACTGTATGCCCCTGCATCAAACCCTGCGGTGCGGCCTGATAAAGTAGAACAACTGTGGCAGGTGAACCACCCGCGGAGTACACTTAGAGAAAGAAGTCCGACGCACATGCACGGAAGATCGGACTCCCACCCGGCGAGGCTACACCATGCCGCAGTGCCGATTTCTGCCGCCGATGCTCTTTTCGCTCGCCCTCGCTCTCTGTATTCCTGTTCCGCCGCTGCGCGCTGCTGAGGAGGGCGAATTCTTCGAGAACAAAGTGCGCCCCGTGCTGGTGCAACACTGCTATGGTTGTCACTCCGGGCAAGCCAAGAAGCTGCGCGGCGGTCTGCGTGTGGACAGCCGGGAGGCCATGCTGGCTGGCGGCGACAGCGGGCCGGCAATCGTCCCGGGGCAGCCGGACAAAAGCCGGCTTATCGAAGCGATTACGTACCAAAACGTCGAATTACAGATGCCGCCGCGCGGCAAATTGCCCGCGGCCGCCATCGCCGATCTGACAACGTGGGTCCAGAAAGGCGCTCCGTGGCCGAAGCAGCCGGCATCTGCTACGGGCGGCGTCCTCAAGGCTGCGTTCGACCTCAACGAGCGCAAACGCGCCCATTGGGCCTGGCAGCCGATTCGTCTGCACAATCCGCCCCGCGTGCGCGCTGGCAATTGGCCGCGCGATCCACTCGATCAATTCGTCCTCGCCAAGCTCGAAAGCAAGGGCCTGTCACCAGCAAAACCCGCTGACAGGCGGACCTTGCTGCGCCGCCTGTATTTCGACTTGATCGGAATGCCGCCGTCGCCCGAAGAGACGCAAGCATTTCTGGGGGATGCTTCGCCCGATGCCGTCGAGAAAGTCGTCAATCGCCTGCTGAGTTCGCCGCATTTCGGCGAGCGCTGGGGCCGGCATTGGCTCGATCTGGTGCGCTACGCCGAGACACGCGGCCACGAATTTGACTATAATATCCCTAATGCCTATCAATATCGTGATTATGTCATTCGAGCACTCAACGCCGATGTTCCATACAATCAATTCGTCCTCGAACACCTGGCTGGCGACCTGCTGACAAGTCCGCGCCTGAATCCGCAACAGGGTTTCAATGAATCAATCCTCGGCACCGGCTTCTGGTTCCTCGGCGAGGAATTGCATTCGCCGGTGGACCTTCGCCAGGACCAGGCCGACCGCTTCGACAATAAAGTCGATGTGCTATCCAAGGCATTCCTCGGTCTGACGGTCGCCTGCGCTCGCTGTCATGATCACAAATTTGACGCTATCACGGCGAAGGATTATTACGCGCTATTCGGTTTTCTTCTGAGCAGTCACTATCGACTGGCACGCTTCGATTCGATGGAGCACAACCGCCGTGTTGCTGCAGAGCTGTGGCAGCTGCGTCAGCAAGGCCGGAAAAAGATTCAACAAGCGCTGGCCAAAGCACTGCGGCCAGGGGCGGAACGAATAGCGGATTATCTGCTGGCTGCGCGCGAGGTGATGCGGGAACATGCAGATTCACGATCGCGCCTGGCGGAAATCGCTGCTGCGGTCAAGCTCGATGCAGCCATTCTGGACCGATGGGTAACGCACCTCAAAACAGCAGCGTGCCAGGTGAACGATCCCTTGCATGTTTGGGTGAAAGCCGGCACCGATTCGCCCGTGACGAACCGGCGGCTGCCGCCGCCAGGTGTGACAGCGAAGGACAACCCGCCCACGTCAGCCGCCGGTTCGCTGATTAGCATCATCGATTATGCGCATTGCAGGCCGGAGGATTGGCTGACCGATGGTTTCGCTTTCGGCCCCGGTCCCGTGCGTCCAGGCGATTGCCACATCGAAGGCGATGCGGCGAAGCCTGTGCTGCACTTCCGCGAGTATGCCGCTGCCGAGAAAGATGCGGCGTGGGACGTGTTGCAAACAGCGCCCGGCACGCAAAACGATCCGGGGGCACTGGGCGGAATCGTTCGCGCCGGCAGGACGCTCTACACACCGACGTTTCCCTTAACTACCGGCAAGGTGTTTTATCTGGTCAAGGGCAGCGGCTTTGTTTACGCTGCGGTCGGCTCGCACCTCATGATCGCCGGTCCGCTGCACGGCCAACTTGTCCGCACGGTCAACACCGGCGAGCGTTTCCAGTGGATCGCCCATGATCTGAGCGCCTACCAGGGGCAGCGCATCCATCTGGAGTTCACGCCCAGCGGCCGTGCTCCTTTCGCCATCGCGCAGATCGTGCAGGGCAAGGAGCCGCCCGCGCTGGCGAGCGGAAGTGCGTTAGCGCTCCAAGGGAAACAAACTTGGGGCGTTAACGCGCTCCCATTCACCAGCGCTGATTCCCTGGAGGCGCTGGCGCGATCGTATCAGCAGCTTTTCCTTGATACGCTCAACGCGCTTGCCGCCGATCGTCTTATCACTTCCTCGGACGCGGCCGAGCACGCTCGCCTGATAAACTGGATGCTCGAGCACGCCGCTCTGTTTGGTTCCGATTTTCCTGTCCGCAACGAAATCCGCGAATACCTCCTCCAGGAGCGCAAAATCACCGATCGCATCCAGAAGGAATCGCGTCTATGCGTGGCGCTGATCGATGGCAGCGCAGAAAATGAATACGTGTTCATCCGAGGATCGTACAAGGCGCGTGGTCCAACCGTGCCGCGCCGTTTTCTGGAAGCGCTGGCGGGACCTGCCCCCCTGGCGGCAGCGCACGGCAGCGGACGGCTGGAACTGGCGCGGCAGATGATCGATCCCGCCAGCGATCCGCTCCTGCCGCGCGTCCTGGTCAACCGCGTCTGGCATCATCTGTTTGGCCGCGGCATCGTCGCTTCCACAGATAATTTCGGCGTTCTCGGCGAAAGGCCGACGCATCCCGAACTACTCGATTATCTCGCCAATCGCTTTGTTCAAGAGGGCTGGTCGATCAAGAAGCTAATTCGGGCCCTCGTGCTTTCCAGCACCTATCGCATGTCCAGCCAGCCGGACGATGCCGCCGATCGTGCCGACCCCGGCAACCTCTTCTTGCATCGCATGAATAGGCGTCGCCTGGAGGGCGAGGCGATCCGCGATACCATGCTGATGATCTCGGGGCGTCTCAATCGGCGCTTGTACGGTCCCTCGGTGTTGGTGCATTTGACGGCGTTTCAGGAAGGCCGCGGCCGACCAGCCAGCGGACCGCTCGATGGCGATGGCCGCCGCAGTATCTATTTGGCCGTGCGGCGCAACTTCCTGTCGCCGTTCCTGCTCGCCTTTGATACGCCAAGTCCTGCTTCCACGATCGGCCGGCGCACCGTCTCCAACGTGCCGGCGCAAGCTCTCATTCTGCTCAATGATTCGTTCGTGCATCAGCAAGCGCAGCTGTGGGCCAAACGCATTTTGACTCAACCCGGCGCCACGCGTGAGCGAATCATTCGCATGTATGAAAGCGCGTTCACTCGTCCACCGACAGAGGCGGAACTGGCGGCTTGTGTAGATTTCCTGGAACATCACTCCGCCACGCCCGCACAGGAGGCTCTCGCCGCCTGGGCGGACCTTGCTCACGTATTGTTCAATGTCAAGGAATTCATCTTCGTCAACTGACAGCGACGGAGCATCGGCATGCACTGTGGACGTTTCATCCCTCCTCCCCTGACTCGCCGCGACATGCTACTGCGCTGCGCCAATGGCTTCGGCGCCGTTGCCTTGGCGGCACTGCTCGCCGAGGAAGGCCGTTCCGCCTCCGCACCGCACTTCCCCGCCCGCGCGCGCAACATCATCTTCCTCTACATGGACGGCGGCCCTTCCCAGGTGGACACCTTCGATTACAAGCCACTTCTGGAGAAATATCAGGGCCGCGATCCACACCGCATCTTCAAGGTTGAGCCGACCCAGTTCAATAACGTTGGGCGCGTGATGGCCTCGCCGTGGAAGTTCCGCAAACGCGGTCAAAGCGGCCTCTGGGTTAGTGACCTTTTCCCCCATGTCGCCGGCTGCATCGACGAATTGTGCATCATTCGCTCCATGGTCTCAAAGTTTTCCGAACATACCAGCGCCAACTATTTCCTCCATACCGGCTCCGGTTTACAAGGCCGGCCAAGCATGGGTGCCTGGGTCAGCTATGGCCTGGGCAGCCTCAACAAAAATTTGCCCGCTTTCCTCGTCCTCAACGGCGGACTTATCCCGCCGGGCGGACTGGACAATTTCAACAGTGGTTTCCTGCCTGCCGCCTACCAGGGATCGATCTTCCGTCCTGCTGATCCGCCCGTGGCCAACATCCGCCGTCTTGAAGCCAGCGACGAACAGCAGCGCCGCAAGCTCGCCCTGCTGCGCCGCCTCGACGCCAGCATCGCTGCTCGAGCCGGACATGACGACGCTATCGAGTCGGCCATCGCCAATTACGAGATCGCCTACCGCATGCAGTCGGCCGTACCCGAACTGATGGACCTCAAGGGCGAAACCGCGGCGACTCAGAAGCTGTATGGACTCGATGCGGAATATGCCCCGACGCGCATCTTCGCTGCGGAATGCCTCATTGCGCGCCGCTTAATCGAGCGCGGAGCACGCTTCATCGAGCTGACCTGCCCTCATGTTGGTGTCGATCGCTGGGACCAGCACGACGGATTGAAACAGGGACACGAGAAAAATGCGCGTGCTGTCGATCAGCCGATTGCCGCTCTCTTAAAAGATCTTAAAAGTCGTGGATTGCTCGAAGAAACTCTGGTGCTCTGGGGCGGCGAGTTTGGCCGTACGCCGTTCGCCCAAGGCAGCGACGGCCGCGATCACGATCCCTTCGGCTTCACCATCTGGCTGGCCGGCGGCGGCGTCAAGAGGGGATACGTTCACGGTGCGACCGACGAGTTCGGTTACAAAGTCATCGTCAACAAAGTCGAAATCCACGATCTGCACGCCACACTGCTTCATCTGCTGGGCATCGATCACAAGCGTCTGACGGTGCGCTTCGGCGGCCGCGACATGCGTTTGACCGACGTGCATGGCGAAATTATCAAAGAGATTCTGGCCTGAACGTTGCGGAACGGAAAGGAGGTCTTTTTCTCGTTTCAGGCAACTTTCGGTAAATCCATCTCAACTCCTGTTTACTGGGCCACTTTGATCCGTTTCTCGCAGGGGAAGTAGCCAAATCATCGGGACCTGGCCGGGAGAACCATAATGGGGCCAGGAACAATGTGAACCAGCTGGACTCTCCCAGGGCGGTTCTCTGCTTCGTGAGTGGGTAATGTCAACGTCCCGGTGATTTCAACCGGCCATAGCGATGCCGCCCGACAGCAGGGCGACGATAAAAGATACCAACAGGCTCCGAAAATCGAACATGCTCTTCTCCTCTGTGAACCGAGGACAAACCGGGCGAATGGCTCTGATACCGTTTCTGCCAGCACCGGTCAAGGCGAACCTGAAAAAACAGGCGTGTTTCTCTCTTCACGTGCGTTTTGAGTTGGTTATAATGGGAAATCATGTGGTTCTTCATCCCATCAGCCGGAGAGAAGCTTCTATGAATTACGAAGTGCATGGCGAACTACACCCCGTCGGCGGCGGCGATCCGATCCCCCTGATTCGTGAAGAGCTAACCATCGGCCGGCGCGAATCCTGCGACATTTGCTTGCGCTATCCGAATGTTTCCGGCATTCACGCCAAGCTGTCGTTTCGCAATGGCTATTGGTACATCCGGGACATGAACAGCACCAACGGAGTTAAGGTGCAGGGGGTTCGCGTCCAGGAGAAGCTGCTGCATCCGCGCGATGAAATCACTATCGCCAAGCGCAAGTATATCATTGACTATGAGTTGCCGGCCGACCGCCGCGCTCTTGATGAGGTGGTGGAAGAGGACATTATGAGCCAGTCGCTCTTGGAGAAAGCCGGCCTTGAACGTCCCAAGCCGCCCCGTTCCTCGCGCAAGTCCGAGGATTCCTTCGACGCTGGCGATTTCCTGCTCTCTGATGAGTGAGGCGCGGGCTTAACGGATGGGCCACAGCAAGTCCCAGCCAATAGCAAAAATTCCTGCATCGATTAGCAGATGACTCAGCCACGAGGGCCAAAGGCTACTGCTGCGCGCATACAGCCACGCCCATACTGCGCCGCCAACGGCGATGGCCAACGAGAATGGCAACGCTGCTGTCCAGAAGTATCCTGGTAAATACACGTACAATACAACCACGTGATGGGCCATGAACGCCAGGCTCGACAGGGCGATGGCCGACATCTGTGCTGTTAGCTTCCGCAATTGCCCGAACACGAACCAGCGCCAGTAATATTCTTCCAGCAACGAATGCGCCGCCACGATGAAGCTGGCCAGCACAAGGTAGCGTACCGGCGTGGCCATATTGAATTCGCGCAGCTTCTGTTGCAATTGCGCCGGCGTCTGCTGGAACATCTTCGTGCCGCGTAACGTCCCGAAATAAACCCCCAGCATGAGCATGACGACAAGCAAACCGAAAGTCAGCCCATAGCACAAGTAAAGAGTAATGGCCTCCTTGCGTGCGCTACGGAGGGACAGAATTCGTCGCTCTACCCCGGCCAGAAAGACCAGAGGGAACGCGAACTGGACTATTTTGCCGGCGACGTAGGCAGCTTGTTGCCAGACGTTGGCTTGGCCTCCCTGTTCGGCCAAGGCCACGAAATAGCTCCAGGCCGCCAGTGTTGGAAACGTCATGGCAAAGAGCATCACCAATAGCAACTTCCCGTTCGGAGTTCGGAGTTCTGTGTTCTGAGCAATCATTGCAGGGTGGTCCTCGCGCTCGCCTGCTTTTTTACTCAGCACTCCTGCACCAGCCGGCGCACCAGGACGCGCAGTTTTTTTTCGGCGGCGTTGGCTGTGGCGATAATGTCGGCGATATCGACTGGCTCCAGGGCGTCGGGCAAGCACATGTCGGTGATGATGGAGAGGCCGACATTGCGCAGGCCCGCATGAACGCCGACAAGAATCTCCGGCACCGTGGACATGCCGACCGCATCGGCACCAATGCCGCGCAGGAAACGATACTCCGCCCGCGTCTCCAGGTTCGGCCCCGGCACCGCCACAAACACGCCCTGATGCAAAACAATCTTCTCTTCCAAAGCGATGCGTCGCGCCAGGGCCAGCAATTTGCGATCGTAGGGATAGCACATATCCGGAAAGCGCGGGCCGAGCCGTTCGTCGTTTTTGCCGATCAGCGGGTTGGCGCCCAAAAGATTGATATGATCTTCAATTATCATCAAATCACCTTTGGCGAACTGCGGGTTCATGCCGCCGCAGGCGTTGCTGACGAGGAGCGTATCACAGCCCAGCGCCTTTAGAACGCGCACCGGCAAAGTGATCTGCTGGAGCGAATAGCCTTCGTAAAAGTGAAAGCGTCCTTCCATAGCGACGATGCTTTTGCCGGCGAGCCGGCCACATACTAGCCGTCCGGCGTGTCCCGGCGCTGTCGGTTCGGGAAAGTGCGGGATGGCGCCGTAGTCCAGCGTCACTTCGGTCTCGATCTCCTCGACCAGTCCGCCCAGCCCGGTGCCGAGAATGATGCCGACCTGCGGCCGGTCCTTCCAGTGTGCCTGAACCGCCGCCTTCGCTTCCTGGATTTGTTCGTATAACTCGGCCATGAGTTTCTCCTTTAGAGTTTAAAGGCAGCAATCCGTGATGTACCCTAGACCCTAGACCCCAAACTCGGTTTGCCGACATGAAGCAGGAACGTCGGATTGACAGCCTCAAAACGCAGCGTCTCCAGCTGCTCGGTGCCGCGTGCGATGTTGATGAGCAGCACGCGCACGCTGTTGGCCAGACGTTTCAAGACGGCATGAGCGGCGCTAAGGCTTTCCAGCGTGGCTACGTTGACGACCATGTTCCCGCCCGGACGCAACGCTTCCCAGGCGGATTCGAGCAAGCGCGTTACCTCATGCCCACAGCCGCCGACGAAAATCGCATCGGGGGCTGGCAAATCCGCGAACACATCCGGGGCGATGCCGTGGATGGCGTGGAGATTAGAGACGCCAAACGCCTCGGCGTTGGCCAAAATCAAGTGATAATCAGCGGCGTCTTGTTCGATGGCGTAGACGGGACCAGGATCGCTCAGCCGCGCCGCCTCGATGGCTACCGAGCCGGAGCCGGCGCCGATGTCCCAGACAACGCCGGCCGGCTGAATCGCCATCTCCGCCAAGGCGATGCAGCGCACCTCAGCCTGTGTGATGAGGCCGCTCTTGGGCCGACTTTGCGCGAACACGTCATCAGGATTACCGAATGGCCGAAATCGCGCTACCGGTGCGGGGCGATCCGGCCGGCCCGGCTTGCGCTTGAGAATGACGACGTTGAGCGGAGCAAACTCCATGTCCTGAAGATCACGCAGTTCGCCCTGCGTGACACGTTCATCGGGGCCGCCGAGGTTCTCGCAGACATACATGCGGAAATAGTCGAGTCCGCGCGCCAACAGGGTGCGGGCAATCTCCGGTGGCCCCTCTTTCTCGCTGGTGAATAGCCCAACCGTCTCGGCAATGCGAATGCGATCGAGCACGGTCTCCAGGGGATGCGTTTGCAGATTAGTGAGGTAGGCTTCTTCCCAGGTTTCCTTGACGCGCGCAAAGGCCAGCTGCATGCTGCTGACGTGTGGCAGCACCTCGAAATGCTCTTTGCCCAGTCGGTCGCACAGGTAGCGCGCCACGCCGTAGAACAGCGGATCGCCGCTGGCGACGATAGCCAGGCGTTTGCGGCCCAAAAGCGACGTCAGCGCGTTGATGGTCTCCTGCCAGTCGGCACCGATGGTCCGCCGTTCGGCCTGAAGTTCCGGCAACAGTTTCAAAGTAGGTTCGGAGCCGAAGACGACCTCGGCGGATAAGAGCAGATCGCGGGCGCGGCTGGTCAGTCCCGCCAAGCCGTCGCTGCCGACACCGATGATGTAGATGCGTGGTTCAGGGATGCTCACGGTTGGACCCTGTGGAACACAGATGCTTCGCTTGCGAAGAATGGTATATACCCGGTGCGGCGGGATGTCTCCACAAGAAGCTGGCACCCTATTTGCTTAGTAATAGTCAAGAGATTTAAACTTCGCAAATCAACCGGAGGTTACTATGGCGGACAGGCATATACAAGGGGCGGCGGTGATGGAGAGACAGGCCGCTCCGGATGGTCGGCACATCAGCCGGGAACAATTGATCGAGCTGCTCAATGAAGATCTGGCGCGCGAGTATCAAGCAATCATCGCCTATGTGGTCTACTCCCAGGTCCTCAAAGGGGCGGCGTATATGAACATCGCCAAAGAGTTGGAGAACCACGCCAGGCAGGAGTTGGAGCATGCGCTCCGCATCGCCAAGCAGATCGATTACCTCGGCGGGATGCCAACTGTCTCGCCCAGGCCAGTGCGTACTTCAGAGGATGCCGAAGAGATGCTCCGCTTCGATCTGGATAATGAAAACGAAACCGTCCGCAACTACCGCGAGCGCGTGCGGCAGTGCGAAGAACTGGGCGAATATGCTATGGCCGAGCAAATCCGTGCGATCCTGGTCAACGAACAGGAGCACCAGATCGACCTGGCCACGGCCCTGGGCAAGAACGTCGTTGATGTTACGACGCCGGCACAGCAGGCATAGCTAAAACCGAGCTGCGACCGTTGGGGAGCGGCCGGTGCCAGCATTTCCTTACGGTCGCGGCTCAGATAGGTTCTGCGTTGGGCGCCCAGGCCAAGGCGCGAATCTCGCCAAATTCACGCGACAGGCGCTGCCAAGATGCGCCGCCATCAAGAGAACGATACACCTGCCCGCTGACGCTGCTGGCATAAATCATCTGCGGATCGGCAGGATGGACGGCGAAGTTCCAGATGGTGCTGTTGGCCCGGCCGGGCATGTCAGCCAATTGCCAGGTGAGTCCGCCGTCGAGTGAACGGCCGATGACGCCGGCCGAACCAGGAGGAGCATCGCCGTTGCCCAGCAAGATCTCTTGGGGGCGACCGCACGGCTGTATCAGCGTGCGGCAATACGACCAGGGCATCACTTGATCGATGTGCAATGGCCGCCACGTCAGGCCGCCATCTTCGCTAAGGTTGAGATCGTTGTTGGTTGCGGCCAGCAAGCGGTACGGCCGGCCTCCCTGAGCGGGAAGGACGGCCAGGGCGTGAATATCGCGTGAGCTGAGTCCGCTGCCGATTGCTTGCCAGGTGCGGCCGCCGTCCCGACTCTGATGAACGCCGTCAATCTCGACGCCGGCCCACAGCAAGTTCGGCTCTTCCGGAGCGCCCACGATACAGGTGACGCGCGTCCACAAGAGGCGCGGACATTCACGTTCCAGCCGCGCCACCGCTTCGCTCCAGGTGTGGCCGCCGTCCTCAGAACGAAACAGATGCGAGGGACAGGTGCCCACTATCAGCACTTCCGGCTGCTTCGGCACGATCTCCAGCGACCATACTTGCAACCCCTCCAAAGGCGCCGGCAGCTTCGTCCAACTCTCGGCGCCGTCGCGGCTGACAAACAAACCGAGCTCGCTGCCGAGATAAAGTGTGGCCGGCTGTTGCGGATGTACGGCCAAAGCACGAACGTGGCATTCGACGAACATGCCCTCACAAGCGCGGTGAAAACTCTCGCCGCCGTCGAGACTGCGGAACAGCCCCTCGCCGATAGTGCCGACGTAGAGTCGATGTGCGATCATCTCTGCACTCCCTCCCCCAGGGATGTCTGTTGGCACGGCAGCGCCTGCAAACTGCTCGTTCCCGGCGGCAAGATCGCTTCCTCAACGAGCATACACGGCAGACCTTCCTTGATGGGATATTTGAGCCGGCAGCGTTGACATACCAAACCGTCTGCTTCCTGATCCAGCCGTGCGCTGCGGGTTGGATCGAGAGGGCAACGGAGAATGTCGAGAAGCTCTTTACTAATCATGATATGCACCGCGATAATCCGAGGATGCTTACCCATCACTGATAACGGAGGCATTGTAGGGAATCGTGCGCAAGAAATCTCCCTGCCAGGTGAGCCTGCATGGCCGACATTCTCTTAGGGCTAGCGGACTTTTCTCCTCCCCACAAGGGGGAGGGTCAGGGTGGGGGATACAACTCCTTCTCAATTGCCTTTACACCCCACCCCAGTCCTCCCTCACGAGGGGAGAGGAGGTTTTGTCCAGTAGCTCTTTAGCCCGCAAACGCATTAAGCTGCGAGCGGCCATCCTCAATCCTGCCGCGCCGCCGAGTTTGTCCAGCGGCGCAGCACAGATGTTTTTCGACGATCGCTGGCCGTGTACCACAACGCATGAATCTCGCGCCAGCGCGGATCATCTGTGGACAGGCCGGCGGCGCGCATGATTCGTTCGACGTGAAACCATTTCACAGGCTCATCCCGGTCAATCTTTTGCATGTCACGGACCAGGACGGAATAATTGAACCCCAGCCGGGGACTGAAATCGCGCAGCGATTCCGCTACTTCGCCGATGAGCAAACGCAGCTCGACCCCCAACGGCGAAGGGCATGTCCGCCGTAGCTGCTCCCGATAGCGCTGCTGCCAATCTTCATGCACGTCGTCCCAATCGGCAACCTCGCAAGCCCGCGCGATGTGTTCCAGCAGGCACCAGGGGGGCACCTCCTCGCCGCGGCTGATGGCACGCAATCGAGCGGTCCACAGTCCCTTCAGACCCAATCGTTTGAGCTGACGCGCCAGGGGAATGAACCCTCCCTCGCGGCGCGCCAGGAGGGTAATAAGTGCCTGGACCGAAGAGGGACGTCGCCAGGCGATGCGTTCCGCTTCGCACTGGCGCCGCTGTTGCAACAACGCATCCACGCGGCGTTGCCCAGCCGCGTGGATGGCGTGCAAGATGCGTTGCCGCGCTGTGTCCGTCAACGGCTGCACGCCACGCTCAATTTTCTGATATTCCAGAGAGGAATAGCCCAAAATTGGCTCCATGTCGCGCGCCTCAAAGCCATACAGCTCGCGGGCCAAGCGGAGATCGGTGCGCGTTTCCGGTCGATGGCGACGATGGAACTGCAGGCGGCGTTGCTGCCAGGCGGCCAACAGCGCGGCACGTTCGCTCTCGCTACCGACCAGCAGGGCAACGAGTCCGGCGGGATAAGCCTGGGCGGAATAGAAGCCGTCTTCTTCGATGTACTTGATGATACGTGCCGGCTTCTTGCCGCCGATGCCGAAGAGATCCGCCAACTCGCGGCGTGTGATCCCGTGCTTTTTGCGCAGCTGCCGCACGCGCGCGCCGAACTTATCGGGCAGCCCGGCGGATTGGTTCTGCTCGTCGCGGCGCCATAGCCGTTCCAGTTCCCGCACTTCTTGTTCAGTGCCTAACTGCCGGGCGACCCCGGCCACTTCATCCCAGGGCGGCAGTTCCAGATAACGCAGCCGCCGTACGGCGGCCGTAGCCATGCCCAGCGCGAGCAACTGTTTCTCGCTGTAACCGCCGCGGCCACATAAGACCCAAAATTCCACCAGTGCCTCCGGGTAGCCGCGCTGCTGCAACCGTTGACGTTCCGCTTCACGCCACAGCCTTTCTGCCGAGGCAGCATCTTCACCAACCGCAGCACACATCTGCCGCAATAACGCCAACGGCAGCGGGAAATGGCCGCGACGATACTCCCACAGCGTCGCTGGGCTGATACCCACGCGGCGGGCCAGCTCGCGGGAAGAACCCGCACGCAATTCCAGACGCGCCAGGAAATGTTCCAAAGTAGCGCCGTCCCCGGCATAGAGACGGCGCAGCTCCTCTAAATGCTCGTCGGCTATCCCGGCTCGTTGGTAGAAAGCAAGGAGTTGCTGTAAGATGCGTCGCGTGGGCGTGTGAATGCCCAACTCCAGATCGCGTAGCGTGCCGCGGCTGATGCCGGAACGCCGCGCCAGCTCCAGGCGCGTCAGACCGAGGTGCTGGGCCCGCAGCGTAACAAGGATACGGGCCAACGGCGGCGCCGTCTCGGCGCGGCGGAGGGCGCGTTCACGCAGATGGGCATTGCGCAAAGCATGGCCGCTCAACGGTTGCTCAGAAGAATACGGATGGAGCGGCATGGGGCTGCCTCTCGCCTGGCCGCAGCGCCAGCTAGTTAAAAATCAACTCAACAAAATCACGAGGGCGACATTCGGTAGGCATTTCAGGTAGGTAAATCGAGGATGCCACAGGAGGGTTCGGAAGCGGCATCCGGGCGTACCATTTGCATCGTATACGGACGATGAGCAAATGGCAAACTAATTCGTGAGAAAAAATGAAAAGAGCAACCCCCTACTCCTCTCGCCGCCAACCCCTAAAAGAATCTGGGCCGCGACCATAAGGGAGCGGTGAAACAAACCGCTCCTTCACGACCGCGGTTCAGAAGGCTCTCGCCGAGGTATGGGTATGAAAACCTTGCTCGATCGTTTTTGTCGTTATGTCCGCATTGATACTACTGCCGTCGAAAATGCCGGCACTTATCCCAGTTCGCCCGGCCAACTTGAGCTTGGCCGGATGCTGGTGGAAGAGCTGCGCGCTCTCGGCATTCCTGACGCGGTCCAGGATGAACACGGTATCGTCCTGGCCACTATCCCCGCCACGGTTACGCACGACGCACCTGCCATCGCCTGGATCGCTCACCTCGATACCTCGCCGGAAACTACCGGACGCAATGTCCGGCCGATCGTCCACGAAAACTACGATGGCCGCGATATCGTGCTGCCCGGTGATCCAAGCAAGATCATTCGAGTAAGCGATAATCCGGAGCTTTTCTATCTCAAAGGTAAGACGCTCGTCACCACGGATGGCACGACGTTACTGGGCGCCGATGACAAAGCGGGCGTGGCCGTCATCATGGAGGCGGCGGCACAACTCCTGGCTCATCCAGAACTGCCGCATGGACCGATCCGCATCTGCTTCACCTGCGATGAAGAGATCGGCCACGGCGTCGATCATCTCGATTTGCAGAAACTCGGCGCTGTCGCTGGCTACACGCTCGATGGCGGCGGGCAGGGGGAGATCGACGGCGAGACATTCTCCGCCGATTTGGCGGTGGTAACGATCCGCGGCGTCAACATTCATCCGGCCATCGCCAAGGGCCGCATGGTCAACGCCGTGCGTCTGGCTGGCCTGTTCCTCGAACGTTTGCCGCGCTTGACGCAAGCGCCCGAAACGACCGCCGAGCGTGAGGGCTTCTTGCACCCTTACCGCATCGACGGCGGTGTCGCCGAGGTAACGCTGCGCATTCTGCTGCGTGATTTTCAGACGCCGCGCCTGGTCGATTACGCCGAGTTGTTGCGGACCATCGCCCGCACCATCACGGCAGAGTATCCGCAGGCCTCGATTGAGGTCCAGGTAACTCCGCAATATCGCAATATGGCCGAGGGACTGGCCCAGGAGCCGCGGGCTTTGGCGTTTGCTCAGGAGGCGATGCGGCGGGCCGGCCTGGAGCCGAAATTGACCATCGTGCGCGGCGGCACCGACGGCTCGCGTCTGACCGAGCTAGGGCTGCCCACACCGAACCTCTCCTGCGGTGAACATAACCTGCATTCGCCCCTGGAATGGACATGTCTGGAAGAAATGGCTACAGCTGTGCGCGTGCTGGTGGAGCTGGCCCAGGTTTGGGCCCAGTAAAACCAAAGTGCTGCCGCGCCGTAGGCAAGCACGCGCCTCCGGCGCGCGGCTAAACAAAAGCTTCCTCTATAGCTTGACGATAACACCAGTCGAACAACAACTCCCACTCACGTTTCTGAATCTGTCGGCACAATTCCGCGCAGGGCGCTCGGCCGGTCCATGCGGCGGCGCACAGATCGACGAAGGCAAACGGATCCCAGGCGGATTGCGTGCGCAGGAAGGCGGCAGAAGACGGCACATCGACAGCCGACTCGGCCGCAGCCTGATGCAGTGGTTCGTAGATCGGATGGGTGCCGACGCGGCGGAACCAGTATTTGGCATTGTCGAAATCGGGTTCTCGACGGTGCATAAGGGCGTGCCAATAGCTGCCGGTCGGCGTGTGCAACTCCTGGCTGATCTTGTGGGCTTCGTCGAGGAAATTGTGATACAGCCACAGACCAGCCCGGCAGGCGTCAGCCATGCTGTGATCGCGGATGCGGTACGGTGCGAAGGCATTGTCACTCGCTAATGCTTCGAGGCGAGCACGGGCAGCGCGGTTGGGTGTGCCACCATCCAGAGGCGGCAACCGCGGCTCTCGTAACAACTCGGCAATGACAGGAGCATAGAAAGTGGGATTGAAAGAGTTCATAGGGCTGTATTCTCCGTGGCGAGTGTCTGCCGGCTCGATTGGCAGAAAGGTTTACGCCAAAGGTTCTTCTACAGTTCCGTTACCCCAATGACAACAGGACGGTGCCTTGCGCTTTACCTGCATCCCATCTTCCTGGTACAGTGCCGCGTCAAGGACGGGAGGGCCAAAAGGGCATGGGCCGATTTTCTCGCAACATCCTGTTCGCCCTGTTCGCGCTGGGCATTGTTCTTCGTGTCCGGCAATACGCTGCCTGTCCTTCCTACTGGTACGATGAAGCCTATTTGTTGCTGAACATCTTCCACAAATCATACGTTGATCTGTTCGGCCCTTTGCGCGACGATCAGGCAGCGCCGCCGCTGTTTTTGTGGCTGTTGCGCGGGTTGTACCAATTCATGGGCGGGAGCGAATGGTGGATGCGTTTGCCGGCCCTGGCGGCGAGTGTAATCAGTTTGCTCGTAATGGCGCCGCTGGCTCGGTGTATTGTTGGCCCCCTCACCCCCCCCTCTCCTCTTGGAGGAGAGGGGGGGGTGAGGGGGTGCGGCGCGTTGTGGGCGGCCGCCTTCTGCACTCTCGGCCATCACGCGATTGCTCATGCCAACGAGGTCAAACCATATGCCCTCGATTTACTGATGACGGAGCTGATCTTGTTAGCCGCGCTCCGCTGTCAAGTCATTGTCCGGAGTTGGCGCTTCTGCATCGCTCTGTGTCTTCTGGCGATGTTGGCGCCGTGGGTATCGTATCCATCCGTGTTCATCCTCAGTGGCGCGAGCTTGGCCCTGCTGGTTCATGCCTTCCGCCACCGACACACCGCGGATAACAAGGCGCGCATTATCCTTGCTTGTACAGTGGGTGGATTAACCGCACTGTCCAGTCTTATCTTGTGGTCATTGGCCGTTCGTCATCAGGCAACCTCGACTTTGCAGGCGTTCTGGAATGCTTCGTTTCTCGATCTATCTTCGCCCGGTGCGGCTGTGACGTGGATTGGATTTTGCCTCATCGAAGCCGGCAATTACGGCACGCGCGAAATGGGTTTACCGGTCGTGGTGCTGGCGCTAATCGGCGCAGCATCGTTGCGGCACCAGCCAGCACGTTTGGTATTGCTGGTGGGACCGTTGCTTCTGGCGCTGGTCGCTTCGGCACTGCGCCTCTATCCACTCGGCGGCCGTCTGTTGTTTTTCCTGGTGCCGTGTTTGTGGCTGTTGGTGGCACGTAGTATCGATGTACTGATGCAGTGGCTGCCCGTTCGGATGAGGTGGTCAGGTTGGATCCTGCCAGCAGCGCTCTTGGCGCCGGCCCTCCTGTGGGCAGGACAGCACCTTATCATAGTGACACCGCGTTGTCAGTTCCGTGAAGCCTTCACTTACGTCGCAGCCCATCGTCAGCCGGGCGATGTCTTGTGGGTATCGCATCCGCAAGTTTACGAGGTGTATCACGGCCGCGCGCCAGATCTTAGTGCGTATTCCTCACCGACACAAGTGGAACAAGCGGCGCGGACGGGGCGGCTATGGATGGTCTGTGCTGTTGCCGGTTCACAGGAGCGCTACACTGCTGCCGAGACAGTGAGGCGTGTGAAAGCATCCTCGTGCATCGTTATCGATCGTTGCCGATTCCGGGGAGTGGAAGTCGCCCTCTACGGCCCTCCTACGAGTCTCGCCCCTTTTTTCGTGCCGCAAACGTCCCCATGAGAGTTAAAACTTCGGTTGCACTCCAGCTTGCTTGCACAGCTGGTTGGTAGTGATGCTGTCAAGAATCCGGTGCCTTTTGACCGGAATCGTCCTTTCCCCATTGGTGCAGATCAAGTGCCTCTTGCCTTCGCGCAACCCTCTACCCCAGCCCTCCCCCACCGGGGGGGAGGGAATGAAAAAAACGACTCGGGGGCTGACGCAACCCCGCGCGCCAAAATCGAGAGGGGCACCCCGGCTTCCAACTCCTTATTTGATAACCTGTAATTAGATGCGCCCGTCAGTTATGCTTCGTGCAGCTACCTGGCTTTCTCCTTTGCCAACCACAGTTGCGCTTCCAGCCGATACCATTCGGCTTCCGATTCCGCCCTGGGGGGCAGCAAATCTTTGCTGACCTGCTTGACCCGATTTTGTAGCTCACTCATTCGCTTAAGGTGCGCTTCCAGCGCAGCGACGTGGTCCTCATGCTTGGTGCTGAGATCGCGCTGAGCCTTGAGCCAGCGAATCGACCAGGTATAGACATCTTCCGGCTTACCAACCAGAATCAGGACGTTGCCAAACCGTTGCGTCCGTCCAAAATCCTCCCACGCTTCGTGATAACCCTTCTCCGCCACCGTGACACGGGCCTTGAGAACCGCTGCCATATCATCTGCTATTTTCGTCTCCTTGGCCGGTTCCGGTTTCTTCACTTCTACTTTCAGTTCAGGTTTTTTCTCTTCTTTTTTTGGTTCGGGCTTCTTGACTACGGCCGCCGGTTCAGGTTTTTTCTCTTCTTTTTTTGGTTCGGGCTTCTTAACTACGGCCGCCGGTTCAGGTTTTTTCTCTTCTTTTTTTGGTTCGGGCTTCTTGGCTACGATCACGGGCTGCGGCTCATCCTTGATGCCCAGGTTAATATCTACTCCCGGAATCGCTTTTTTGAGCCGGGCCGCGCCCGCTTCTGTCACCTTGGTCTGCCACAGGTAAAGATGTTTAAGCTTTTTCAGGCCTTCCAGGTTCGCCAGACCGGCATCGCTCACAGCAGTGCCATACAGGTTCAAGTATTCGAGATTGACCAAATCCTTAAGATTCTCCAGTCCCTTATCGGTGATTTTCGTGTTTTCCAGGTGCAGATGCGTCAATTCGGTTAACGGCTTCAGGTGAACCAGATGGGCGTCCGTCACCGGCTGACCCCGCAGATCAAGATGGACGAGACCTTTTAAGTCCTTGAGTACAACCAGATGCTCGTCGGTGAGTTTGCCGTCGTTCTGGATGTACGAGACTTCCAGATGTTGATCATTCTGTGCCAGTTCCAGGGCCAGGCCGCCAAGCTGACGGATCTTGGTCAGTGCTTTCTTGCCCGCTTCGGTCTGGGCAATCGGCGCCGGTGTTTGGGCCACGGCTGAACCGATCATCAGGGCGAACAGCAAGGTGAAAGATGTCAACTTGTACATAGGAAAATATCCCCCCTTGATGCAGGATGAAAACGATCATGTCATGGCGGCGACCTGCGTGGGCACATCGGGACGCAGTTCGCTTTCGCCGGGCGCGGGTAGAGGATGCACGTGCCACCACAATGCCGCTTGCTCGGCTGTCCACTGGTCGGCAGCAGCACAGGAGGCCAGCGCTTGCTCCAGACTATGTACATCCGGGAAACGCCGCGCGGGATCTTTCTCCAGGCAGCGCAGCACGACGGCTTGCAGATCGTCCGGCACATTCGAGCAAAGCTGGGCCGGCGGCACCACCGGCTCATAAGCGTGGGCCATCAACATCATCATCGCTGTCTCGCGGACGAACGGCGGTTGCCCCGTCAGCAAGAAATAGGCCACGGCACCGAGACTGTAAATGTCGCTGCGCGCATCGATGTCGCTCTTGCCGGCGGCCTGTTCTGGCGACATGTACGGCGGCGAACCGATGACGGTGCCATGCTGCGTCAGGCGTCCGTCATTCTTGCCCAGGCCCGTTTCCTGGACCAGACCGAAATCGAGCAGCTTGGCCACATCGAAAACGCCGCCACGCTCGCAGGCGATAATGTTGCTCGGTTTGATGTCCCGATGGAGCAAGCCGATGTTGTGTGCCTCGCGCAGGGCGCCGCAGACCTGGCGCAGCAGGTGGATGGCCCGCGCCGGCGGCAGAGGACCGTAATGCGTGACAAGCTGCTCCAGGTTTTGGCCGGGCAGATATTCCATGACATAGTAGAAGGTACCGTCGTCGACATGGCCGTAATCGTAGATTTCCACCGTATTCCAGTGCGTCAGCGTGGCCATGGCCTGCACCTCGCGCTCAAAACGCTGCAAAGTGGTCGGATCGCCGGCTTGTTCCGGGCGGATCAGCTTAACGGCGCAAGGACGGCGGAGGAGAAGGTGTTCAGCCAGATAAACCTCACCCATGCCGCCGGAGCCGAGACGCTTGCCCAGACGATATTGGCCGAGCTGCTGAGCCTCGAAAGCCTGGGCTTGCAGCAATTGTAGGCGGTGAGAGCCAAACACGGCGATGGCGATGGCCATAGACAAAAAGATCGCCAGATCCAGAAGGGCGAAACGCATTTCCGGTTCTAACGGTCCGTCGCGGGAAGCGGCCAACGGTGTCAAGATCAATGGCGTCAGCGCCAGACCAAGACTGACCAGCAAGCAGCGCCGCCACGTGTTGGGGATGAAGACGCCGTACAAGACAATGAGGAAAAACCAGCGCGTTGAGGTATTGCCGACAGCATGTTTGAGAATCAAGGGGGCCTGTTCACAGCGCGACGCTTCCAGGAGCGGCCCGTGGTTGAAGTCGCGGTATTGCAGCCAGGCGAAGAAGGCCGCCAACGAACCGAAGATGATCAACTCAATGAGCCGTAAATGGCGCAATGTCAGGTGCTTGCACCGCCACAAGATCCCGGCCATCAACGCCGTCACCAGGGCGACGCCGCTGTAGAAAACCAGGCCGAAGCCAGACAGGTGCGGCGGCAAGTTGGTATCGAGCCGGTTGCGAACGAAGAAGATCACCGACGGCGCCAGCGTCAGCAGGGCGACAAAGAGCAAGCGACGCCGCAACAGCGACGAAAGAGCACCCTGAAAGGCCGAGCCGGCACACAGCGACATGGCCACGCGGCAGCGTGGCGGCCGGCGACCTGAACGCGGGTCAGTCAGCGACAACGGTGTCCGGGGGTCCGGGCGATGCACCGGCAATGGTGGAGGATGTTTCATGATTACGAGCTGGCTCCGGTTCGACCTCTCCCCTTACCTAAGTTACTATACCCAGAACACCGCGGCACGGGAACAGGGCACAAGTAAATAGTAACGCCGGATAATGCCGATGGTGCGGAAATAGTAACGCCGGATAATGCCGATGGTACGGAAGGCGGACGCCGGCCGTTCGCCTGGGCGATTCGTTATAATCCCTACATTCTTTTGCTTTGTCGTTTTATCACCTTGCGGCTCGGCTACATCGTTCTCTTGGCCTTGTAAGCGGCTTGTCCTCTTCCCGCAGGCGGCGTTAAATGAAGAGAGGAGGAAGGTTCCCAAACAGAGTTTGGGAGCCAGAATAAGGAAACCAGAATAAGGAACGGTTTTCCTTTCGGCCTGAAGCTTTATACGGAAACACAAAACTATGACTCCTGGTACGGTTGCCGACCGTCTTAATCTGGAAGTTATCGAGGCACTTTATCAACGCTGGCGGCAAGATCCTCAAGCTGTGGATGCCAGCTGGAGGTTCTTTTTCCAAGGGTTCGAGCTGGGCGCCACGCAGCCGGTGGCTCCTCGTGCGCCAGCCGTCGATGGCGCAGCGCAGACGGCGATTGTTCGACTGATCTTCGCCTACCGCGATCTGGGCCATTTCCTCGCTCATCTGGACCCCTTGAGCGAGGCACGCACCAGCCATCCGCTGCTGGAATTGTCCGAGTTTGGCTTCACCGAGGCTGACCTTGATCGTACTTTCAGTACCGCGCCGTTTCTTGGCATGGAGCGCGGTACCCTTCGCCAGCTGATCGACGCCCTCAAAGAGACCTACTGCCGCACCATTGGCGTCGAGTACATGCACATCCAGGACACACGCATCCGCCGTTGGCTCCAGGAACGCATGGAACCGCGTCGCAATCGTCCGCACTTCGATCAAGCCAAGAAAGTGCGCATCCTCAAGAGCCTGCACTATGCCGAGCTTTTTGAGAATTTCTTGCACACCCGCTATACCGGGCAAAAACGCTTCTCTTTGGAAGGGGCCGAGACCCTCATTCCCATCTTGGAAGCGATCGTCGAAAAAGCGCCGGACATGCAGGTGCGTGAGATCATCCTGGGCATGGCTCATCGCGGCCGGCTCAACGTGCTGGCCAATATCCTCCGCAAGCCCTACGAGGAGATCTTCGCCGAGTTCGAGGACAAGTATCTGCCGGACACAATGGACGGGGATGGCGACGTCAAATATCACCTGGGCTTTTCTAGCGATCGCGTCAATTCCCAGGGCAAAAAGGTCCATGTGTCGCTGTCGCCCAACCCCAGCCATCTGGAGGCGGTCGATCCGGTCGTCGAAGGACGAACCCGCGCCAAGCAAACACTGTTCGGCGACCGCGAGCGCCTCTGGGGCATTCCGGTCTTGGTCCACGGCGATGCTGCTTTCGCCGGACAAGGACTGGTGGCCGAGACCCTCAATCTCTCGCAGCTGGCCGGCTATGCCACCGGCGGGACTATCCACGTCATCGTCAACAACCAGATCGGTTTCACCACCGCTCCCGGCGACGCGCGTTCGACGACCTACTGTACCGATATCGCCAAGATGATCCAGGCGCCGATCTTTCATGTCAACGGCGAAGACCCGGAGGCGTCGGTGTACGTGGCGGAGTTGGCTTTGGAGTTTCGGCAGACATTTCGTCGCGATGTCGTCATCGATATGTTCTGCTATCGGCGTCATGGTCACAACGAAGGGGACGATCCCTCCATCACTCAGCCGATCATGTATAGCAAGATTCGCGACCGGCCGTCGCTATCATCGGTCTATACCGAACAACTCATTATGATGGGCGATCTTACGGTCGCGGAGACAGAGGCCATCACCCAGAAATTCGAGACCAAGCTGCAGCAGGCGCTGGAGGAAGTACGCACCGAGCCATCGCACTATCCGACCATGATGCACGGTTTCGATGGCCAATGGAAGGGAATGACAGCTCGTTATTCGCACACTCCCGTGGAGACGGGCGTGGCCGAAGAGACGCTCCAGCAAATCGTCGAAGGGTTGACGCGCGTGCCCGACAATTTCCATCTGCATCCGACGGTAGCGCGGGTCTTCAAAACCTACTTACAAGATATGAAGGAGCGCAAACCGATTCTTTGGCCATTGGCCGAACTGCTGGCGTTCGGCTCGCTGTTGTTAGAAGGGACGCCGGTACGTCTGAGCGGCCAAGACAGCCGCCGCGGCACCTTCAGCCAACGCCATTCGGTTGTCTTCGATGCCCGCACCGGCGAGCCGTACTCGCCCTTGAACGGTCTGGCTGCCAAGCAGGCGCGTTTCGACGCCTACGACAGTTTGTTGTCCGAGGCGGCGGTCCTGGGTTTCGAGTTCGGTTATGGTCTGGATGCGCCGCATACGCTGGTTTTGTGGGAAGCGCAGTTCGGTGATTTCGCTAACGGCGCCCAGGTCATCATCGATCAGTTCATCGCCTCCAGCGAATCGAAATGGCAGCGCGACAGCGGCGTGGTGATGTTGCTGCCGCATGGCTACGAGGGGCAGGGACCCGAGCATTCCAGTGCCCGGCTCGAGCGCTATTTGCAGCTGTGTGCTGAAGACAACATGCAGGTGTGCTATCCCTCGACGCCGGCGCAATATTTCCACCTGCTACGGCGACAGATGAAGCGCAACTTCCGCAAGCCGCTCGTCGTCATGACGCCCAAAAGCATGCTGCGTCTCAAAGCGGCGAATTCGCCGCTGGACGAGTTCGTCAAAGGCCGTTTTCAGGAAATCCTGGAGGATCCCTCCGTGGAGGCGGGGCGTGTTCGCCGCCTGTTGTTGTGCAGTGGCAAGGTTTATTACGATTTGCAACAGCGTCGTGCCGAAGCCCAGGCCAACGATATTGCCATCGTTCGCATCGAGCAATTCTATCCGTTTCCGGAAGAAGCATTGGGGCGTGCTTTGCGGCGTTATCGCAAGGCCAAGGAGTGGATATGGGTGC
>JAJPHU010000022.1 GCA_021325115.1 Planctomycetota bacterium | reverse complement strand
TTCGGCACCGTGTTTGCTTTTTCGCTGCGCGTCGCAAGCGAATCCGAGAGCGCTCGTCTGCGACGGGCAGTGAAACGAATGGAGATAATCCCAATGAACCGCCGATCTTTTATGTTTTCGATAGGAGCGCTGGCTGGTCTGTTGGCCTCGCTTCTTCACGCGCAAGCTGGCGCGGATCCCCAACAATGGAACGACTGCGTAGATAAAGCCATCGCCTATCTACGCAAGCAGCAGAACGAGGACGGCAGCTGGGGTAAATCGGACCAAGAAAAACTCGGCGCTACCGGCCTGATCCTGACCGGCTTGCTCCAGAGCGGCAAGGTTGGCTCCGATGATCCGATGGTGGATAAGGGATTGAAATATATCGAATCGCTCATCAATCCGCGTGAGAAGCACATCGCTGGCAAAGACCCGCGTGTGCAGTTGAAAAACTATGTCACCTGTATCAACGTTTTGGCTCTCGTCAGCGCCAAGCGCGAAAGCTACAAAGCGGTCATCGCAGATGCGGCCCAATTTTTGCGCCAGTTGCAATGGGACGAGGGCGAGGGCAAGGGGAAAGAGGACGATTTCTACGGCGGGGCCGGCTACGACAGTAAATCGCGGCCGGACCTGTCGAATACGCAATTTTTCCTCGACGCTCTGACGGCAGCCGGCATTCCCAAGGACGATCCGGCCTTCCAGAAAGCCGCTACCTTCGTCAGCCGTTGCCAAAACCTGAAAGGTGAATATAACGATCGCAAATGGGCAGATAAGATCAACGATGGCAGCTTCATCTACAGCGCTGCCGGCGGCGGGCAGACCAAGACGCAAGAACAACCCAACGCCGATGGCGGCTTGCCCGGCTACGGCAGCATGACTTACGCCGGCATCAAGAGCCTGATCTACTGCGGCGTTTCCAAAGACGACCCACGTATCAAGAAAGCATTCGAGTGGATTCAGAAGAACTACACGTTGGACGCCAACCCCGGCATGCCCCAACCGCGGAAACAATGGGGACTGTACTATTACTATCACACGATGGCCAAGTGCCTGGATACGCTGGGGCTAGACAAAGTGAAGGACGCCAACGGCAAAGAACACGATTGGCGTGCCGACCTCACTACCGCTTTGCGGAAGCGCCAACGCGAGGACGGCAGCTGGCGCAACGACAACCCGCACTGGATGGAAGGCGATCCACTCATCGTTACCGGCTACGCGCTCATGGCGCTGAGCTATTGCAAAGCGAAATAAAAGCGTATCGATCTACCACGGCAGATCATCGAGATTGACGTTGCCGCCACTGAGGACAATGCCGACTCGGTGTAATCCTTGCAGTGCTCGAAAGGCATCGCCAAGCACGGCGGCGACCGCGACGGCGGCGCTCGGCTCGATGAGGAACTTGCCGCGCTCCCACGACAGTCGCATGGCGGCAACGATCTCTTCTTCCGTCACGGTCAGGACACGCTCTACCCAATCACGGAGGACCGGCCAGGTCAACTCCCCCAGGCTGGTGCGCAACCCATCGGCGATGGTCCGCGGGTCAGTTTGCGGAATGAGTTTACCAGCGGCCTTGGAACGTGCGGCATCATCCGCGCCGGCCGGCTCCGCAGCGAAGAGGCGTACTTGCGGCGCCCGCGCCTTGGCCGCGATGGCCACGCCCGCCATCAAGCCGCCGCCGCCGACTGGTACGACCACGGCATCCAGTTGCGGCGCTTGCTCCAGCAATTCCAGGGCGACGGTCCCCTGTCCGGCGATTACATCGGGATGATTGTAGGGCGGCACCATCGTGGCCCCGGTCTCGGCCAACACCGCCGCTGCTGTCTTCTCCCGCGCTGCCAGCGTCGGCTCACATTCGATGACGTGGCCGCCGTATTTTTCGACAGCACGGCGTTTGACCGGCGAGGCGTTCCTCGGCATGACCACATGTGCCGGGATGCCGCGCAGCGCGGCAGCCAAAGAGAGAGCTTGGGCGTGATTGCCGGAACTGTGCGTCACCACGCCGCGGGATGCTGTTTCCGGCGTAAGCCGCATCACGGCGTTGCAAGCGCCGCGGAACTTGAACGCACCCGTTTTTTGCAACTGCTCGCATTTGAAAAACAGCGAGCGACCAGCCATGCGATCGAGCGTCGCACACGTCATCACTGGCGTGCAGTGAGCGCGTCCGGCCAAACGTTGGGCAGCCTCCTGAATATCCGCAAGATCAACAGCGAATGGCGGCATAGAACATCCTCACCTGTGACAATCCCTTTCCTGAGGGTTAACGGAGAGAACCGTAGGGCCCGCGGCCAGCAGACTGAGATTTCGGCACGTGGCCAGTAGGCCCGACAGTTCTCTCCGTTAGTTCTAAAATATTCAAAAGCCCCCTTGGGGACTGTAAAAAATGACCACAAAATGCCTATGCCTGACGATGGTCGCGTTAGCAGGGCTGCTCGCTGCTGGCTGCGCGGAAGATAAAGCGGCACCGACGCGGCCGGTGATCGGTCTTTCGGTGTTGACACTTACCAACCCATTTTTTCAAGAAATTGCTGATAACATGCAAAAAGAGGCGGCGAAGCACGGCTACGATGTCGTCGTGGTCAGCGGCGAGTTCGACGCAGCCCGGCAGCAGAACCAGGTCAAGGATTTCATCGTGCAAAAGGCAGCTGCCATCGTCCTGTGTCCCTGCGATTCCAAAGCGGTCGGGCCGGCCATTCGAGAAGCCCACGATGCTGGCATTGCTGTGTTCACCTGCGATATCGCTTGCTTGGCGTCCGAGTCCCAATTCGTCGTCACCCATATCGCTACCGATAACTACGCGGGCGGCAAACAGGCCGCTCATGCTCTCCTTGAAGCGCTCGGCGATACCGGTGGCAAGATCGCCATTCTCGATTATCGGGCGGCCGAATCGTGTCTGCTGCGCGTCGCTGGCTTCAAGGAAGTGATCAGGGCACACAATCGCGGCGGCGGCGCCCGTGTAGAGATCGTTGCCGAGCTACCTTGCGGCGGCGTCAAGGACCAAGGCTACAAAGCGGCTGAAGATCTCGTGCAGGCCCATCCCGATCTGGCTGGCATCTTCGCTATCAACGATCCATCGGCACTGGGCGCTCGTGCCGCCCTGGAGAAAGCCGATAAGGACGATCAGGTCAAAATCGTCGGCTTCGATGGCCAGCCAGAAGGTAAGCAGGCCATCCAACAAGGCAAGATCTATGCCGATCCTGTGCAGTATCCCGATCGCATTGGCCGTGAGACCGCTCGCATCATCGCTCGCTATTTCGAAGGCGAGAAAGTGCCGCCGCAGATCCTTATCCCAACGGGGTTATATCGAGGGAAGAACTAACTACAGAATCACAGAGGACACAGAGAAGAAACACAAAGGAAGACACCAGGTAATCGAAGAGGAGAGCTAAAGGGTAAAATTGCGCGCTATGACTTTTTTCTTCTCGCCTTTCCTTTCTGTGTTTTTCTCTGTGATTCTGAGATTAGCTTTTATTAGGGAAGCAAGTTATGCCACCGTTGTTGTCGATGCGTGGGATCGTGAAATCGTTCCCCGGCGTACGAGCGCTGCGGGGCGTGGATCTCGATTTAGACGGCGGTGAAGTGCTGGCACTGGTGGGCGAGAACGGGGCCGGCAAAAGTACGCTGATCAAGGTGCTGGCCGGGGCACAGCCGCCGGACGCCGGCAGCATTCATCTGCACGGTCAGGCCGTTCGCTTCACCCGTCCGCTCGAGTCGCGGCAGGCCGGTATCGCCGTCATCTATCAGGAATTCAACCTGGTGCCATCGCTGACAGCCATCGAGAACATTTTTCTCGGCCAGGAGCCGGCCCACGCCGGCTTCGTCCGCCGCAGCAAAGAACAGCAGCGCGCCAACGAACTGTTCACACGGCTGGGCGTCGCTGTCGATCCTGAGGCGCCTTGCCGCGAATTAACCGTGGCGCAGCAGCAGCTTGTCGAGATTGCCCGCGCGCTGGCTTTCGATGCCCGCATTGTCGTCATGGACGAGCCGAGCGCCACACTGACGCCGCAAGAAGTCGAACGCCTGTTCAGCATCATCCGCGATTTGCGGACAAGAGGTATCGGTATCATCTACGTTAGCCATCGCCTGGAGGAAATTTTCGCCATTGCCGATCGCGTCTTGGTCCTGCGTGACGGTGAAGCGGTCGCCTGGCGGCCCATCGGCGAAGTGACACGTGAGGAATTGATTCGCCTGATGGTCGGCCGGCGGCTGGAAGAAGAGTTTCCCAAACGCCAGGTGCCCATTGGACCGCCGCTTCTGGTAGTGCGCGGCCTGCGGTGCGGCCCCAAAGTACGCGATGTCTCCTTCGTGATCCGCCGCGGCGAGGTAGTCGGTTTGACAGGATTAGTAGGGGCAGGACGGACGGAAACGGCACGGCTGATCTTCGGCGCCGATTGCAAGGAAGCAGGCATTGTCGAGCTGGATGGCCGAACGGTCGATATCCGTTCACCACGCGATGCTATCCGCGCCGGCATTGCCCTGTTGACCGAAGACCGCAAGGCACAGGGCCTGGTATTGGCCCAGTCGGTGCGCGACAATTTCGCCTTGCCCAATTTGGAACGCTTCTCGTTTCTGGGGTTTGTGCGCCGCCGCGCTGAACGGCAAGCGTTGGCTCGCCACATCGAGGGTTTGCGTATCCGTCTGGCCAGTCCGGAGCAACCGGTTGGCCATCTTTCCGGCGGTAATCAGCAGAAGGTGGTATTGGCCAAGTGGCTAGAACGCCATTGCGAAGTGCTGCTGTTCGACGAGCCGACGCGCGGCATCGATGTGGGAGCGAAGGTCGAGATTTATCGCCTCATCAACGACCTGGCCGCGGCCGGCAAAGCCATTTTGCTGATCAGCTCGGAGTTGCCGGAGGTATTAGGCATGAGCGATCGCATTCTCGTCATGCACGAAGGCCGGCTCACCGGCGAGCTTACCGATGTCAGCCGCGCGACCCAGGAAGATATTTTGCGCTTGGCCGTGGGGTGATGATTGCCACGTTATCGGAACTCGTAGACAATATAGGGAGGTTAATCCGAAGAGAGTTGGGACCGGGCATGAAGGTCCGTGACGTGATTTGTTGGCTGGCCGAGGATGGCGGGGTGCAGGTGTCCCAGAAGGGCAGTCACCGTCACTTCAAACACCTGATTAAGCGCGGCAAACGATGTGATCGCGAGTCTTTATGAGTACCGCGGCCAAGTGAAGCGAAAAGTGCTTCTGCGCGAACTGGAGAAGCTAAATCGAGGAACGAATCGAACACATCGCCGGACAGGGTGTGAGGCCGGAAGAGATAGAAGGGGTGTGCTTCGGGAAGTCCCTGCTGCCACGGGCGCAATCGGAAGAGAGAAATTCGGTATACTATGTCTGCGGTAACGGCTGCCTAGATGGAAAAAGGGGTCGATAAAAAGATAAAAAGAAGAGGAGGTGCGGAATGAACTTCTCGGAACAGCCGCCCTCGAAGCAATGGGCTGCCTTGAAGTACAAAGGAGAAAAAATTGCGGAGGTCTGGCTCAAACCCGAAGGCGACCCTTTGGCTCTCACGTTTCGTGTTCCCCAGAAGAGTTTTCAAATCCCCGGTGTGGATCAACTCTTGACAGTGGAAAACCTTCTGAGCGCTGTATCCCTGGCGACGAACGACGTGGAATCTTGGCGCCTTGGCGAAGCAGCCTATCCTGGCAGGGATAGCCCCAATCCCGAATGGAGGCATCCGCTCCCGCCGCCTCTGCCAGACGTTGCTTACCTGACGATTTACGTCCATCTCAAGCCGCCGCCTCAAGCGACAGCCCCTAAGGAAAGTCCGGTGCCGGAGGTCCCCTTGGCCAGGTGGCAGGAACTCGAATCACGTTGGAATGCCATCTTGGGCCTGGAAGCGACCATCGATGGCTTGCGCCAAAGAATGGAAAGCCTTCGATCAGAAATGGAAGCCGCAGCGCGGAAGACGTTGACAGGGGAAGAAAAAGTACATGCCCTGAACGCAGATGTGGCTCAATGGGAGAAAGCAAGAAGCCGCGTTCATTATGCCCTGCCGAAAGTGAAAGAGTTTATCCATCGTGCCACTTGGGCATTAGGTTTACCTGAAAGGAAGCACCTTGAGGAGATCTTCAAGAACTCTATTCAACCTCAGGTTCCTTTTCCAGGAATGGATAAGGTGCCGGAGCAGTTGGAACATCTGCTCAAAGACCGTCAGATTTTATCCGCACATGGTACGGCAGTCTGCCAGGAATGCTCCGGTGTCTTAGGAGATATTCAGAGTGCCTACAGGACGCTGCAAAGCAACGCCGCGAGGAAGACGCGTGAAAAAATGAGCGAAGCTCGTAAAAAAGGAAAGTTTTTCTAGCACATGCGACGTTTCCTTTCCGATTACGGCATGGCGCTGGTGCTACTGCTGTTGGGCATCTATTACAGCGTCGTGACTTTCGCCCTCCAGGATCCCAGCGGGGCTTCGGGCGGCGAGCAGCTGGCGCGAGAGGTGCTGGCGCGTCTCGGTCCTTCGGCGCGCGTTCTCCTTGTCACCCGTGATACGCGCGAAGACATCGCCTTCGCCGATGCTGCGCGAAAACACCTCGAAGCGGCTGGAGTCCAGCTTGTCGGCGACGTGCGTGGCCGGCCCTATGATGCCCGCGCCGAACTGGAGCGCCTGGTAGCAGCTGGCGGCAAGCTCGATGCCATTGCGGCCAATCAGGTAACAGGCAGTTGGGCTGTGCTGCGTCATGTCTCGACGCGTTTTCCGCAACTAGGCGAGGTGCCGGTCGTGACGCCGCCACGCTACTGGTGGCCCAATTTCCTTAAAGCCGACAATCTGCGCAACATTGCCGATCAGATCGTCATTATTGCCATCCTGGCTGCCGGCATGACCTTCGTCGTCATCACCGGCGGTATCGACCTGTCGGTGGGCAGTCTCATTGCGCTATCGGCCGTAACAGCAACTTTACTGATCCGTGATGTCGCTGGTGCCGAAGCAGCGACAACCGGCGGCATGATTGGGGCCTGCCTGGCGGCGGTGGCATTGTGCGGTTTGTGCGGTCTGTTTTCCGGGGCAATGGTGACGTTTTTTCAGGTGCCGGCGTTCATTGTCACATTGGCGATGATGCTGGTGGCGCGCGGCCTGGCTTCGGAGGTATCCAACGGAGCCTCGATCTATCAGGTGCCGGCCTCATTTTTGTGGCTGGGCGGTGGTGCCGACCTGTTCAGTGTTCCCAATGGCGTGGTGTTGATGATCGTGCTGTATATTGCTGCCGATGTGGTGATGACCCGCATGACGCTGGGACGCTATATCTATGCCATTGGCGGCAACGCCGAGGCGGCGCGGCTGTCGGGAGTGCCCGTGCGGCGCGTGCTGTTATTGGTCTACGCTCTCTCCGGAGGGTTGGCTGGCGTCGGTGGCGTTGTTATGGCTTCGCGGCTGCGGAGCGGAGCGCCGACGTATGGGCTGATGTACGAGCTTTACGCCATCGCTGCCGTGGTCGTCGGTGGCACCAGTTTGTCTGGCGGCGAAGGAAAGATTTTTGGGACCCTCATTGGAGCTTTTATCATCGCCGTCATCAAGAACGGCATGAACCTCACCGGCGTGACACCGTTTCGCCAAGAAGTGGTCTTCGGAGTGGTCCTCCTTGGCGCTGTGCTGCTCGATCGGCTCAAGGGCCGTTTGCGGCTGCGTGCCAAACCGCAGGCGTCAAAAAGCTCTTGACATCTTCTGGACCTTTGTTATAGATGGCCCGCTTCCAATTCCATTTCGCCTGTCTGAACGAGGTCTTCCTCAAGGAAGGGGTGAGATCATGCGCAAATTTCTTTGGGTCACGAGTCTGGCGTTGGGAATGGCGTGGACAGGATTGGCACAAGCTCAGAGTTCCTCCGGAGCGTCTTCCCTCTCCAACTTCATAGGACAGTTGAAAACGATAAATGTCAACGTCCAGCCGAATATCACCAATAATTCGCCGATGGATTACCGCAACCTAAATGCACCCATCGGCACAACCACCTATCGTCCCAACACTACCGGGACCGCTTTTCCCTATCGCTTGAGTTCGATGTTTTATCAACCATCGCGGACCAATTTCATCAGCAGCAAGACCACGTTCGGCACCAGCATCTGGCCGACGCCAGCCCAGATGCAGGCGGCCGCGCCCAACTATTTCAAGCCGTTCCAGATGTATCGTGCCGCGCCCATCCAACCCTAAGTGGTTAGATGGATCAGGTGGCTCGAGCGCATTGCAAACGGGTGTAGCGTTTTTCATCCTCCTCCACAAGGGGGAGAGAGAGGAAGACATCTAGCCGCTACACCTACTTGCAATGCGCTCGAGGTGGCCAGGTCATTAACAAGCCAACCCCCTAACCATCTCATTTACTCATGACGCAGTGCCTCGATCGGTTCCAGGCGTGATGCCTTCCATGCCGGATAGTAACCGAAAAATATGCCGACCGCGCCGGAGACGCCGCAGGCCGCCACAATAGCCAACGGCGAAATGACCAGTGGCCAACCGATGAACCCGGCCATTACGAACGATGCCGCCAAGCCTAACGTCAAGCCGATCAATCCACCCGCCAGCGATAACGCCAGCGCCTCGATGAGAAATTGACTCAACACATTGGCCGGCGTGGCGCCGACGGCCATGCGAATGCCGATTTCGCGCGTCCGCTCGGTCACCGATACCAGCATAATGTTCATGACGCCGATGCCACCGACTACAAGCGAGATACCGGCTACGATGGCCACCAACAGCTGCAATACGGTCGTCACCGTGCGAGCCAGGTCAGTGATTTCGTTGACACTGCTGACATCGAAGTTCTCGTTGCCCGGCTGGACGTGCCTTTGTTGTCTTAACAGAGCGGTAATATCTGCTTTGACTCGGTCGATCTCTTCTGCAGAATGGGTACTGGTGACGATCATGGTGAGTCGGTCGCCGCCGCCCAGCTTGCGCTGCAAGGTCGTCAACGGTAGCCAGAGCTGATCGTCCTGATCGAAGCCCAGGGGTGAGCGGCCCTTGGGGACCATCTCGCCGATGACACGCAGCTCCAGAACATCGAGACGCACCGTTTGCCCGATAGCGCTGGCCTGGTTAGGAAACAGCTTGTCCTTGAGGGTGGCGCCGAGGACGCACACGTCGGCCATTTTCTTGAGGTCGTCGTCGGTGAGGAAGCGTCCGTTTTGCACTTCCCAGCCGCGCACCGGCGGCAACTCGGGAGTGGTGCCGGTCACCGCTGTGGGGTGATGCAAGGCATGCCGGGAAACCAGGCGCTGGAGTTGCTGCACCTCAGCGACACCGGTTAGTTCGTAGCCGAGACGCTGGCGGATGGCGCGGGCATCATCACGAGTCAAGGGCGTGCCGCCGGCTGTCATGACCTGCGAGACCGGAGTGCCGGAGCGGATCAGGATGAGGTTCTTGCCGAGACTGGATAGCCGGTCCTCCAAGAGCAGCCGTGCTCCCTCGCCGGCCGACACCATAGCGATGACGGCGCTAATGCCGATGACGATGCCGAGACTGGTCAGGAACGACCGTCCTTTATGGACCAATAAGGCGTCCAAAGCAACCCGAATGGCGGAAAGAAAGCTCATGATTGGTCCTTCCCTATGCGGCCTTGCCGGGGACGTCACCGACGATGGTGCCATCGTGGACTGTCACCTTGCGCGGTCCCCAGCGGTCGATAGTGGGATCGTGCGTTGCCAGGAGAATCGTCTGCTTCCGTTCACGGTTGAGGCGCTGGAACTCGCGGTAGATCTCGTCGCTGGTGCGCGAATCCAGGTTGCCGGTCGGCTCATCGGCCACCACAACCTGGGGCTGATTGGCCAAGGCACGGGCAATGGCCACGCGCTGTTGCTGGCCGCTGGATAATTCGCCCGGCATGTGGTTGAGGTAATTGCCCAGTCCCATGAACTTCAGCAACTCCACAGCCCGCTGGCGGCGCTGCCCCGGCGGCATTCCGGCGTAAAGCAGCGGCAGCTCTACATTTTCGACGGCATTATGACGAGGGAGCAAGTGAAATGCCTGAAAGACAAACCCCAATTTGCGATTGCGCAGATGGGCCAACTCCGTTCGGTCCAGCCGGCTTACATCCTGCCCGTCGAGGCGATAGATACCGGAAGTGGGATGATCGAGACAACCAATAATGTTCAACAGCGTCGTTTTGCCCGAACCGCTGGCGCCGACGATGGCCACGAATTCACCTGCTTCGATGGCCAACGAGACATTGTGCAAGGCGTGAACCTGGAGCGTCCCCATCTGATAAATTTTGCTGATGTTCTCCAGCTCAATGAGAGCGGGCATGGCAAAAAATCCTCCATGTTGCACCCGGGGTGAGCGAAGCGTTCACACACCCCTGCTCGCCAGGCAATTGTTAAAACTGTATCTTCGGGATGTTAAAAATACTTTTCTTGGGCGGTGGTGCAGCTGTGATGACCTGCAACATCGCAGGATCTTTCACTTCGTCATCCCATTGCAGTGCCTCGGTGAAGCGATCGGCCGTGATGCCTGTCTCGCCATGCGCACCCTTGCCGCCGGTGCGGACGAAGATCGGCCAAGGCCTGCCGTCCGCACCGGGGATCCAGACGGTCTGCCACTCTTCGGAATGAGGCAGGCTGTCGCGCTGGGCCAATTTTTTACGCGCGGCGGCGCTCTGCTGCTCGGCAGCTGGTTCGAAATTCAGTGCCGCCGACGGCACTTTCCAGACATCGTGATGCGAACGGCGGATGATGTCCACCGATGCCGTCAAACCAGGCCGCAACTTCCAGTCGCTGCTCGCCGTATCGCGTTCGTTGCGCACATCGATTTCGACTTGATAATAAACCGCGCCATGTTCGATGCTGGGCATCAGATGAATGTCTTCGATGACGCCGTAATATTTCGGAGCATTTTCGTCGGCGTTGCCGACTGTGAAGCGCGCCGTCATGCTGCGGTGTACCTTGTCAATGTCGCTCTCACCTACCTCGGCCGTGACACGCATGCGCTGGAGGTCAGAGGCCAGCGTGAACAGATGCCCCTGGTTCGACGAACCAATTTCTTGATTGACCGACACCTTGCGTTCCAAGACCACGAAAGAGCGCTTGGAGCGAGACGGCTCAAGGTCTTCGACTACCACGCCGGTGCCAGGCCGATGGGACTGCGATGCAGATGTTCCGGCCGATTCAAGGATGGGAGCGCGCACAATCGTCAGCCGCAGAGCAACTTCTGCTTGTCGCCGGGCATTCTCCGCTTGCCGTATCTTGTGCCGCGCTTCCTCCATTGCTACCTCGGCAGCACGCCATTTGCCCTCGGCAATGTCCACATCTTCCGGATTGCGCACTTCCTTGTCCATGTCGCGCAGGCGCTTGAGCAGCTTGGCGGCGGTATCGTGCTGAATTTCCGCTTGGTGGAGAGCCAAGCGCGCCAGCTGGACGGCAATATCGGCCTGCTCCAAGCGCGCTTTGGCCAACCGATCGTCCAGATGCAGCAGCACGTCGCCCTCGGCAACGGTCTGGTTATAATCAGCCAGCACTGCCGTCACTTTGCCGGGCACTTCGGAACCGACGATGTAGATTTCGCGTGGCCGCAGCCGGCCTGTGGCGCTGACCACCTCATCCAGCGTGCCGCGCTGGACCCGTTCCAACGTGTAGGCGATGTGCTCTGTCTCGTGTTCGCGCCACCAATGCCAGCCATACGCCGCTGCTGTCGCGGCGGCGCCCGCCAGGATCAGGATGAGCATTAGTTTCTTCACGGTCGTAAAATGCTTCTCTTTTGTCAATTTTCCCTCAAGCCCTGGCGTGACTACATGCAATTTTCATGTCACAACCCGTACTTTTTTGGTGAACGGCCGACGTCTGCTGGCTGGGCTACTCGTCACCAGCTAGCTTATGCCGGAGTGGGCATCTTTTTCGTTGGTAAAAGTCCGGTTCAGGTAATCGTCGTGAATTGAGCCTGGTAGGCGTCCCAGTGATCGAGATCGCTGCGGTACAACGCCCACAAATGGGCGACGCTGTCTCCGCCTTCCTCATCTCAAGCCGAGACCGACCAATGGGGCATCCGCGATGGGATCATCGCCATCCCACGCGGCACCATCATTCCCGATGGCGCAGTGATTTGATGCGCTCGTTGATTACCAGTCGGAGAGCAGGATGTCGCCGCCGTTCGGCGTCAAGGCGTACCACCAGGTCGCCATGCTGGTGCCCTGAGACGTGATGTGGACGCTGCCGTCGCCCATGGCGGTCAGAATGCAGCCGGTGTGTCCGGTCGTGGCCCAATCCCAGCGGCAAGTCTGTTGCGTCGGCTGGATCATAAAGTAGGTGTTGCCCAGGCCGATCGCTTCTTGCCCCAGACGGTAGATGGGATGCGGCAGTGAGATGGCCGAATCGATGGTGTCCGGCCAATAATTGCCGGACCAGCCGGCGCTCTTGCTTGCCTGGCATTGCATCTCCTTCTCGGTGAAGAAGATGGTTTGCGAGGTGCCATCGGGAATACTGGCTGGATAGCGCGAGTAGCCATAGGTGAACTGCATGAAAATCAACCCATTGAACGCATAACTGGTCAAGTTGCCATTGCCTTGGGCCAAAGTGGGGTCTGAGGGGCAAGCGTAAATCTTAAGAGGGGGTACCGAAGCGGCCCCCGTGTTCTTGGAATAGCCATTGCCGGTGTAAGTCGGAAGGCCTTTTTGATTCGAAGCACTTTGTCCCGTAGGCTCGAAACTTGCCTGGTAAAGGTTGTTTTGCTCGATGTAAGGGAGAAGGTGAAAGAAAAAGCCGCCGTCGCCATTATACGGAGAAGGACTTTGCACCGGATAGTTGCCGAAACCGGGAGGCAGGTTGCCCTGGTGGGTATCCCCACAATTGATCGTGCCCAGGACGATCTGCTTGAGGTTGTTCTGGCACTGCGAGCGTGCCGCAGCCTCGCGTACTTTCTGCACCGCCGGCAAGAGCAAGCCGATCAGGATGGCGATGATGGCGATAACTACCAGTAGTTCGATTAGCGTGAAACCCCGCTTGCGCAAGGAGACAG
>JAJPHU010000008.1 GCA_021325115.1 Planctomycetota bacterium | reverse complement strand
CCGCTCGCCGGAGAGCAAAGCAATGCAACCCCGCTCGCCGGAGAGCAAAGCAATGCAACCCCGCTCGCCGGAGAGCAAAGCAATGCAACCCCGCTCGCCGGAGAGCAGCAGCACCGGCAAGCTGTCCGATTCGTTCACGCTGTCATCATCGATGCAGCTCCCCGGTTCCGGCATTGCCGCACACAGCAAGGGCAAGAAGACAACGTACTGGCAGAGTGTAGCACAAATTGGCGTGCAGGTGGCTCAGGCGTTGGAATATGCGCACAAGCAGGGCATTCAGCACCGCGACATCAAGCCGTCGAACCTCCTCCTGGACACGTACGGCACGGTTTGGGTGACGGATTTTGGGCTGGCGCGGGCCGACAATGAGGACCATTTGACGCAAACGGGCGACATTGTGGGCACACTGCGGTATATGCCACCGGAGGCGTTCGAGGGGCGTCAGGACAAGCGGGGCGACATCTATTCGCTGGGGCTGACGCTGTATGAGTTGCTGGCGCTGAAGCCGGCGTATGAGGAGCGGGACCGCCATCGTCTGATCAAGCGCGTGACCACGGAAGAACCGCCGTCACTGGATAAGCTCAATCGCTCCATCCCGCGGGATCTGGTGACAATTGTGCATAAGGCCATCGATCGAGAGACGGGGCGTCGTTATCAAACAGCTGGGGAACTGGCGGCGGACTTACAACGTTTTCTCGACGATGAGCCGATTCAGGCGCGGCGTATTTCCTCAGCGGAGCGTTTGGCGCGTTGGTGTCGGCATCATCCTGGGGTGGCAACGTTGACGGGGATCCTGGCGTTGTTGCTGATCGGCATCACAGCAGTCTCGCTGTTAACCGCCGCCTATTTCGACCAGTTGGCTCATCGGGCAGCACAGGCGGCGGAGAATGAACGCCTGGCCCGTCAAGAAGCCGAGCAAGCGAAAGAGCGAGAGGCCAAGCTGCGCCAACAATCCGAAGAGGCAAAACGGCAAGCGGAGCAGCAAAAGCAACGGGCCGAGGCCGGCTTTGCCAAGGCGCGCAAGGCGGTGGACGATTATTTCACCACGATCAGCGAGAGTCAGCTGTTGCAAGTGCCGGGCATGCAGCTACTCCGCCGCGAGCTGCTGCAATCGGCTCTGACGTTCTACCAGGACTTTCTCAAGGAACGCGGTGACGATCTGATGATTCAAGGCGAGTTAGCAGCGGCGTACCTGCGTGTGGGCAAAATTCGTGGGGAACTGGGCGAACACGCCCAAGCGCGTAAAGCCGATGACCGGGCGCGGACGCTATACGAGACGTTGACGAAAGCCGCGCCCGAATCGGTCGAATGGCGGCACGGCCTGGCCCAATGCTATTACCGGCTGGGCCGTTATGACGAGGCCATCGCCCTGTGGCAGAAGCTGGTCCAGTCCGATCAGCCCCGCTTCCAGAGAGAATTGGCCGCTGCCTATAACAACCGCGCGAACAATCATGGGGATGCCAACCGGCTGGCCGAAGCGTTGCAAGACTATCAGCAATCCCTGGCCATCCGCGAAATGCTGGTCCGTCTCAACCCCGAGGATCTCGTCGCCCAGCGTGATCTGGGCAGCACGCTGAACAACCTCGGCTGGGTGTTGGCCAAGAAAGGACGGCTTATGGAAGCCTTGGCGATGTATCGCCGGGCCGTCGAGCATGACGAAATTGCCTTTGCCCAGGCGCCGCAGGACCTCACGAACGGTCGCTCTCTGACCATGGGGCTGAATAACATTGCTGGAATCGAACGCCAGCTCGGGCATGCGAAAGAGGCATTGGCGGCCTACGGGCGGGCGGTGGAGATCTGGCGGAGGATGGCGCGGGACAATCCGGCTGTTCCGAGTCTGCACAGCGGCCTGTTCAATGCCTATCGGCACCTGTGGTATTATCAGCGCTGGCTCCAACAGAACGAGCAGGCCGAGCGGACCATGAAATTGGCTCGCGAAGTCTGCGAGCGTTTGCCGAGCGATGGCCCCCTTGACCTTTATAATTTGGCCTGCTTCCGGGCCTTGAACGCGGCCTCCTTGCCCCAGGACAAAGAGAAAGAGAAACCGACAGCCGAGGATTTGGCCGAGCAAAAGCATGAGGCAGACCTGGCGATGGAGGCGTTGCGTAAGGCCGTCGACGCCGGCTGGCGCAATCTGGATCACCTTCACAAGGACACCGATCTGGACGCCCTGCGCGGCCGAGAAGATTTCAAAGCCCTGGAGGCGGACCTTGCTGCCCGCCTGGCCACCGCGCCGGCGGATAAGCTCCAGGCCAATCAGCAAGCCCTGGCCCATCGCCAAAAAGCAGCTCAGGCCGATCCCCACAACAAGCGTCTGCGGGCCGACCTGGCCGCCAGCCAGCACGCCCTTGCTCTGATCCAGCTCGACCTTGGCAAAGTGGAGGAAGTACACAAGCATCTCCAACAAGCCATCACGCTCCGCGAAGCGCTGGTCCAGGACGAGCCAACGAATGTGCAATACCAGACCGACCTGACGTTGAGCCGCTTCGCCTTGGGCGATATTTACTGGCAGACCGGCCGACTGGCCGAGGCAGCCAAGTCGTGGCAGCGGGACCTGGATGCCTTGGAAACAGCGACGCGCCAGGGGCGTGATCGTTCCTCCCTCACCCACCAGCTTCTTGCCATGCGGCGGACGGTCGGCCAGCATTACGCGCGGGCCGGACTATGGACGGAGGCGGCCGCCCAGTACAGCCGGCTGATTCAAGAGGAGAACGTTCCCATGTCCGATTATTTTCGCGCCGCCTGCCTGGCATTGCGGGCCGGCGATGTCGCTGCCTATCGCCGTGTTCGGGAGCGAATGG
>JAJPHU010000369.1 GCA_021325115.1 Planctomycetota bacterium | reverse complement strand
TGGTAGGCGGTTGCGCCGACCGGTGTCAGCCGGCCGTTCGCCAGCGAAGCAGCGGTACAATCGCTGGAAAACAATTGCCGTGAAGGAAAAGCCAACGGATATTCAAGGAGCATCGAGTCAGACTCTCGGAGATCTGAAATGAGAGCTTCAGCGCGTAAGTCCCAAGCGCCGGCACAGCAAGCACGCCAGAAGATCGGCGGAGGCGGCATCTGTTTGCATGGGCCGGAGGTGAACGAGAACCGTTCTATCGCTGGTTTGATGGCAGGGATCGATTGGTGCTCGGCTTAAAACAAGGAGGGCTGGTAGAGCGTCGATTTATGGCCTGTCTATCAATACGGTTTCCTGCGGTACCCAGCCAATTTCGCCGCCGGATAATTCTATCTGTACCCAGCCGCCGCGCGCGAAGAGCCAGCGCCCCTCGACGCCGCGATTGACCGGCGTATCGTAGCGGGGAGGGAACGCCATGCTATTGCCGCGGCGTAGCAGCACCCCATCTCGGGCAATCACCACCAAGGGATGCACTTCACGCTTATGCTGCTCCTCGGCGCGGAGCAGCAACCAGCTCGATAACACGCCCGTCAGCAGCAGCGCGAGCAATCCGGCAGTGAGCAAGCGTCCGCGTCGGACCATCCGCCAGCGGGTCACGCCGAGACAGCCCAGGATGTAACAAACGACGGCCGCGAACATCAGCCACTTGGAGCGAAGATGCGGCAGCCACGGCGGTTGATTGTCGCTGCGCGGTCGGCCCAGATCACCTGATGCGGGATAGACAACGCGCTGGCGCGCCTCGGCCAAACTCTCACGCAGGTCGAGATCGTTCGGGGCGAGATGCAGACCGCGGTGATACGACAGGATGGCATGCGGCAGGTCATCGGCAAGCAGGTAGGCGTTGCCGAGATTACGATACAGTGCCGCGTTACATACGCCGCGCTGACGCAGTTCATCGAAATAGCCAGCGGCATTGCGGAAATGCGGCTCGGCCTGGTCCCTGGCTTGACGCAGATGTACTCCTTCTTGAAACTCTGCCTCGGCGCGCTCCAGGACTTCGCGGTCAGACAAAGTCGAGAGAAAAGGAGAGGCCAGGAGAAACAAGGAGAACAGCGAACGGCCGGGGGCCGCGAGCGGCTGCGAAGCATACCAGCCGATGGACGTTGGCCGTTCGCCTTCTACAGCGAGGATGAGCCGAATGGCGGCATTTTGTAATTCACCTGGCGAGACGTCGGTCTCGCCGGGTTGGAAACGAACGCGGTCGCATATCTCGAAAAAGCGAGCGGCTTGCTCGGTCAATGCAGAGGAGAAGCCGTGTTGTGCGAACAGCAGAGCAACTTCGCGTGGCGTCGGTTCGGCAAGGGTCAGGTCCAGCCGTTGCTGGAGATAATCGGCGACGATGGTTGCGATTCGTGCCGCGCTGTCTCTACCTTTTCCTTCCTCCACTTGAAGGAGGGGAGAGAGAGCGAGCCGCGGTGCGGAGCGCAGGGCTTGCAGAGCACGGCGCGCGGCACGGCTGCGCCGCTGACTCGCCAAGTACGCTGCATCGGGATACAGCCGCTGCCAGAGGAGATGCCAGACAATGCAGCCCAGCGGCGGTGCCAGGAGCAGGACCAGAATTGTACCAAGATGCGGCGGCGTCCACGGCCTCTGTCGCTCCAGGACGGCCGGGCCCCTGACCAGCACGAACGCGCTTTCCGGACCCTGCACCGGCACCTGCACGGTCTCATGGGGCAGGACACGCAACGGAATGGGATCGGTATAAAGGACTTGAAAGCCCTTGCTGGCGGTCAGCAGATAGGGGTTGAAATAGACGAACGGCACACCGGGGATTTCCCGGATCCCGGTGCGGCGGGGCTTTAGTTGATAAAAAAACTCCCAAATATGGTCGTTGGGCCGGGCGACTTCTTCGCTGCTGTCTTCGATGTAGAATTGTTCGACGAAGTCCGGCAGCTGGCGGAGGTCCAGTCGTTGCGGCGGACGTTGCGGCGGGCGCACGGCTCGCACCACGAGTGTGAACAGGAGTGGCGTTTCCGCTTGCACCGTTGTCGGTTCAGCGCGCGCTTGCACTTCAAACCAACCGCTCGCCCCGCTAAACGGCAGATCGACCGGCCGGCCTACGACGGGAATGTTTTCATTCTCGGCGCGCACCTCCGCTTCGCAGGTCAACACTACCAGAATCAGGGCCAATCGAACGCGAGACATGCCATCTTTTTACCAATCCATCACACCCTGGGCGGAGTTTTCTTCATCACGGCGCTGATGACTCTTTTGTTCTTGCAACACCTTCTTGGCGGCAAGCTCCAGATGTTCGCGGGCAATTTGCGGAGACAGCGGCGGAACATCAACCTCGTCGGGGATGGGCGGTAAATTGCCTTTGCCCGGCTGAGGCAGCTCATTGTTCTTGGCTGTGTCTTTGCCTTGATTCTGCTTGGCGTCTCCGGAGAGAGATTGAGGACCGGCGTTGTTCTGGCTGCCATCTGCATCGGCCGGCAGTGGCGTGGCCGGGCGAGAATCCTCGGGACGCGGCAGATGAGGAGGCAAGTCATCGCCAAATAGTCTATCGCGTGTGGTCTCCTGGGCCGGCGGCAGCAATTGCAACAGCAGCAAGCGCGCTTTTTCTCGATTATAACGAGCCGCGGAGGCCAGCACTCGATCGTTGTCGGCGCTTTGCAAACACAAATCGTAGCAGGCAATGGCCGACCGCAGGCTGCCCTCGTCGGACGAGTCGGCCTTGTGCAGCAAACAATTGCCCAGGCCGCATAACGCCTGAGGCCGGTGCGGGTTGGCTAAATCAAGACAACAGCGATACAATTGCTCTGCTTCGAACAATTCCGGTGACAAGCCCTCTATTCTCACGGCCAGATGGTATTTCGCCCCGGCCAGGTAAAAGGCCACCTCGACAGGGTCCGTGCTGTGCAACTCCGCCTGTTCGTAGAGCGCGGCTGCCCTTTCGTAATCGCCACGCGCCATCGCCCGGTGGCCTGCCTGAAGCAATGCTTCTGGACTGGGTTCTCTCGCTAACTTCAGTCCGAACAGCAGAAGGACAAGGAGGCAACACGTTCTCATGGAAGTTCCCTCATCGGGTCCCTTTCCGGGAGCCATCGCCCAGAAGAATGAACAAAATCAGAAAGCCGAGCGCCGGCGCGAGGAACCAGGCATAGCGTTGCTGATAGACCGGCAGGACATCGTCGTTGTCTTCGCGTGGAGGCAGATGCTCGATCAGGTCGAGATAGTGCGAGCCAAGTGGCAAGGTCCGTGTCCGCGCGGAAGTGTAGGTGCCGCCCGTCATCTCGGCAATCTCACGGAGGGGCGCTTCTTCCAGCCGAGTGCGGACCAGTTGGCCATTGTGCTTCAGCGGACCGGAATCGAGCCGAATGACGCTGGCTGTGTTCGGATCCCCGATGCCGACGGTGTATACGCGAATACCGAGCGCCACGGCGACGCGCACGCCATTCCGCCATTCGGCGTCGCGGACAGGATCGTCGCCATCAGATACCAGCAGGATGTCGCGCTTATCCAGAAAACGCAGATCATCGCAGGTCACGGCCAGAGACAATGCCTGCCCCAACCGTGTGCCGGATTTCTCGCCTGGCCGAGGCTCCAGGTCGCGCCCCTGGGCCAGGGCTTCTAAATTCTCTAATCTGGAGCGAAAATGATCGTAATCATGAGTCAGGGGGCACACCAATTGGGCCTTGCCGGCGAACAGCACCAGGGCCAAGCGGTGACCGCCGCATCTCTCGACGGCATCGGCCAGATCGACAAGGGCATCACGGGCGCGCTCCAGACGGCTAGGCGTCTCGGCGAGCATACTACGGCTGCAATCGAGAACGACGACAAGATCACGTCCCGGCGCAGCCGACTGATTCCAATCGCGTCCCCATTGCGGCCCGGCCATGCCTGTGCCCAGTCCCAGAATCCCCACGAACAGACACAAATTACTCAACCAGCGCCAACCGCGACGCGACGCCAAATGGATGTCCACAGCTGCCGGATCGCCCAGCCGTGCCAATGTCCGCCGTCGTTGCCGCGCACTCCAGATACCCAGCACGCCCAGTACCGGCAGCGCCGCCAGAGACCATAACATCCAGGGATGAGCAAATGCATGACGCAACATAAGAAACACTAATGGGAGAAACCGCCAAGACGCCAAGAGCTACCGGACCAAACCTCCTCCTCCCTCGTGAGGGAGGGCTGAGGTAGGAGGTGTCAAGGCAAGGGAGCCAAGGAGTGGCGTCCCCCTCAT
>JAJPHU010000147.1 GCA_021325115.1 Planctomycetota bacterium | reverse complement strand
ATCAGGCCAGCCACCCTGCGCCGCCGCCTGCTCGACGAAAGCGACGAGGGCGCAGTGGTGGAAGAGATCCGTGAAGAGGTCCGTGGTCATGCGGCGACCGCCCTGGCAACGAGGGCACGGCCCCGGACGAAGGCTTCCGGCTCGTCCAGGTTGCGTACCGTTGCTGGCTGGGTGTCCCACCACCAGATGCAGGCCATGAGGGCGTGCAACAGCTCGCGGGCCGTGGGTCCGCCCGTGATCCGGGCCAACACTTCCTCGGCCAGCTGCCGCGATTTGAAGTCGCCGATGCACTCCAGCCCTTGGCCGGGGATGTGGCCGTACAGACTCCAGAATTGCGCCTCGTCATCGGGAACCGGCTCACAGAAGCGGTTGCCGTGCAGGTCGGTGAATTCAGCAACGCCGTGGATTTCGTAATCATCAAAGGCTTTCATGGTTTGTCTCCTCCGTGGTTGGTTGTTGCAAGGGTCATGGGTACTTCACTCCGTGCTGCTCGAAGGCATGGGAGGCGTAGCACGCGATGCGCTCCGATGCTTCGCGGATGATGGCGACCATCAGGTCCATGTAGTCGGACCTTTCCGGGCCGCCGATCTCCTCGGCATCCTGCATGGCGGTTAGCACCTGCCCGAAGATCCTCCGGCCGGGGCACGCCAGCTCCGACGCCTCGGCATTCTGTGCCAGGCGGAGGAGTTCCTCACCCCAGGCCCGGCGCCGATCTTCGGCGGCGTCGTAGCCCGCTTGAAAAGCGGCTTCCAGCGCTTGCTCGATACTCCAGACCGCCAGGTCGTGGAAATCGAGCCGGTCGGATTGCTGGCTATCAAGCACGTCAATGAATAGGTGCTTTTTCGCAATCTCGGCGAGGATCGCCTTATCCGTTTGCATGTTCGCCTCCTTGCGTCGATTTCTCGAAGATCATGCACACGTCATGCAGCCCCGGAATGAAGCTGCTCCGGTAGACCTTCTTGGAGCTACTGTTGCCGTGGCTAAAGCGGATGATGTCGGTGCAATGCTGCCGCAAACCGGCCCGCATAGCAAGCAGCTTCGTGTAGAACACCAGCGGCACATAGCCGGCCTCGCGGTCGCTGTAATCGCCCATCAGGATGGCCAGCTTGCCATTTGGGGACAAAGAACCGGCGCAGTTGGCGATCAGCAGGCGGTAGCGTTCCAGGAAGGCTGGCAACGTGGGTGCGCGGGAGAGACAGCGCGGGTCTTCGGTGTAGAGCTTCATGCGCCAGTAGGGCGGATGTTATGTGGCGCAGTTGGTTATGTGGCCTCCCCTGTTGCTCCCCTGGCATTACGGCATTCCGACCGTTTTCTGCGCCACATAATTCTGGGTTATGCTTTCGGGAGACTTTCTCTGATCCCTTTCTCCCGGAGGTTTGTTTATGTTCGATCGGTTTTTGAAGGATCCGTCTGCATTGGCACGCCATCGCACAAGTCCGTTGGTGAAGGAACGTCTTGCCTACTTGACACATCTCGCGAACCAGGGGTATGCCAGCGGCACTCTGCAAGGGATTGCCAGTGGGCTTCTCGCGGTCGTGAAGATGCTTGGATTGGCCAAACTGCCTCGAAGATCCATGACTCAAGACGAGGTGAAACGGAACACGGCCAACCGCCGCTGCTTCTTTCGACTTGCTGTCCGATGGCTCAGGTTCTTGGGCTGTCTGCAAGAACAACCCACTTCGCACTCTCGCTGCGAGAGAGTAATCACGGCGTTCGTTAATCACATGAGGCGTGAGGCGTTTTGCCCTGAGACCATCCGCAAAACGAGGGCGTTCGTCACGCGATTTCTCGATCGACTGGGGGGCAAAAGCGATTCTTTGCGCAAGATAACGCCGGATCAGATCGACACGGCCTTCCAAGAGTTGCTTCCACCCGGATGCTATTCACGAAGAACAATTCGAGGTTGCGCCTACCGACTGCGGCGTTTCTTTCGATTTGCAGAGACACGCGGTTGGTGCCGTAAAGGATTAGCTGCGTCTATTCGAGCTCCGCGAGTCTACTCACAGACATCGTTGCCGCAAGGCCCTTCGTGGGACGATGTGCGTCGGTTGCTCGCCATGACGGAGGGCGATAAGCCGAACAATATTCTCGCCCGGCCAATACTGATGCTCATGGCCATTTACGGCCTGCGAAGAGGGGAGGTGAGCCGCTTGCAATTGGAGGATCTCGACTGGGAACATGAGGTATTTCATGTCCGATCGTCCAAGACAGGGCGAATCCGAACCTACCCGCTGATCCGCTCTGTCGGCGATGCCATCTTGCGTTACCTGCAAGACGTACGGCCACCAGCATCGCGTCGGGAAGTGTTTCTCTCTCTCAGGGCGCCGTTCCGTCCCTTGGATACCTCGCTGTGGGCCATGGTTGGCTTACGCTTGCGATCGTTGCAGGTGTCACTTCCACATTACGGGCCTCATGCCCTACGTCATGCCTGCGCCACGCAACTGTTGGCCGCCGGGCTGTCTCTCAAGGAAATTGGCGATCAACTGGGGCACACGGACCCAGACACCACCCGGATTTATGCCAAGGTCGATCTGTCCGGACTTCGGCAGGTTGCCGATTTCGACCTGGGAGGTGTCCTATGAATCTACAACACCTGATCGAGCAATTCATCTCTTTTCAGCGGTCGCTTGGATCGTCGTTCGTATCGGATGCGGCAATACTTCGGGCATTCGGCCGCTCCCTCGGCTCGCGAGCCAGCGTTGCAGGGGTGCAAGTTCGGCATGTGGATGCTTTCTTGGGCAAAGCTAGGCCAGTGACCAGGACGTGGTTCACCAAGTTGGCTTGCTTGCGGTGTTTCTTTCAATACGCTTTGAGCCGTGGTTACCTCGCCAAAATGCCTCTTCCGCTCACAACGCCCAAGCGTCCGCCCGTTTTCGCACCCTATATCTACACGCAACAAGAAATCCGCCGCCTTCTGCAAGTGGTGGACGTTCATCCGCGGAGTGTCTATCTGGGACCAACGACCATCCGCACCATGATTCTGCTATTTTATGGGTCCGCTTTGCGTTTGCGGGAAGCAACCAATCTGACTCGCGCCGACGTTGACTTGCACAGATCGATACTGACGATACGGAATACAAAATTCGGCAAGACGCGACTGGTTCCCGTGGGACCGCAATTAAGGCAGGTATTGGCTCAATACGAACGTAGCCTGCCTAATAAGGGACAACCGGCTGACACGCCTTTTTTCGTCACGACGGCGGCGGAACCCGTCAAGCCGAATACGTTCGAATACACTTTCCGCATCCTGTGCGATTACGCCGGTATCCGCCGAACGGATACACGCGAGCAACCGCGGATTCACGACTTACGCCATACGGCAGCCGTACACCGCCTCACTTTCTGGTACCAGCGCGGCGCGGATGTGCAGCGACTCCTGCATCATCTGTCGGTCTATCTGGGCCACGTCCATTTGCGGCACACACAGGTATACCTGAGCATGACGCCCGAGCTTCTCCATGAAGCCAGCAAGCGATTCGATAGCTATGCTAGGAAGGAGCCAGGCCATGCGTAATACCGATTTACTGAGCCCTTGGGTCCGCCGATTCTTGTTGGAGTACCTCGTTGGCGAGCGAAATCTCGCCCACAATACGCAGAAGAGTTATCGGGACACGTTGCAGCTACTCCTGCCATTTATCAGCCGCACGACCCACCGTCGGATTGAGCAGCTTCGTGTCAAGGACGTTTCGCCTGCTCGAATTCGAGCATTCCTGGGAGATGTCGAGAAAAGTCGCCACTGTGCCATTGCCACGCGAAATCAACGGCTCGCGGCGATCCATTCCCTGGCGCGATTCGTTGGTCTTCACAGCCCAGAACATTTGGAGTGGTGCGGTGAGGTTCAAACCATCGTGTCGAAGAAAGTCGCGCGTCCACTGATCGCCTACTTGGAAAAGGATGAAATGGATGCGTTGCTCAAGGCGCCCGATCAACGCTCTGCCCAGGGCCGCCGAGATTATGCTGTCCTTCTGTTCCTGTACAATACCGGAGCGCGCGCCGACGAAGTGGCTCACGTGCGAATCGCCGATCTCGACTTGGTTGCCGGCTCTAATTACGAAGGATCGTCCGTTATCCTGTGCGGAAAAGGAAACAAGACGCGTCGTTGCCCGTTGTGGCGGAGAACGGTTGTGGATTTGCTCCCTCTCATTGACCGTCGAGACGCATCTCAACATGTATTCCTTAACCGAAGGGGGCAACCGATCACGCGATACGGAATTCATGCGCTGGTCGAACGCTACGCCGCTCAGGTGGCGACGCAACTGCCATCGGTCGCAAAGAAACGTGTGAGCCCCCATACAATTCGTCACACAACCGCGACTCATCTGCTTCGAGCCGGTGTCGATGTCAACACAATTCGAGCCTGGTTGGGCCATGTTTGCCTCAGTACCACCAACCTGTACGCAGAGGTTGATCTGGCAATGAAAGCCAAAGCGCTTGAAAAGTGCGAGATCAAGGACGACAAACCGAAGAAGCCTTGGCGTGAAAATCAAGGACTCATGGAGTTCTTGCGATCCTTGTAGAGCTAAAATTATGTGGCGTCCAGCGCAGCACCGACCTTGGAAACCACCGAGAAGCCGTGTCGGACGCCACATAACCAACTGCGCCACATAACATCCGTTATGTGCTGTACCACATAACGGGTGGACCCAGCAGAAGTCGAAGCACCGGCGGGGAAATTGCGAAGCATCGCAGGCGTCGGCGCCTTGATGGAGGTCGTTGGAGTAGCAGTAGATGCCCATCTCCTCGCAGACATCCTTGCAAGTGCCGCTACCCGTCATGGGGTCGAGAACACTGAACGGCTTGAAGTAGCGCAGCAGGTCTTTGATGAGATTGCCGCCGCAGTTACCCGGATAGTTCCGATCGCCATAGTCGCCCGCCTCGGCCGAATGGTACAGGCTGGTCAAGTGCGGGACCGGACTGGCGTTAACCGGCGCCGCCGGTAACTTGGCGTAGACAGGCCGTGGCGGCTCCTCTGGCCGAACAGGTGCGACGCGCTGGACGCGGGCTGCGTAAAAGGGATTGCTGGTCGAAACGTGCATAGAAACCTCCTTATGCGTTCGTGGTTGATGAGGGATTGAAATTACGCAGATAACCGCCGCAGGCTGTCCAGGTGTAATCTCTGGCATTCACGACGACGACCCCGGCGTCGCCGTGGCCATACGCGGCCAGCTGCTCGCGTGACCTATCGGTGCAGGGAAAGGCCCGCACCGCCCGCTCGATGGGTGTCGGAGCGTTCCAGACTCCCAGCGACAGGTTGCCGCCGATCTGGGTGTGGCACAGGCCGATGAAGCGGGCACAGGAATAATCCACGTCGCCCTCGCGGCCGTGCATGAGCTGCTTGAGATCGGCCAGCCATTTCGGCACCTGGTCGCCGCACCAGTGCAGGTAGACAACGGGGGAGACGCGCTCGCCGTCGGTGAAGATGATTAAAGCTCGGTTGCCCATCGCCGCCTCCTACCGAATCTCACGGTTGAGAACGAGGACAGCGGCGTGCAGAGCGGCCGCCGATTGCAGGGTTTCCGTCAGCGGCATGATGGCTCCGACGGCCGCCAGGT
>JAJPHU010000061.1 GCA_021325115.1 Planctomycetota bacterium | reverse complement strand
CGGAAAAACTCCTCGGCTAACACAGCGATGGTCGTTCGCGTTGCCTGAACGCGATGCACTTCCATCTCCAGGCGCCGCAGCCAATACGGCACATCAAGACCGACGCCCATCGGCGTGGCGGTGAAGGTCTGCAATTCCTGGCGCAGCCGCGTGAAGCTCGGTTTCTCGCCTCCTTGTTGTGCTTCACGCATGGCCGGCTCGATCAACGCGCACAGGCGGTCCAGCGCCAGCGGTTTGACAAAACGTTCGCTGAGATGATCGCGGATCGTGTTTAACCGAATGCCGCGGATGCGCTCCAGGCGGTCCAGCTGTTCGAGATGCCGGCGGGCCAGATCGCTCGTCACGCGCTTCAGCGATTGCTCCCACAAAATGGCGGTCTGCGTACGGCCATGCCGCGCCAGCACTTCATGAGCCAACACCAACGGGCGGAACTGCCAGGCGTGTCGTTCATAAGCTACTTTCAGACGCAAAAACTCCAGCAAGACATGAAGGTTCTCGCCATAATCGGACTGCGTCGTCGTCGTGTTATAGTCCTTATATTCTTCGTAGTTCTCGATGACGGCTTGCAGTACAATCTCCAGCCGACGGATGGCGTCCTCGCGGCGGATGGTACGATCGAGATCGTCGAGCAAGCGAATTGGCCGCAGCGGATCGGGGTTGTCGCGCAGATAATCGAGATAAGCGCCGGCGCCACGATGGAGGATGCCGCGTAAGTTGGCCAGGGTCATAAAGCGGGCGTGGAACAGGTCGGCGCCGTAGCGCTGCACGAACGCTTGCACGGCCCGCCACTCCGATTCGCCCGTCAGCGTCTCCAGGACCGACAATTGCAGCGAACGGCTGTGCTCCATCCACAGGTTCAAAAACGGCCCCGTCAGACGTTCCAGGAGGGACACCAGTATCTCATCGCTGTCGTAGATCTCCCAGCTGGGAGCCGACTCGACGACGCTTTCAACAACGGCCTGGTAGGCGGCCTGGAAGAAGTGGTTGAACTCGGTGACGCCGCGGCCGCGTAACGGCTGGGCTTGCTCCATGGCACGAGCCGTGCGCAATAAATGGTAAGTTTCGCGGAGCAGCCCCAGACGCGGCAGGTTGGCCAACAGTGCCCGCAGCACCGTCTGGGCGATGCGCACGCGCAGAATAGCGCGTGGCGTGCCGCCTTCGGCCAAGGGTGCGAACAAGAGTGGCTCGCTCTGGAACTTCTCGATAAAGGTCGGCAACACTGCCCGCGCCGCCTCGGCCTCGCCGGCAAAGAGCGCTTGCTCCAAGCGAATGGCGAAGGGTTCCCACGCCGCCTTTGCTTGTTCTTGAGGCGCTGAGGCGCCCCCACTCGCCTCCACCGCTCCCTGCAAGGCACTGACGGCCAACGACGTATCCAGGCAGGCGCTGATGACCATGAACAGCAATTGTTCTTTGAGCACGCGGCGGCGATCGTACTCGACCAGCGAATCGTAATCACCGGCTGGATCGCGGAGCGGATAGGTATGAATAGCATCGAGCAATGCCAGCAGGCGCTGCTGATTGTGGCGCGCCGTTTTGAGCCAATCGCTCGGCGTTTGTTTCCAGCTTTGTCCTGCCCGCGCATCTTCCGTCACCGTGCGAGCCGCGATCTGCCACAGCCGGGCCAGCGTGGACAGAAAATGCAGCCGTTTCTCCAGACGCTCGGCTTCCGGCTCCAGATCGAATTCCTCAATCAGTCCACCGTCCGCAACCGCGCCTTCCTCGTCGCCGGTCGTGTCTTGGTAGGTGACATTCTCATAGGCGGCGCCGAACAGATCTTCCTCTTTCTCTTCAATCAACGACGGCCCCGGCAGTTCCAGTTCCGGCACTTGCCAGTAATCCTCGGCATTGGCCTCCAGGTAATCGAAGAACTTGATGATCAAATCACGGCGCTGCTCCAAGTTCTGCACTCGGAGTTCTGCGCTCGGAGTTCCACACTCCAGGTTCTGAGTCTCAGCACTTAGAACCTGGGACTCCGAACTCGGCTTTGCCACCGCCAGCATCCAGCGCAGTGCCAGGGTATGAAACGACCAGACATTATCTTCCAGCGGCGTTTGCTCGGCCTGGCCTAGCCAGCTACACAGCAGTCCTAGCGCGGAGCGATAATCGGCCTTGCGCAGCAGCGTGTCCACAACAAGAGCAAACGCCTTGGACGAGCGGAAATGTTCCAATTGCTGGCGCCAGAAAGCGAGATCGGCGCTGGCCTCGCCGCGCTGGTGCCAGCGTGCCAGGGCGTTGGCGACGCCAACGGCCGATGAGGCGGTTTCACCACCATGCAGCCGTCGCACATCGCCGACCTCGAAAGTAGCAAATCGGTCCCACCAGTCTGCCAACCCTCGCAGACCCGTCGTCAGGGTCCGCACCAGCTCATTATCGCCGGCGGCCGCTGCCTCACTCATCAAGCGAGCATAGAGGTTGAAAATCTGCTCGACAACCTGGATCAATTCGTCCACGCGCGGATCGCGGATGCTATCCTCGCGGGCCGGCGACAGGGGAAAGAGTCCCTGAAAGCCAAGGATGTTCCACGGATCGACGAAAGCGCCGCAAGCGATGCCGCGATGCAGTAAGTCTTCGATCTGTGGCAACCGCGCTGCCGCGGCACGCAATTGTCCCTGCTCTGCTTCGAGCTGCCCGCTGGTCAAATGACTGAGAATTTCACTCAGCAGCCGCACCGATACAGCAGGAATGCGCCGCGCTTCCGTGCGGCTGGCTTCGGGATACCCCATCTCGGCGAAGAGCAGCGCCAGATAGCGCTGCTGCAGTTGCATGGCACGATGGCGGGCCAGATAGGTATTGAGGTGCTGGCGAACGCCGCCGAAGGCTTGCCGCGTCGTCGCCAATTCGTCGCGCAGGCGCTCGGCGTGCGGTCCTTTCAGGCGCTTGAGCAAATGTTCATAAAAGAGATCGCGATAGCGTACAATGCGCGGCAACAACGTGGCCAGCGTGCTTGTGGAATCGTGCGCTGTTGGGCCATAGCCGCTGATGCCGGTCGCCATCAGTAGCGTTCCGGCCAGCACGGCCGCGCCTTCCAGGAGCAGCTCTTCACGCGGCAGGGAACCGGGCGTGTTGATGCGTTCCATCAGGGCATCGAGTGTGATCTTGCGCACGACATAGCGGCGAAAACGTCCCTGATTATCCAGATGATGCGGATCCCACTCGCCGAAGACGTAATTGGGCCGGCGATTAACCGGATGGCCGTGATCGTAGGCCCGCAGATCGACGGCCAGTTCGTCGAGCAAATCAAAATCAAACTGCGCCTCGGCCCGCAGAGCTGAATCAGTGTTTTGGAGGATATCAAGAGCGCGAGCGATGAGATCGTGATACGGTCCGTAAGCGACGCCGGCCCCTTTGAGATATAAGGGCAGCGGCCGATGACGTTCGTGGTCATACGGCTCGCCTTGCGGCCGCGTCTCCAGGATGGCGATGGGACGATGGCCGACAAAATCGTTGAGCCGGGCGATCACGGTGGTAAGGATTGTGGCCGTATCCTCATCCCCGGCTGCGCGCTGGGCCAGCACAGCCTCGAAGACCCGCGCCAGGAAGAAGGGACCAAACAACTCCGCATCCTCCAAATGGGCGAGCAGGTCGGCATGATGACGGCGATAGGCCGGCAGCACGCGCGCAGCCAGCATCAGAACGCTCTCTGCCTGTGTCACATCCCGGAAGGCGGCACCGCCCGCTGCGTGCAGCCGGTGCAGAGCGTCCGTCAGCCAGTCAAAGAGCGCCTGCCAGGGCGCCGTCTCCCCATGTTCGGCGAAGAAAGCATAGGCATCGTTGAGCTGCTTCTGCCAACGCGGATCGGGCCGGCCGTCGGAGAAATTCAAATAGCCCAAGAGCGCCGAGGCGGAGACGATCTTTTCCACTTGTGTGTAACGTTCATCCACCGCTGAATCCTCTTGTTCCCTGGGCATCACTGCCCCTCTACATGATGCAGCATAGCGATGCGACGGAAATCCTGCTAGCCGTCTGCACAGGGGGCCGTCCAGTTGTGCTGGACAACGCCAGCCCGATAATGCGAGTGTGCCCATCCATGTCCAATCGATTAGGCCCCTGTCCACGGTAAGTTCCTCAGGGGTGTCCCTCTGGATATTGGCGAGCGGGGTTGCGTCAGCCCCCGAGTAGGTTTTTCCATTCCCTCCCCCTGGTGGGAGAGGGAAAAGCCCCCTGACCCTCCCCCACCAGGGAGAGAGAAGCGACCGCTCGCCCGTAAACCCTCCATGCCCAAATCAAGAAAGATCCCCATCCCTCAGACCTGGATGGTTTGGCTGGGACCGATTTGTTATGATCCTGCCATTATGGGTGCAGAGCAAAGTAAAGAGCCAATACGTCTTATCAGCATCGGCCATTCCAATCACGATTGGCCGACGTTCGCGGCCCTGTTGCGCCGGGCTGACGTCACGATGTTGGCCGATGTTCGTTCTTCGCCCTACAGCGGACGCTATCCCCATTTCAATCGGGAGGCGCTGAGACACGGACTACACGGTGAAGGCATTGCTTATGTTTTTCTGGGCGATCTGTTGGGCGGACGGCCGGGGCAGCCGTCGCTGTACGACAACGATGGCCGGGTGAATTACGAACGCGTGCGGCAAACCACGGCATTTCAGCGTGGCCTGGATCAGCTAACACACGCGCTGAACGGCAATATCGTCGCTTTTCTGTGCAGCGAGGAAGACCCGCTCCAGTGCCATCGCGGCCTGATGATCGCCCCGGCCCTGAGTGAACGCGGCTTCCCGCCGCATCATCTGCGCAAGGACGGCTCCATGGAGAGCAATGAACAGATGGAGCGCCGTTTGCTACATGAGACCGGCATCGGCACGGGTTTGCTCGACGGATTGTTTGCGGCGACGTTAACGGAGGAAGAGCGTCGTTCGTTACTGGTTGAAGCCTATCGCTGCCAAGCACGGCGGAAAGCGTATCAATTGTTACGGGACACAAAAACAGAGTAATAGTATCAAGGAAATATTATGATCCTCTTCTGGGTTCGCTCACTCATCTTGTTACTCTTGTTATTAGCTTCGCCGCCTACCGCGGTGGACAATAAGGAAGAAGCGCCCAAGTTTGAGATGACCAAGGATGAGCGAAGGCTGCTGGAGCTGGTGAACAAAGAGCGGGCCAAGGCGGACTTGCCAGCGTTGCGGCCGCATCCGCTGCTGTTCAAGGCAGCACGTGCCCACTCGGCGAACATGGCCAGGCAACGAAAGATGGACCACGTCCTCGATGGCAAACGGCCGGCCCAGCGTGTCGAAGAAGCTGGTTACGATTGGGGCAAAGTAGCGGAAAACCTCATTACCGCCGATCAGACGGATGTTCCCTTGGAGAAGATCGTCAAAAGCTGGATGGATTCCAAAAGCCATCGCGAGAACATTCTTTTGAAAGATGTCACCGAGACGGGGCTAGGCATCGCCACCAACGCCCAGGGCGAGATTTACTGCACACAGATATTCGCCCGGCAGCGGAAAAGGGGCCAATCGGGGCGCTGAAGAAGATGAGCTCGAGCGCATTGCAAGCGGGTGTAGCGTTTTTCTCCCTTCCCCCTTGTAGGGGAGGGAGGAAGACATCTAGCCGCTACACCTACTTGCAAGGCGTTCCAGGGGCGTAAACGATGGTTGCTTTGCCATCGTTTACGTCTCCAGTTCGTTTGCCAGAAAACGGACGAGGGCTGAAACCGCCTGGGCAGAGGAAATTTCCCCCTGCTGCCAGGCAGCGAGGAGCTGACGCAGATCGCTCTGTCCCGCTGCTTCGGCGGCGGCAAAGCGTGCCGCCAACGTCTGCTGAGCCAGGCGGAGCAAATCGCGTCCGCTCTGCTGTCGCCTACGCCGCAAGGGACGAGCGGCGATGGTTTGCCAGAGTTCAGGGATGCCGTCGCCCGTTCGAGAGCTGACACGCAAGACGGGAACATCTGAACCTGTGCCCAGCGCCAGGATGGCTCGTACCTGCGCCTCAACGCGCTCGGCTCCCGGCAGATCTGCCTTGTGAATGACGATCACATCGGCGACTTCGAGCAGCCCTGCTTTTTCCCATTGCAAATCATCGCCGGTTTCCGGCTGAAGCAGCAGCACGAGGACATCGACCAGTTCACGCACTACGGTATCACCTTGCCCGGCACCGACGGTTTCGATCAAGATCACATCGAAACCGAACGCTTCCAGCAGTCGAATCAAATCCACAAGATGTTCAGCCAACGCCCCGTACCCGCCGGCTGCGGCCAAGCTACGGATGAAGACGCCATCGTCATCGGGCCGCGCCGGCATTCGGAAACGATCGCCGAGCAGTGCGCCGCCGCTTAACGGACTTTGCGGATCGCAAGCCAGCACGGCGACACTCTGCTTCTGAGCGCGAATTGGCTCGATCAATTTGCCGATCAGCGTACTTTTGCCGACGCCGCCGCTGCCAGTGACGGCGACGACACGCGCCAGTCCTCGAGGCACTGATACGGCCCCGCTCCCTGGTTCCCCGACGCCAGCAAGGATCTCTTCCACCTGTTCGCCACGCGCTACCAGGCTGAGCAGGCGCGCCAGGGCCAAACGATCGTGGCGGCGAAAGCGTTCCAGCAGTGTTTCAAGCATGGCCGGCCCCGCTGTGCTCACGCAAAAACGAGACGATTTCCGGCAACGGCGTGCCAGGCCCGAAGACGCGCGCCACGCCCATTTCCAACAATTTTGGAATATCATTCTCCGGAATGATGCCGCCGACAATTACGCCCACATGCTCCAATCCCGCCTCGCGCAAGAGTTGCAGCACGCGCGGCACCAGCGTCATGTGCGCGCCGCTGAGCAGGCTCAGGCCGAGCCAATCGGCGTCTTCCTCGGCGACGGTGCGGACCACCGCTTCGGGCGTCAGCCATAGCCCGGCGTAAATGACCTGCATGCCGGCGTCGCGCAAGGCGCGGGCCACAATCTTGATGCCGCGATCGTGGCCGTCCAGGCCGACTTTGGCGAGGACGACGCGCAATGGATGGAGTTCAGTCATCGAGTCTCCCTCGACTCATGCCAAAAACTGCTTTACGATAACATGGAATTCCGGCAGTATTTCTGGAATGGTCAGTTCTTGCTCGGCTGCGAGATCCTGATTGGGGCCTTTCATCATCCGGTAGGCGGCGGAACTCCTCTGCCGTCAGCAGGGTCTCAAGTACAGCTGTTGCCATGTTGGTCCTCCTGGATTTATGTTTTTACCACTTCGCCGCGCCATCATAGCGGCCAAATACATCCGCCAGCGCATTCATGATTTCGCCGACCGTGCAGCGCACGCGCGATGCCTCAATCAGCGTCGGCATCAGGTTCTCTTTCGTCGCCGCCACGCGGCGGATCTGATCGAGCATTTTTCCCACGGCTTCGCGATCGCGCTGGGCCTTGATCTGTTTCACATGCTCAATCCGTTCCTTCTCGACGGCTTCATCGAACGTCAGCGTTTCGATCGGTTTTTCCTCGGTTTCCTGGAAGGCGTTGACGCCGACGATGAGCTTTCGTTTGGCATCCACTTCGCGCTGATAGGTAAAAGCAGCGTCAGCGATTTCACGGCGGAAGAAGCCGGCTTCCAGCGCCGCGATCATACCGCCCCGCTCGTCGATGCGCTCGAAATATCTCCGTGCCTCTTGTTGCATCTGTTTGGTCAGCGTCTCGACGAAATAGCTGCCGCCCACGGGATCGACAGTGTTGGTAACACCGGTTTCGTAGGCCAAGACTTGCTGCGTGCGCAGGGCCAAGGTCACGGCATGTTCGGAGGGCAGAGCCAGCGTTTCGTCCAGGCTGTTGGTGTGCAGCGATTGACAGCCGCCCAGCACTGCCGCCAGCGCCTGATAGGCGACGCGAATGAGATTGACCTCCGGCTGTTTGTCCTGCAACGAGCAGCCGGCCGTCTGAGCGTGGAAGCGCAGCTTCCACGAATTTTCGCGGCGGGCGCCGTACTTGTGCCGCATCGCCTCGGCCCACAATACCCGCGCCGCCCGATACTTGGCGATCTCTTCAAAAATGTCGTTGTGGGCGTTGAAGAAAAAGCTCAGCCGTGGCGCGAAGGCATCGATGTCCAGTCCGCGCTCCAGGCAGGTTTCGACGTAATGGAAGCCGTCGGCCAAGGTGAAGGCCAGCTCTTGGACAGCAGTCGAGCCGGCCTCGCGGATGTGGTAGCCGCTGATCGACACCGTGTTCCATTGCGGGACGTGCTGCGTGCAAAATTCGATGACATCGCAGACCAGACGAACATGCGGCTGGGGCGGAAAGACAAATTCGTTCTGGGCGTGGAACTCCTTCAAAATGTCGTTCTGCACCGTGCCGCGCAGCTGCTTCCAATCCACACCCTGATCCGCGGCGTTGGCGAGGAAGAACGCCATAGCGACGCAGGCCGGCGCGTTGATGGTCATGGAAACGGAGACTTTGGTCAGGTCGATGTCGGCAAACAACTCGCGCATGTCGTCAAGCGTCGAGACAGCGACGCCGAGCCGGCCAACCTCGCCGACCGCGCGGGGGTCGTCGCTGTCTAATCCCATCAGCGATGGCAGATCGAAAGCGGTGCTGAGTCCCGTTTGTCCCTTGGCAAGCAGGAACTTGAAGCGCTCGTTGGTCTGTCGTGGTGTGCCGAAGCCGGCGAACTGCCGCATGGTCCACAAGCGGCTGCGATACATGGAGGCATGAACGCCACGCGCGAACGGATACTGGCCGGGATAGCCGAGATCGGTGTCGGGATCGAAGCCATTCAGGTTTTCTGGAGTATACAACGGCTCAATGGGCACATTGCTGACCGTAGTGGGCGGTTGCTCGCGCTGGGGTGCGGCAGCAATTTCTTTTTCCCAACGTTCACGGGCGGTGGTGTCGGTGATGGTAGCCATGATAACAAGCACTCCGGTTCGGTAGGGATGACGACTTCCGCT
>JAJPHU010000304.1 GCA_021325115.1 Planctomycetota bacterium | reverse complement strand
GAAGCCATCCTCTCGGAGGCGTGTCACTGCCTGTTCGAGCAGGTAAGTATTCTGGAAACAACCGCCTGTCAGAACAACAACATGCTCACCGGAAAGTCGCACCGCCGCCACGATCATCTCTACGAGCGTGTCGTGGAAGCGACGGGCAATGGCTCCGGTTTCGCAACCGAACGCGATGTCCCGAAGGATAGCCCGGATCATCGGCTCCCAGTCGATGATACCCCTTTCGCCGATATGGAAAGGATAAGTCCCAACCGCTGTTGCACCTTCCACCGCGAACTCCAAATCCATTGCCGCTTGCCCTTCGAAACTTGCTACCTGACGAATACCGAGGAGGGCCGCAACGGCATCGAAGAGTCGGCCGGCGCTCGAAGTCCGCGGCGCATTGAGGCCGCTGCAGAGCATGGTACGCAGCACGTCACGCTCACGAGATGAGAAAGTCCGCAGCGGAGCCAAATCCTCGCGGGCGAAAACGGCCTCGCCAAGCAGTTCGTACAGAAGGCCGAGTGCCGTGCGGCGCGGCTGGCGTACTGCCTGCTCGCCACCGGGTAAGCGGAACGTACGCAAGTGCGCAACACGCTCGAAACCGTCATCTGTGATACGCAAAAACTCGCCACCCCAGACAGTACCGTCCAGACCAAAGCCGGTGCCATCCCACGCCACGCCGAGCAGGGGCCTGGACAGACCATGCTCGGCTATGCCGGTGAGGATGTGGGCATAATGATGCTGTACACGCACGACCGGCAGCCCGGTCTTTTCCGCATGACGGGTCGAAAGGTAATCAGGATGAGCGTCGCAAACGACAGACTTCAATTGCAATTCATAAAGATGAGAAAGGTCTTCAATCGCCCGGCGGAAAGACTCGAAGGTAAGCGGAGTATCCAGGTCGCCGACGTGTTGACTGACAATGACTTGGCAGTCAACGGCGATGGCGACGGTATTCTTCTGATGGCCGCCGACCGCCAGCAAGGACGGGAGCGATTCGCTGATCGGGACCGGATAGGGGGCGTAACCACGGGCGCGGCGCAACACCATCTCCTGCCCCAGTACAACCCGCACGACAGAATCATCAATTGGGCGGGCAATGGGCCGGTTGTGGACGAGAAACACATCGGCGATATCGCCCAGGCGTGTTAACGCCTCGTATGGATCGGTGCAGATCGGTTCGTCGGAGCGGTTGCCACTGGTGGCCACAAGGGGGAAGCCGACTTCGGCCAGCAGTAGATGGTGCAAGGGTGTATACGGCAGCATGACGCCGAGATACGGATTGCCGGGGGCCACTGACCCAGCAATCCCGTTGCTCGGCTTGCGGCGTAGCAGAACCAACGGAGCCTCTGGGGAACACAACAACCGTTCTTCCTCGTCGGAAACCCAGCAATCCTGTCGCACTTCTTCAAGGCTGGGATACATTAATCCAAACGGTTTCTCCTCACGCAACTTGCGACAGCGCAGCCGGAGAACCGCTTCCGGGTTAGTGGCATCGACGAGCAGATGGAAACCACCAAGGCCCTTGGCGGCGACGATATCCCCGCAGCGCAAGGCATGGGCTGCCGCACGAAGTGCTTCATCGCCTATGCACGGGACACGCCCAGCCGCGTCCCACAATTCCAAGTGGGGGCCACAGCGCGGACAAGCGTTGGGCTGGGCGTGGAAACGTCGGTCAGCCGGGTTGGTGTACTCAGCGCGACAAGAGGCGCACATCGAAAACAGCTTCATCGTCGTCCGCTCCCGATCATACGGCAGCCCCTCAATAATGCTGTAACGTGGGCCGCAGTTGGTGCAGTTCGTGAACGGGTAGCGGAACCGCCGGTTGCCCGGGTCGAAGATTTCACGTACGCAATCCGCACAGGTCGCCAGGTCCGGCAGGATCACCGCCGTCTTCGGCCCCTCTTCGCTGCTGTCACAGACCCCGAAGCTGGTGTATCCGAGCGCCGGCAGGAATACAGGAATCAAGTCATGGAGAACGCAAGGGAGCGGCCTGTCGCTCTGAAGGCGGCGAAGAAACCCGGCGAGCGCCTCCACATTTCCTTCCACTTCGATCACGGCCCCTTGCGATGAATTACTCACCCAGCCAGCCAATCCCAACTCTCTCGCCAACCGGTAGACGAAGGGACGAAAACCCACTCCTTGTACAGCCCCACAAACCTCGACACGTAGACGTACTCGCTCCTGGGTCGTTGGAGTTGAATACACGGCAGATAAATCGCGGCGATTCATCATGCTTTGCTCCGCCGACAAACGTGTGGATGAGTCCAAATTGCTCAGCATCGGATGGCAACCGAACATATCCCAACATCAGCACACGGTCGAAACGTAATTGATTGAGGATAGCAGGAAATCAACGGTTTCGTCAAATGGGACAAATGTTGAGGCAAGGTCGTTTCCTTTTAAACCTCACACAAGAAGGAGTGGAATGCAATGCCCCCCAAAAACTGGGGGCAGCATTGGCAGCCTCGATGGCGCGGCGAAAACGGCCCTGAAACCCAGTTCCTCGGAGACGTTGAACCCCGTTGCCCAGAGGTGCAACGTGTGAGGCAGAGAAGCGAACCATTCGATTGGCTTGACTGTCCACTTGAATATCCTTGCGCATCCACCTCTTGCCTCCGAGCCTGTGAAACTTGCAAACGCGGTTTCCGGAACGGGTACCTACGGCCGTAGTGATCTTCTGGAGGAAAGGGGTATGTTGGCAATGGGCATGGCGAACCCGGACAGAATGATCGCCGGCACCAGGACTACACTCCTTTTATATACCCGACAATCAGCCGAATGGTGTTGGCATCGACGCCATTGTGAGGATGATCTGCACGGGAGCACCGCTGGAGCTACGCCACTGTCGAGCGAAGTTTTCCCGGAGATGAATGATCCCATTTACCTGGCGTGCCTGTAGCGCCTGCTCGGCCTCGTACATACTCGACATGGAGGATGGGGGCGAACGCTGGCCGGATAATCCGTACGCGCTGCTGAAGAATTTCAGGTTCTGCCAGACACTGAGATTGCCGTACAGGGAAAACTTTTGCGACATGTATCCCAAGCGTGCCCGGGCAGCAGCGGCTGCGCGGCGAACATCCACTCCTGCGACGCGCAGTGTCCCGGCAGTAGGCGGGAGCAGCCCACACAGCATGCGGAACGTCGTAGTCTTGCCGGCCCCATTCGCCCCCAGCAAGCCGAAGACTTCCCCCCGTTGCACATCGAATGTCACCCGGTTTACTGCAAGGAACTCGCCAAACCGCCTCTGAACGTCGCGTACCTCAATCACGGTTTCGTTGGAGCGGCTTGCTGACATCTCGCCGATTGGGAAAGTCCCGTTTGTCCCCTCGGTTGCCCCGTTCCCCGAACGGCGTGATCGGAGCATGGCGATGAAGCTGTCTTCAAACCGTGGCGGCACGGCCTCCAGCGAAGTGCCCGCCAACTCCGACAAGGATCGGTTCCTATCGGGCGATTGCTCGTGATCCAAGACCACCCGCACTCGCTCACCTTGAATGACGGCATCCACAACGCCAGAAGTGAAGGCCAGTTTCCCTTGAACATCCCGCTTCTTTTTCGCAGGTATCGACACGACCCAGGTACGGCCTTGTAGCCGCGTACTGAAACGCCCTGGCGGCCCTTGTCCCAATACCTCCCCTTCGTGGAGGATCACGACTTCGTGACAGCGTTCAGCCTCATCGAGATACAGCGTGCTGAGAAACACGCTCATCCCTTCCTGCTCAACAAGGCGGTAGACAATCGACCAAAGCTCTCGCCGCGACACAGGATCCACACCCACGGTCGGCTCGTCCAACAACAAGAGCGGCGGCGCGCGCACCAGTGTGCAAGCCAATCCCAGCTTCTGTTTCATGCCTCCCGACAGGCGTCCCGCAAGACGCCGGGTGAAAGGGGCCAACCCGGTCATGTGCATCAGTTCCCGGTAGCGCTCTGGCCGCTCTTCATCGGGAACCCCTTGCAGGTCCGCATACAGTTCCAGGTTCTCCTCCACGGTGAGAGCTCGGCTTCGACAAGTTCGAGATCGGCGCGAGCCTTGCGGATATCCTCGATTCGCGTCCCCGCTTCCAATCGGGCGACGATTTGTCTCTGGACCTCCACCTGCGCTTGCGCGCGGGCGACTGCCGCTTTGAGCCGACGTGTGTCGAGCATCGCCAGCAGTTGACCGCGACATACCCGATCTCCTTCCTTGACATACATTGTGGCAATCCGGTCGTTGCCGTTGAAAGCCAGCTGCACCTGCCGAATGTCCACGTTCCCGTAAAGGACCAGTTCGTTGGTGGGTTCCTGGTGGCGGAAGTATGGCCACAGCCAGACTCGCGCGCCACCAGCAGCCAGTCCGACTACCAGCAAGGCGATCATCACACGAACCACCTGCTTTCCTGGCCTCTTCGGCTTCTCGGTAGAGTGAGTAGACAAACCAGGGGCAGAATCGCTTGGAGATAGAGTTGATTCAGTGGCAGCCATGATGCCTACTCTCGATTTTTTCTGGTTGTCTTCCACTCGTCCGGACACTTCACGACCCGGCTGGCTTGAGTAGGTGATCGAGGGTGTGGAGAACCTCTGGAACATGAGTGAAAGTCGGACCTCCCTGCATCATCACCGCCACTCCGGCGGCCTCGAGCACTTGTTCACGCGTTGCCCCCGCCTTGAGGCATCCCTGCACATGGAGATGGATGCATGGGGTACAACGCAGTGCCAGGCCGATAGCGAGAGCGATCAGTTCCTTCTCGCGAACAGAAAGGGCCCCCTCTTTCATCATCGCCTGGTAAAAGCCACCGAACGCCTTGGCGATCTCCGGTGTCTGTTCCTTCATCTTCTGCCGGTCGGCCTGCCACGCCTCAAAGAAGTCGGCAACAGTGCTTGTCATGATCTTCTCCTTCGCTATCTGATGGATGCAAGGTTACCTACAGTCATTGTTCACGGACCTATTCTCGGTCGTGTTTCCACTGAGTTTCCTTCTTCACCGTGCGGAAAATCTGCCGCTTGCGTTCGAGCTTTCACACGGCGTCGAACGATGGAAACACAATGGCATTGGGCGGGTAGATGTTGGCACACGTCGAACAACCAACGACACAGTTCTTCGGATCGACAGCCATGACGCTTGCGCTGAACCCCATCTCACATGCCCGCAAGGCTGGCAAACGCACCGGTTCAAGCACCTCATCGGACCACGGACGGGCGTCTGATAGTGCCAGACCCATAACTTATTCTCTCCCTAGGACCTTGTCTTCCCTTTTCGATTATCTTTTTTTTGGTAAGCAACTCTCATGCCAGAGTAATATCTCATGAGCGCTTCCGAACCGTCGAGTTTCTGCTGTTCGTTTGGCAATTTGACCGCCTCGTCGATCCGGCGAAGATAATCGGCAAAACCGAGACGCGATCGTAAAGGAGCGAGGATAGGGCCGCGCTCTCCTGCGGCCCGCGTGGGGCGGATGCGAGAAAAGAGAAACTCGTAGAATGCGTCTTTTTCGCACAGGAGCAATCCAGTTGACCGTAGCTGCAGGCTTAATTCTACAGCGCTAGGTTCGTCCCCAGGTACATCGTGGTCAATCGGTTAATCGTATGCCAAGCTCTCGCAGTTTCCGACGCGTTGTCTTGGTGTGGCTCTTGCGGGCCTGGGCATTGCGTCGCTGCTGGTGCGTAATCTTCGCTGCCGTCTTCTCCAGCAGTTGGTCCGAAGCAGCTCGACGTTATCCCACCAAGACCGCGCCCACGCTGCCATCGCTGTATGGAGGTGGCAGACGGTCAACTCTCGATTTTTCCCCCCACTCCTCACACACCTCAGGCAAGAACAAGTAACTGACCGCCGACAGGATCAAGTGTCGTTTCCGTCCCAGGTAACGCCGGCCTTCATACTGGTCCAAACCCATTTCGCTCTTGTGGTCCTCAAAACACCGCTCCACACGCCACCGGGAGAAAGCAACCAACAGCAAAGTGCCGACGCCGGTTTGTGGCGACGCGTTGCTCACGAAAAACTTGACCTCTTCGGGATCGAGCACGTTGCGGACGATGATCAGGTGCAGGCGCGGCCCCGGCAAGCCGTTGTCGTCTTTGATGGTGACGAAGGTGTGCTTGCACTCCCAAACCAACGGCCCTTTCTCCCCGTCCTTGACACGCCAGCGTTGCCAGGGCTGATTGCGCAGGGTGCAATCGTTCAGCAAGTCCTCGACTCGGTGTGCCGGTCGGCTACCACAGGCCAAACGCGACACAGCACGGCCTTGACCACGCCGACCACGATGATAAGGTCGGGTGACGACCCGGGGGGGCTTCAACCAACCTGTGAAATTCCGGGGCGTCTCCGCGACGTAAGACTGCTGTCGCGCTGCGACCTCCCACAGGAACTCCGGTTTGCCACCGTAGCCCTCATCGAACGTCAGCCAGTCGAAATGCAGGCCGTTGGTAATGGCTCGGTCGTACAGTTCCAGAGCAATCCGCCACTTGGGCCGATAAACCATCGTGTCCGGGATCCCCGCTTCCTAGCAACGCTGCCGATCCGCCGCCCAACGTTCGGGCAGAAACAACTCACCGTCGAGCAAGCAGTGGAAGTCCTCGACGGCGTAACCCAGATGCACCGTGACCAGGCAGTTTCCGAGCTTGCCCAACCGGCCGCACCACTGCTTGTGCACGCCAGGTGTCTTGTCGCCCTTCTTGGGATCACTGGTTTCGTCGAAGATGCCAATGGTGAGCTTCCCGGCGTGCTCTGTGCGGACGATTTCCTGGACGCGGTCACGCAGTCGAGACTCGCCCCACTTGAGTTAGCTGAGAAACTCCTGTAATGTCTGTGGTGCGACCCTCGCTTCCAGAGCAATCGACTCGACACTTTTCTCAGCGCGGTCGGAAAACTGTCCACGGACGTAGACCTCCAAGTGGGCGCGGGTGTCTTTGCGTGCGAAACAGTCGGTGAATCGACACAGAAGACATTCGAGTTTCGGCTTCCATTGACGAATCTGTTCAGCCTCCATGCCGGGTTCACCGTAAAACTAGGCGAAGACGCCAGTTTCGCCGACTTACCGGGCAGAAGCAAGGTCAACATAGCGCTGTAGAATTAGGATGTGTTCTGGAAATGAGGATAGTTTCCTGACAACCGCACCGGAGAAGATTGGTGTGCGAAGATGCACAGAGCGTGCGTTTTAGGGCTAACGAACTTTTCCCTCCCCCCTTGTGGGGGAGGGTTGGGGTGGGGGGGACACCCCTCCTTGGCTTCATTGCCTTGACACCCCCCAGCCCTCCCTCACAAGGGGGGAGGAGGTTTGGTCCGGTAGCTCTTAGTACAGCCTGTGGGTCGCTGAGGATACCGCTGGACAAGGTACAGAGAACTGTGTGCCGGCAACTTCTCTCCACCTTCGCATGTTCTCATAGCCCATTAAACTTGCCGAAAACGCTGGCCGGCTTCACTGGAGGTCAAACCCGACGCTGCCGTGTGTTCCCGTCTCATATCAGATGGATGATCGCTTCTTTGATCCAGCGGACAGTTGTTTCAACCTTGCTCTTGTCGAAGAAACGAATGATAGCAGGGAGATGTCCACCAGGTGCGTTGTAGCGTAGAATATTCAATCTCTGCTTACATACCGCCTCTTGAGGGCACTGTGTATGGGCATTCTCTCCTCGTCTCCCTGCGTAGATCGAATCGGTGTCTGCGACGAGGTCTAGCCAAAAAAGGAACTCGAAAGTGTCATCAGACGTATTCACAGTTTTGCGAAACTTGGCGTTCACCCGTAACTTGGAGCCGGCTGATCTCGATCGACTGACCAAGATTGCAAGAATAGTCGATTGGCAAGCAGGTCAGGTAATTTTTCGTGAAGGAGACCGCGACAACTTTCTCTACTTGGTGGTTGAAGGGCATGTAGCCCTCGAAATCAGCGTGCCTCCCCGTGACCGGATCCGCATCTTGACGGTCGGTCCTGGAGAGGTGTTTGGTTGGTCGAGCGTCTACTATCAGAAACCAAAGACCGCCGGAGCGACTGCAATGGAGCCTACCAGAGCTGTAGCTTTGGATGGCGCAGGGCTGCGCGAATTGAGCGAGGCTGATTCTCGTTTTGGCTACTGGCTGGCGCGCTACTTGCTGGGAGTGGTGTCGGAACGGCTCAGGGCGACTCGATTACAACTGCTCGACGTGTTTAAGGTTTGACAGACAATAAAAATCTTTTTTCAGAAGATCGTTTTTGCCTGAATCGTAAGGAGAGTGTTGTCATGCCCATGTCCGGCGGCGTACCCCCAATCGGCCAAGCCGTGGTCCTGAACAAGACGGACCTGGGGGCGATCATCGAGCAGCTCTGGCAGGCGGGGTATACGGTCATCGGTCCCACGATCGCACAAGGGGCCATTGTCTTCGATGAAGTTCACCGACTCGATCAACTCCCCATCGGTTGGACCGACGAGCAGGAAGGCGGCACCTATCGTCTCAAGCGGCGCGATGACAAAGCCTACTTTGGTTATGCCGTCGGCCCTCACTCGTGGAAAAAGTATCTATTCCCGCCGCGGTTGTCCCTGTTTTCGCTCCAGAAGACTCAGGACGGCTTCCACGTTCAGCAGAACCAGGAGCCCGTGCCTCGTTACGCCTTCCTTGGCATCCGTTCCTGTGATCTTCACGCCATTGAGATACAAGATCGTACTTTCCTTTACGGTCCTCACGTCGATTCACACTACCAAGCGCGACGCGAGGGAGTCTTCATCATTGCCGTCAACTGTTCTAAGGCGGCGCCGACTTGTTTCTGCACGAGCATGCAGACTGGCCCCAAAGTTGAGCGTGGTTTTGACTTGGCCTTGACGGAACTGTCTGAGTCGTTCGTCGTTGAAGTGGCCACCCCGCGCGGCGCGGATCTCCTGACTGGACTTCCCTACCGTGAGGCAACGGGCGAGGATCTGGGCGCCGCGGCTCGGGTCGTCCGCGACACCGCCAGCTCGATGAAGCGACACATGGATACGTACGACCTGCCCGAACTGCTTTACAACAACTTGGAACATCCGCGATGGGATGATGTGGCCAAGCGCTGCCTATCCTGCACCAATTGCACGATGGTCTGCCCAACATGCTTCTGCCACTGCATCGAAGAGGTGCCGGATCTGGATGGCCAGCGAGCCGAGCGTATTCGTTTGTGGGACTCCTGCTTCAACCCTGCCCATAGTTACATGGCGGGAGGAATGATCCGATCGGATATCCGTGCCCGCTACCGCCAGTGGCTGACGCACAAACTGGCCTCGTGGATTGATCAGTACGGCGTCTCGGGCTGCGTCGGCTGTGGCCGGTGCATCACCTGGTGCCCGGTAGCCATCGACATCACTGAGGAAGTCGCTGCCATCCGAAGCGACGCAGACAAGAGAACAAAAGAGGGGAGTCCGTGACACCGCAAGAAGTCCGCCTGCAACCGTTCCCACCCGCTGGACTGCCCGATCCGTACTGTCCGGAGCCGGCTGTGATCCGGTCGATCGAGACAGAGACACCGGGTGTGGCGACGTTCCGGCTGGAGTTGCAGAATGCCAGTCGGCAGAGAATGTACCGATACCAACCAGGTCAGTTCAATATGCTCTTCATCTTTGGAGTGGGAGAGGTGCCTATCTCCATCTCCAGTACGCCGGGAGAGCAAGCCGGAATCGATCACACGGTCCGCTTCGTGGGCACGGTCACGCGAGTCATGGAACGGCTTCGGCCGGGCGATGTGCTAGGATTGCGTGGCCCCTATGGCACGGGCTGGCCGCTGGAGCAAGCTCGCGGTCAGGATGTGTTGATTGTGGCCGGCGGACTTGGCTTGGCACCTCTGCGGCCGGTGATCCAGACTTTGTTGGCGCGGCGCAGCCAGTACAGACGGCTGCTCTTGCTTTATGGTTCTCGCCAACCCATGGATTTGCTCTACCAGCGAGAATATGCCGGTTGGGTACAACAAGGTCTGGAGCTGATGGTCACAGTTGATCGCGCCGACCAATCTTGGAATGGACGAGTGGGGGTCGTTCCAGCCTTGCTAAGCCGCGTGAGTTTTGACCCGACCCAGACCATTGCTTTCACCTGTGGGCCGGAGGTCATGATACGCTTCACGGTATATGAACTGTTAGCCCGCCGCCTGTCTCCCGAAAGGATTTATCTGTCCATCGAACGCAACATGCAGTGCGGCGTGGGTCTGTGCGGTCGTTGTCAATTGGGGCCGTACTTCGTCTGTAAAGACGGTCCGGTTTTCGCTTTCAACCGAATCGGCCGCTTTATTCGTCCGGAACATTTTTAAGGCGCATTCCCTGGCAAGGAGGAGCGAGATGACAACCCGCAAGCCTCGCATCGGTGTTTTTAAGTTCGCCTCCTGTGACGGCTGCCAGCTCACCGTCTTGGATTGTGAAGACGAGTTGCTCGACTTGGCCGAGCGCGTGGACATCGCCTATTTCCTGGAGGCGATTCGCCGACCTTTGGAGGGCGAGTTCGACATTGCTCTGGTCGAAGGCTCGGTCTACACACCCGAGCAAGAAGAGTATATCCGTGACATCCGCCAGCGGAGTCGATTCCTCATCACCCTGGGGGCCTGTGCCGCTCAGGGGGGCATTCAGGCATTGCGGAACTTCACTCCACCGGACGAGTACCCGCGCGTAGTGTATGCCCTGCCGCAATATATTGAGAGCTTGGCGAAGTCTCGGCCGGCCAGCGATTACGTTCCTGTCGATCTAGCACTGCAAGGTTGTCCGATCAACAAGCAACAGCTCTTGCGGGTGCTGGTCCAAATGCTGTTGGGTAGCAAGCCTCGTGTGCCCAATCATGCGCTGTGTCTGGATTGCAAGCGGCAGAACATCGTTTGCGTACTCGTCGCCCAGGGCAAGCCATGCATGGGTCCGATCACGACCACGGGCTGCGGCGTTCTTTGCCCCAGTTACGATCGGCCATGCTACAGCTGCTTTGGTCCCGCCTACCAGCCGAATCCCTCGTCGCTGACTCGAAGGTTCGCTCACTTAGGATTTGCTCCCCACGAGATTCAACGTCTGCTTCACGGCTACTATTCCCAGGCTCCGGAGTTTAGAGAGGAGGGACAACGCTATGCCCGATCCTAACTCCGATCGATCTTCGAGGATCGATACACCTCCTCATCAAGGAGATTCACCAGAGCGTATTATCCGGGTCAGCACTCTTGCTCGTGTTGAAGGAGAAGGAGCCCTGACAATCCGCCTGTGCAACGACCGAGTTGAGGAAGTGCAGTTGCGCATTTTCGAGGCCCCCCGTTATTTCGAAGCTTTCTTACGCGGACGGCACATGCAGGAAGTGCCCGATCTCACTGCGCGGATCTGTGGCATCTGCCCGGTGGCTTACCAGATGAGTTCCTGCCATGCTCTGGAACAGCTCGCTGGCATCGAAGTGTCGGGCCCGCTCCGCGAACTGCGCCGACTCCTGTACTGCGGCGAATGGATCGAGAGCCATACCCTGCACATTTATCTGCTGCACGCCCCGGACTTCCTGGGCTACGAAAGTGCCCTCGCCATGGCCCAGGACCGGCCCGAATATGCCGCGCTAGTCCGCAATGGCCTTCAGCTTAAGAAGGCTGGCAACGCTATCATCTCCTTGCTAGGGGGCCGTGCTATTCATCCCATCAACGTCCGTGTCGGCGGCTTCTATCATGTCCCTTCCAAGAAGGAGTTGAAGCAACTCGGCGAGGAGTTGAAAGGGGCACACGATCTCGCTCGACAGACGGTTCGCTGGGCCGCTAGCCTCGATTTCCCGGCATTTGAGCATGACTATGAGTTCGTCGCCCTGCGGCACCAGGCTGAGTATCCCATGAACGAGGGTCGGCTCGTTTCTAGCCGTGGCCTGAATATCGCCATGGGCGAGTTCCCCAAGCACTTCGAGGAATACCAGGTGCCGTACTCCAATGCCTATCAGTGTCGCCGGAAGAACGGCGGTGCTTACTATGTTGGCCCACTGGCCCGCTGGAACCTCAACTTCGACCGAGTTCCAGCTTCGATCCGACAAGTAGCCGACGAAACGGGCATCACATGGCCTTGTCGCAACCCGTATGTGAGTATCATCGCTCGCAGTCTGGAAGTGCTCTATGCTGTCGAGGAAGCGATACGGATCATCACCACCTATGAGATGCCCGATAGTCCGGCAATGCCCTACCAACCCTGTGCAGGGCAGGGCGCTTGGATCACTGAGGCGCCGCGCGGCATTCTCTATCACGGCTACGAGACGGATGCCTCTGGGATCATCCGGCAGGCATCCATTATTCCGCCCACAAGTCAGAACCAATTACAAATGGAAGGCGACCTATTGCGGATTGCTCCTCAGCTGGTAAACTTGTCCGAGCAAGAGGCAGCCCTTCGGGCCGAGAAAGTCATTCGCAATTACGACCCATGCATCAGTTGCGCAACACACTTCCTCAAACTCCGGGTGGAACGGCGGTGAAAGGCGCATGCCCGGTTCGTGTGCTCGGCGTAGGAAGTCCGCTTGGCGACGATGCGGCAGGCTGGGAGAGCGTGCGGAGACTGCAACGAGACAAGAAGTGGGGAAGTGGAATCGAATTTCACATCGTAGAAGGCGGCCAAAGGCTACTCGATAAGCTCGACGGACGCGGCACGCTCTTACTCGTTGATGCCGCAGCTTCACCTGTGATGCCGGGGACCATCCAGCGTTTGGAAGGACTTGATCCTCGCATCGACACTTTGCGTCCCGGGACGACGCACCACCTCCGACCAGCCGAGGCTCTCCAATTGGCAGCCGCACTCGGTCTCTTGCCGCCAAAAGTCGTCATCTGGACCATTGCCGGAGCGTGTTTCGACTTCCCAGTCGGTCTCAGTCCGCCTGTGGCAGCCGCTTTGCCGCGGTTGGTGCAACAAATCATTGCCGAATTGGAAGCTATCCTGAATGAGGGTCCACCCTTTCATGCATAGCGAACCAGTTGGCCGCCACGTTCGTATGGGGTTGAGCTTTGCTGGGGAGGGACGGCATTTCTCGGCCGCGTCATTGGGTCGGGGTGGAAGAAGTCATGATATTTGCCTGCCCTCGTTTTTGGCTGCTTGCAAAAACACGGTGAATGTGCTGCCTCGGCCTGGTTCGCTGGCCACGCGCAAGCTGCCGCCGTTCTTCTCCACAATAGCCCGCACGATGGATAGTCCTAACCCCAATCCGCGTGCCTTGGTCGAATACAGCGGCTCCATAATCTGGCCTAGCTGCTCTGCGGTCATACCAACGCCGGTATCCTCCACGGCAACCTCAATGCCACCACCAGATGCCCGTGCCGTGAGAGTAAGGCGGCCCCCCTCGGGCATGGCCTCGACGGCATTACGGATGAGGTTGGCGAAAACGATGTGCAGTTGACCGAAGTCGGCAAGGACTGGAGGCAGTGTAGGTGGGCAGTCTATTCTCACCTGAATGTTCTCGGGCAGCGGGGTGGTGTCAAGGGCTTTGCGGAGGCATTGCTCGATTGTGAATGGAGCGCGATTGGGGACCGGCAACTTGGCGAAATTCGATAAGGTCGTGATGACGTTATCGGCGAGCACAACATGTTTCTCGATGCGCTGGAGATGCTCGGTTTTTTTTTCCGCCGATGGATTGCGGGCGTTGAGCAGGTAGTACACTGATGTCTTGACGACATTCAAAGGGTTTCGCAACTCATGGGCCACGCCACCGGCCATTTGCCCGATGACTGCCAGCCGCTCGTTGCGTTGCAGCCGTGCCGCATATTCGTATTGATAGGCGTCTTCGATGATAGCCAAGTCCAGATCGAGTAATTTGTTGAGCGAGCAAATCGTATCCTGCAATTCTTTAGGATCACCTTGCCAACTCGTGTACAAT
>JAJPHU010000064.1 GCA_021325115.1 Planctomycetota bacterium | reverse complement strand
TGAGCATCACGCACATCTTCTCTAAACCGGTCGCTCTGTCCGACCTCCTCGAAGTTGTGCGCTCGGTCTGCAAGGCTCCTCTCTCGTTTCGCTCCGCGGATTAACCGCGGTCCTTCTAAATGATCGTGCGTGAATCAGCTGCACAGTGGGGGCTGGAGGAAGCAGGGTATGAATGAGAAAATGGGAATTCCCAACCGTAAACACACTCGGGGCCAGCAAAAGGAGGTCGTGACGCCGGGCCAGAACGTGAAGCGTTATCGGGCCGGTGCTTTGGATGTGCGGACGGGGTTGGTGACGTGGGTCGAGGGCGAGAGTAAAGCGAGCGTGTGGTTTATCGTCTTGTTGCAGCAGTTGCTGCGTTTTTACCCCAAGGTGCGCGTCATCCATGGGGTGCTGGATAATTACCGCATTCACGACAGCAAGATCACGCAGGCAGTCTGGTTTTTGTCGATGAAACAACGGACGATGGAAGGCTTGTGGGAGTTTTTGGGTCAAGTTCTGGACGCCTTCGCTCCCGCCGAATGTCGGAATTACTTCCGGCATTGTGGATAGAACGCTACAGCAACCTCGAAAATGCCCTAAGCAGCGTGCGGCGTTGGCTATGGTCAGCAACCGTATTTCCCCAGGCGGGAAGCACTGCGGAGATCGAAAAACTACCCGAGCCGTTACGCGAATTTACCGGGCTTTGTAACGCGCCCACTCTCTCCCCACTTCCAACTGATACACCTTTCGCCGCCTATTCACTCCACCACGGCCGAACGACCGAACGGTCGACGCCGACAACGGCCTGCTTGCTCTCCTGTGACCGAGTAGATGGTGGCGGACGTTGGCGAGGACTACGAGATAGAGTATTAGACACTTCTGCCACAAGCCATAGCTATGGCATCCGCTCAGCAATACCAAGGCGAAAGGAGCCGACGAATGGAAGATGATCCAGGGGCTTTCCGAGTCGCGGAGTAACCGCCAGTAATGCCCGAACAAGAGCAGCAACAGAAGGAGGGAACCCAAGAGGTGGAACGCTTGCAACGACGGCGTCACCGCCACAATGAACAGCAGCAGGATGGCCAGCCCTGCTGTCACCGCTTCTTCCTCTTTGCCGGCCCGGATTAGATCCCGCATGTACAAGAGGCCAACCAGCAACAGCGCCGCAAACAGCAGATAACCCAGCCATGCTTGTTTGCCATCGCGAAACATGCTCAGCGGCTCCGCCAGGCGCTGGCTGAAGTCACCCGCCCCGTGGGCGGCGAGGAGCAACAACACGAAGGTAGCAGACACCAGCTTCACCGCGATTCCCCGCTGTTGCCTAAAGAATCCATGCAAGCCGTGGGGGATCGGGTACTCTGAGGTTGATCAGAGTCCCATTTCCCCAAGCCCCAAGGAGCTTGCCCTGACGACTGCGACATTCCCTATTCTCGCCATCGACCTGGGCAAATACAAGTCCGTCGCCTGCTGGTACGCCCCGGCCAGCGGCGAGGTGGGCTTCGCGAATTTCTCGACGAGGCGGGCGAATCTCCAGCGCCTGCTGGCCGGGCGCCGGCCGGCGGTGGTCATCGAGCCGGCGCCCTGTCGGGCTGGGTCCAGGATCTGGGTGCGGAGTTCGGCGTCGCCTGCCACGTCGCCAACACGGCCCGCGAGACCTGGAAATTCACGCCCACCAAGCGGTTATCAGAATAAAAGATCTAAAATATAGCAAAACGACTTGGCACTCCCACAGCTTCATAGTCGACTCAGCTCAGCAGCCGCGGGGGCTGAGTGAGCTATGGGTCTCGAAAACGCTACATGCCCCCGCCGTCTGCTGCAGCGGATGGTTCAGCCCGGATACTATATACTCCATCAGCAGCAGTACCAAACCAAAGTCAACATAGCGCTCATCCAGATCGATGTTGAGAGTCAGCAAGGAGGCAATTCGCGCATGCAGTACCAAAGCAAAGCCAACGCGGCGATGATCCAGAATACGAATCGGCGTATTGTTAGGTCGCATTCGGTGGCTGATCGTTGTTTTCCAACGGTCCTCCGTGCAGCCGTCGGATGTCTGCTCGGACCATCAAGGGGATTACAAACACCCCGGCTCCGAAAAGGACCATCAACACAACCGTAAGGACTGCATACACCAAGCCAGCACCAGCCCCGAAGGCTCTTTGGCCTGTCCGAAATACGGCGCCTACCAGAATGATCCAGAGTGGAACCGCCCAGAATAACACGACCAGAGAAACGAGACCGAGCGCCACGGCCAAGCCATCCTCCAGCCGAACTGCCATCGATATTAACCCCAACGCCAACAGCAAGACAGTTGGAACGATGGCACGGGCTCGCCACGTCATCATTCGGGTCAGAGAAACCTCCACTGGATTGTTCATCGATGATCCTTCCTTATCGAACAACGCAGCCAGCACCCTGAGGACGGCGGCAATCATGGGTAACACGGTGCGCGTCCTACAACTCGTGGCCTACCCGTTTCTCCGCACGGTCAGAGAAGCGACGCCAGGCGTCTGCCACTTCGCCGAACGCCCCCGCTCAGCAGCGGCGGCCGCGCTGAGAGACTTGAAACTCCGAGAAACCTACATCGCAGCCGCCGTCTGCTGCAGCGGCTGGTTCGGCACCTCACCTTTTTGTGAGGAAGTCTGACAGCCCTCTTCTCCCACAAACCGCGTACCACCCGAACATGAAGGCTAAGATTGCCATCCACACCACCCCATCCCCCCGCAGACTCCCCTGCGCGGCCATCAAGGGCAAGATCCCCGCAAACGCAAACAGCAGGGCCAACATGCCTGCAGCGACACGAAGGATCGGACTACCGTTCCTTGCTGTTTGAGCTTCCGGCACGATTGCAGCATAGACCGCCGCACCCGCTTTGTCTCCCGCAACAGCCTCCTGAATGGCTTGTCCTCTTCTCCGACGGCGAATCAGGTTCACCAAGCACACGATGGCCATGCCGAGCATGCCGCCAATCGCACACCATACGCCCAGGAGAAAATCGGAAGAGAAAGTGACAGAGAGAACTGTCACCGGTGGGGGGAACGAATTGGCGTCGACACCACCAAGCGGGCGTGACAAGTCTCGGACTACAAGCAAGAACGAGGCTGTGGTAGTGGCACCGACGCAGCCACCGAGCTGCACCGGCGTCAAAGCGTTCTTCTTCGAAGGCGGCTGTCCCACAGAAGGGGATTGCGCGCCCACCAGCGAGCTGGCTGTTTTCTTGGGCCAGCGCGCCCACACTCGTGAGACGATCCAGGCAATAGTGACCCCAATCAACAGAGGCAGGCCCAGAAACCACAAAGGCCCGAAAACCCACTGGAGTAAGGCGACATGCGGCAAGAGATGGACCGCAACCAAGAGGCCCGCTAATCCTGTCCCGCTCAACAGAAAGGAGACTACAAACAGCCACCAGAATAAGCTTCGCTGTCTCATGGATTTGTCTGCCTCCTAAACTTGTTATTTAGCTTGCGCCTGCGCAACCTAACATGGTCGCGGAGCCTGGACGGTACGAATACGTGGCAAAACGGTGCCCGAAAGCTGGGGCTGCTCGCCTGTTTACGGAATTTTGGCCTGGCGGATCGTCGAATTGCGGTGCGGTTAAAGCGTGCATGGGCACATCCTCATGGGGTTGAACAGATGCTAACCGTCCGATGCGCGTACGTCAACAAAAAAGCGAGTCTCGTGATACGCATTCGTCCGCCCTGGAGTTGGCTATTGGTGTGGGAAGCGGTGCCGCTGTTTCCGCATTCTGGGCGCCTCGCAGTGGTAGGGCCGTGGAAGTCTTTTTTTCTGCTTACGAAAACAGCGGCAAGGGTTTGCCGTCGCAGAGTGCTTGCGGTCGGCCCTGCACATCGGTCAGCGTCGAATCGAGTGGGATGCCCAGGGCGTGGAGGATGGTGGCGTGCAGGTCGCCGGGGCCACAGGGGAAATCGAGCGGGCGCGCGCCCTGGCTGTCGGAGCGACCGTAGACCTGGCCGCCGCGAATGCCGCCGCCGGCAAACGCCACCGAATAGCAGAAGGGATAATGATCGCGACCTGTGCCCATAATGCGCGGCGTGCGGCCAAATTCGGTCAGCCACACGACGAGCGTTGTGTCCAGCAAACCGCGATCCGCCAGGTCATCGAGCAGGGCCGACGATCCCTGCTCCAACGGCGGCAAGAGGGCGTTTTTCAGGCGGTTGAAGTTGTCGCCGTGTGTGTCCCAGTGATCGCCGACACTGCCGTTGAGGTCGCCGGCAGCGCAGACAACCGTGACAAGCGGCACGCCTGCCTCGACCAAACGCCGGGCCAAAAGCAGACTTTGGCCACACAGATGCTCGCCATAGCGGTCATGGACCGAAGGCGGTTCCCGCTCCAGATCGAGCGTGCGCTGGATGTGCGGGTTCGTCAGCAGGTCGGCGGCTTGCTCCTGGAAGCGTATCCAATCGCGCACGCCGGCATTGTCGGCCGGCAGATGATCGAGCCGCCGGCTTAAATCGCGACGCGCACTCAGGCGCCCGGCATCCACCCCATCGGCCAAGCGAAACACCATGCTGCCCAGATCGCGTGAGATGCCACCATACGGCTTGCCACGATTGGGCCGCACCACCAGAGGGGCATAAGCACTTCCCAGCCAGCCGGCCGTATCGCCGGCCTGCAAGGTGCCATTGTCCACCAATGGATAGGGAAGCTGCACCGTCCCCGGCAAGCCGCGTCTGGCTTGCCGCAACCGTGCCAGCTGCGCTCCCAACGTCGGCCAATCATTAACGGAAGGCGGCAGATTGGCGGCGACTTCGGGCTGCGGGGGAGCATGTCCCGTGCGATTCCAGTACATCGCTTTGCCATGCCCCGTGCAGTGATGATGCACCGAGCGCACCACAGCCAATCGTTTCATCTGCCGCGCCAACCGCGGCAGGTGTTCGCCAAAGCGAATGCCGGGGACCGCGGTGGCGATAGTCTGGAATTCGCCGCGCACCTCCGCCGGCGCGTGCGGCTTGGGATCCCAGGTATCGAGGTGGCTGACCCCACCCCAACAATACAGGACGATGCAGGCCCGCGCGCGGCCGAAACCCGTGCCGGTCGCTGCTCGCTCCGTCGCCTGACTGCGCAGAGCGAGATAGCTCGGCAACGACAGACCCAGCAATCCCACGCCGCAGCCGCCCAGCCAGCGACGACGGGTCCAAGGAGCTTGCCTTCCGTGCAACGAGATAGACCGATTCATGGCGGGTCTCCCTAATAAGCGACCCTTCCATTACACTCTGATTCGATCGGTGTTTCAAGCAAAATCGTCGCTCACCAGGTGAGGGTTGGAGGGAAGAATTCGGCAATCAATTCTTCGTAGAAGGGCCGCAACGCCGCGACATCAGGCCGCGATTCGGCCTTTGAATACAGATCGTAAGGATTGAAGGCACGTACCCAGGCGAACATCTTGCGATCGTGGTCGTTCATCAGCTGGCCATACGCTCCTTCCCGATGAGCGGCGTAGAAAGAATGATAGCGGATCATGTACAACGCTTCTTCAGGTAGATAATCTTTAACCACCTGATACAGATATTCATCATGACCCCAGGAGAGATGGACGCGGTCCAGGCCGCAGCCCTCTTCGTAGATGCCGCATGGCGTCTGATATTGAGGAATCTGCCGATCCGGATTCTCGTCGAAGAATTCCGCAAAGACAACGTGCGTGGAGAAAGCGCAGCCAACCGGAAAAGTATCGCCGACGACGGCCCACTGCGGCTCACCAAAGAGACATAGGATCTTGCCGAGATCGTGAATCAGCCCGGTCAGGATGAACCAGCGCGGCCGGCCGTCGCGGCGGATGGCTTCCGCCGTTTGCAGCAGGTGCTCGATCTGGCTTAATTCTGTATCGGGATCACTGTCATCGATAAGCGTATTGAGAAATTCCATCGCCTCCCAGACTCCCATGCGTCGGCGACGCGGCGGCAGATATTCCCGCTTCTTGGCCAACACAAAATCGAGCGTCTGATAACGGTGATTGAGACGATAAAACTCCTTGACAGTCGGCCGCACCTCGTCCCGATAAGCGCGGAATGCTTCCTTGGGCTTGCTGCCGGGCGGATAGCGGCTGAGCAGCGCCTCTTCCCAATCGTCCAGATGGCCCCGTACGTCCGATGGGCGTTCGGATGGTCGATTCGACATGAGGGAACCTCCCTTGCATAGATTGCCGATGCAATGCGGATAGTATAGCGAATCGCCGCCCTCTCTTTTCGCGGGTCCCTTAATCCGGATAATTGAAGGCCCTGCCGGCATGTTCCTCGCGTCTTGTCAAGCGGCGTTGCTCCGCTATACTAACATTTTCCTCGAAAGATGGAGAGCGATCATGGGCATGCAATGCGAAGTGTGCGGCAAGAAGCCAGTGCTGGGCAATCACTACGCTCGCCGCGGCAAGGCCAAGTATCTGGGCGGTGTCGGTCGTAAAGTCACCGGCATTAGCCGCCGCGCTTTTGTCCCCAATTTGCAGACCATTCAATGTCAGGTCGGCGGCTCGGTGAAGCGTCTGCGTGTGTGCGTGCAGTGCATCCGCAGCGGTCGTGTTCAGCGTCCGCAGCGGCGCCGGCCCTTCCAGATGCCGACTACCTTGTAATTGCCGGCGAGGTGGCCATGTCGTTGACGGCCCAAGAAGTTCAGTGGGTGGCGCACCTGGCACGCCTACAACTGACCGAGGCGGAGCTGGAGACCATGACGCGTCAGCTGAGTGCCATCGTGGCTTACGTCGATCAGCTGAAACAGGTCAATACCGACGGCGTCGAACCGATGGCGCACGCTTTGGCGATCCACAATGTCTTCCGGGAAGATGAAGCGGCGCCATCGTTGCCGGCCGCCGAGGCGCTGGCCAACGCCCCGCAACGCCGCGGCGATTTCTACAGGGTGCCGGCTGTGCTGGATTAACGCCAAGACGAGTCGGAAGTGTATAGCGAGGGATGCTTTGCCGTCGCTTACGTTTCCGGCTCGTTAGGATTCCCTCCCATGCTGGAACGCACTGTCACCGAATTGTCCGCTCTTCTCGCGTGCCGGGAAATCTCTGCCGAGACGCTGACCCACGAATTCTTGCAAGCGATCCGTCAGCGCGATCCACAGGTTCGCGCTTTTCTCCACGTCGATGAATCCGGCGCTCTAGAACAAGCGCGGCGCGTCGATGTGCGGCGACAACGAGGCGAGCCGCTCGGTCCGTTGGCCGGTGTGCCGGTGGCGATCAAGGACAATCTCTGCGTGCGTGGCCAACCGACAACGTGCGCCAGCAAGATGCTGCAAACCTATCGCCCGCCTTACGATGCCCACGTCATCAGCCGGCTGCGTCAAGCCGATGCCGTGTTGATTGGCCGCACCAACATGGACGAATTTGCAATGGGGTCGTCTACGGAGAACAGTGCCTTCCAGATCACACGCAATCCGTGGGACCTGGAGCGTATCCCCGGCGGCTCCAGCGGCGGCTCGGCAGCGGCGGTGGCGGCCGGCGAAGTGCCTTTGGCGCTCGGCTCGGATACCGGTGGCTCCATTCGACAGCCAGCGGCACTGTGCGGCATTGTCGGCCTGAAACCGTCCTATGGCCGGGTGTCGCGCTTCGGACTCGTCGCTTTCGCCAGCTCGCTCGACCAGATCGGTCCACTCAGCCGCGATGTGACCGGCGCCGCCCTGCTTCTTGATGCCATCGCCGGCCATGATCCACGCGATAGCACCAGCGTCAATCGCCCTGTCCCGGCCTGCCGGCAAACGGTCGAGCAGCCCGTCCGGCCGCTGACTCTTGGGATTGCCCGCGAACATTTCGAGGCGGGACTCGATGCCGAAGTCGAGCAGAGCGTGCGCGAGGCCCTCAAGGTCTATGAAAGTCTCGGCGCCAAGATCGCAGAGATAAAGTTGCCGCACAGCAAGTATGCCATCGCTGCGTATTATCTGGTGGCCACGGCCGAGGCGTCGAGCAACCTGGCCCGCTATGACGGCGTTCACTTCGGCCATCGCTCGACCGAACACCAGGATCTCATCGATATGTACTGCCGTTCGCGCGGTGAGGGCTTCGGCGCCGAAGTCAAACGCCGTATCATGCTCGGGACCTATGCGCTTTCCAGCGGATATAAGGACGCTTATTATCTCAAGGCGCTCAAGATACGGCGGCTGATCCACGACGATTTCGCCCAGGCGTTCACGCGCTGCGACGCCATCGTGGGGCCGACCTCACCGACGCCAGCCTTCAAAATTGGCGAGCGCATCACCGATCCCCTGGCGATGTATTTGGCCGACATCTACACCATCAGCGCCAACCTGGCTGGCCTGCCCGGCATCAGCATCCCCTGCGGTTTCACGAAGACAGGATTGCCAATCGGACTGCAAATCCTGGCTGCACCATTCGAGGAGGAGAAGCTGCTGCGCATCGCACGTCTGTTCGAGCGCGCCACCGACTGGCACACACGGCGCCCCAAGCTGGCCGAACTTCCAGGCATCCACGAACCGGGGCGCTAATTGCGCACGAGATCCTTGTACAAAGGCGGTCTCCCTGTTACATTCAGTATCTTAGAGCGTTGTATTTTAGAGTGTTGTGCCGTTGGCTGGGGGAGTCGCGCTGGCGAACAGCCGATGGACACCGGCTGTTCACCAGCGGAGTGCGAATCGCGTCGCTGCTTCTTCGATTCAGGAGTTCGTCATGTCGATTTCCGCCACCTGCCCCGGTTGCAACAGAAGCTACCGGCTCGCCGACGCGATGCGGGGCAAGAGGGTCCGTTGCCAATCGTGCGCGCAGGTCTTTATCATTCGCGCAGAAGACGATGAGAGGATTCAGACTTCCCCACGTCCGGCCAAGCAGATAGTCCGGTACGAGGAGGACGAAATCACGGAGCGGCCCCGGCCACGCCGGCGGCCTCGCAAGAAGCACAGCAACGCCGCGATCCTCCCCTTGATAATCGCTGGTTGTGTTACAGTGGGAGCACTGATCCTGATACTGGGCGGCTTTGCCATCTGGACGTGGGGGCGGTCCCGACAACTCCAACCGGTGCCGGCGGCCTTCAACGCCAATCTGCCAGCGCTCCCCGCCCAAAATCCGGCGCCGCCGCAGCGGCCGGCAGATATCCCTCTGCCGCCGATGGTCCCGCCGGTCAACCTGCCGGCTCAGGGACTGCTTGCTGCCGAGTTGACCAACGGCAAGGTCTCTGGCTTTGGCGCCCAGATGGAGGTGACGGTCGATTACCGCTTTACCTCCGGCAATCCCGCAGGCAGGCGGCTCTTCCTGGTTATCAAGGCTACCAAATTTGGCGGATTGGGCCAAAATTATTACCTGGCCGAACTCCGGAGTATTGGCAATCAAACCAGGGGCACTGTTCAGGCGAGCGGCATGTCCTTCGGCATCGAACACGGTCCCTTCGAGATGTGGATCGGAGAGGGGCCTCCCGGCCCTCCCGGCCCTGTATTGCTTCTGGCTGAGGGAGACATTAAGAAGATCTCCAACATTGTGACAGTGGCAGTCAAGCAGAACACCCTGCCCGGTATAAGGCTGCCGATTGGTCCCCGTCGCGTACTACCTTGAATTCGGTCTCAACATACGGAGGAAGGAAACTCATGCAAGACGACTTCGCGTCTCTCTTCGCCTTCAATCGATGGGCCAACGCCAAGATGCTCGACGCCTGCCGGAAGTTGACGCCGGAGCAATACGTCGCCGAGCCGGTGCCGGGCTGGTCATCCGTCCGCTCGACGGTAGTTCACATCGCCGTCGTGACAGAGCTATGGCTGCGGGGACTGGAAAACGATCCGGACGACAGCATTCCGACCGAGGCTGAAGTGGCGACCATCGACGACGCCGAACGGCTGCTCGAGCGGGCCTACCAACGGTTCGACCGGCTGCTGCCAACTCTGACGCCAGAGCGGCTGACCACTCTTGTCACCTACCGGCGGCGCGGCCACACGGCGACACTGCCGCCGTGGGCTGTGCTGCGGCAAGTGGTCAATCACACGACTTATCATCGAGGGCAAGTCGCTTCCAAGCTGAAGCGCTTCGGAATCGTGCAGCCAGAGACCGACTTCGTATTATGGTGCTTCGAGCATATACCGCAGCAAAAGTGATTGCCCCACACAAAGCTGATCTCGTTCCCACGCAGAGCGTGGGAACGAGATGTTGCGAACGCTGCTCAATCACGGCTGCTCGTGGCCATGACGATACGCAGAATGTACCAGAACAACAGGGCCACAGAAGCGAACAATTCCAGGGCCGCACCGACGTGTTGATCCGTGCGATAGTGCAGCATCACGTTCGAGGTGTCGTAGAGAATATAGCCGGAGGCCAACGCTACCATCGCAAACGAGAAGAGCATGCCAAGGCTGAATCCGAAGAGACAGGCAGCGAAGAGGACGCCCAGAGCGACCATCACGCCGACACTCAGGATTGGCCCCAAGAACGTGTAGTCCTTTCGGGTCACAAAGACCGCGAGAGTCAAGCCGCCAAAGACAGCCAAGGTCATAATGGCGGCCGTGGGAATGACCTGCGGATCGGTCAATCTCGTGGCCAAATAAAGCAGAGGCAGGAAGATGACCGCTTCGGCGACGACATACAGCCCCAGACCCAGATATTGAATGGCCGGCGCGGAGTCCGAGTGGGCCCAGGCGCGAGCAACCCAACCGGCCGCCATGAAAGCCAGCAAGACGATCAGCCAGCTGAAGCGTGAGGTGCCCAGCAAGCCGAAAACCTGTTCGGCACCGACAACGTTTAACAACAACGCTTCGATGCCCATAAAAGCGAGGATGGCGCCGGCCAAATGCGCATAGGTGCGGCGAATGAACAGCGCTCGTTCACTGCTAGCCGCACGAGCGACAGGATATTCGTAACCGTAACTCATTGTATACTCCCGACTTGGGTTTTCTTGACATTGGGGCGGGGGCGAAAACTTCGCCGCCATGCCACGCCCAAAGTCTACCTCATTGTAAGCGGTTGCGGAAGATGCATCAAGCGACGCTCGGATGGGCAGCATCACTCGTAGGCAATAGCTTCGGCGATGCGCAGCCGCGTGGCGTGGTAGGCCGGCCATAGACCTACCAGCGCGGCCAGAACCACTGCCAGCGAAAAAACCACAGCCGCCGGCTTCCACGGCACCAGCATCGGGAAGACAAACCCCGTCTCATCCGGCAGAATCAGACGGAT